>JBBRUD010000012.1:0-64239 GCA_038248065.1 Desulfovibrionales bacterium | reverse complement strand
TGCGGGGTCACGCCGGAGATCCGCGGGAAGCCGAGATACTTGAGGGTGTGGCCCGGTGGGTAACCGGCCAGGCAGACCTGCCAGTCGTGCAGGTAGTTGAGGTAGAGCTGGTCGGCGTTCAGCATCTCCTCGTACTCCTTGCGCGTGGCCTTGGGGATCTTGTGGCGCTCGGGCAGGGGCTGCGGGAGCTGGCGATTCGCCCGGCTTGAGACCCTGGGAGAGCTCATACCTGCGGGAGGCGAACCGGCCCTGTTTGCCCGGACGGGTCTGGGCGGTATGGTAATCAAGCAACGGTGTGCCGGGAACATCCTCACGCAGGGCCAGCCAATAGCCCAGGGCCAAATCCCGGAGCCGCTCCTCCTGGTCGCGTTCGATGCCCAGAGCTCCGGCCACAAGCCCCATCACCGCCGACTTGGCGGGATGGTTTCCGGTCGTGCGAAGCTCGCCCGGACTGACGCCGCCGGAGGACTGCAACGGCCCGTAGAGTTGAAACAACAGATAGGAGGGCATGGCTAGCCCCCGATGATGAAGTCGATGAGCTCTTGGAGCGATCCTTCACCGGAGGCGGCGTTCAAGGTCGCACGGCCTTCGGCGCAGGGACCGTAGACCTTGTCCATATTCGTGCGCACCGTATCCAACTGGACGACGGCCTGCCCCAGCATGTCCGGCCCGTTGACAGGATCGAGAAAGGCCACGGACAGCGACCTGGGTTGCTTGGACCCTATTTCCGCCACGATATAACTGGCGTAGGCCCTGGAGGCGAAGCTGTTCTGCTTGCCGGTGGGGGCCACCGTGGCCATGGCCTCGACCAGAGCTGCCAGGGCTTTTTGCGCCAGCGCGGCGTTTCCGCCCAGAGTTTTGACCAGCAGGTCCTGGTCCACGCAGACGTAGAGGTAGAACAGCCCGGCCCCGAACTCGGAGACGCCCATGTGTCCGGCACCCATGTCGTTGCGGTTGAGGTCGTCCACGGCGGTGAAGAAGTCGTCTTCCACCAGCACCCGCTGCACGGAGAAGGCGTGGGCCACTTGGCAGGCCGCCTCCACGTTATGCGCCGGAGTGTCGGCCAGCATGCGCCCGAACAGGGCGATATCCGCCGCGCTCAGGTTTTTGCGCAACAGGTTCAAGGCGTCGTCCTTGGGTGTTGCCTTGGTCTGGCGCACCTGTTCGGTCAGTTCGGCAAGCGCGGAGATCTCCTCGGGCGAAAAGTGCGCCAGCTGTTTGAGCCGGAGGTCTTTCAATGCATTGGATTCGGCGGCTTCCTGCTCTCCAGCGGGTTCGGCGTCAGCGCCCTTGTCGCCCTTGCCGTCATCAAGCTTGCCAAACACGGCGGCCATGGCTTTAGCTGCCTCGCGGGCGGGCTTTTCCTTGAGTTTCTCCAGCGTGGGAGCAATCTTGTTGCCCGCGATGACATCAGGCAAGGACAGCCCCTCGGTAAGGGCTTTGAAGATGTTCACGCCCATTTCCTTGGTGCGCTTGCCTACATGCCCGGCCAGGGCGTTTTCCCACACCGCCGAGGTGCGCCAGGCCCGCTTGAGGCTCTGGGAGGAGATGCGCAGCCGCTCCACCCCGCCCACTGTGCAGGTCTTGGGGCGGCCCATGTCGTCGCGGTTGAGGTTGGCCGGGGGATAGCTGGTGAGCAGGTGAAGCTGTATGAAGGTGGTCATTATGGTCTCCTGGAATCAGCTGGTGGTGGCGGAAGCGCCGTAATACGCAAAGGTCCAGTCGCGGCGGGTGTCGTCGTTCCAGCGCATGGCGCCCCTGGACAGGCTCCTGATCTCGACCTGGTCGCCCGCCAAGCGCACGGCCCGGATGAGTTCGGCCATGAGCTTGTCGGTCTCCGCGCCGTCGATGGAAAGCAAGCGGCGCAGGCGCAGGTGGGACATGCGGGGTTCGTTCTGGCCCGGTTTGGGCTGGGCCAGCAGCGTGGCGAAGGTGACAGGCTTGCCGGGCTGACCGGAATCGCTCTTGACGCTCTTTTTGGCATGCGCCAGCACGCCGCAGGCCAGGGCCAGCCGCAGGGCAAGATCCAGGTCGGGAGTGCCCGCTCCGCCCGGCGATCCCAGCGACGCCCAGAGGCGTTGAAAGGCGCGGGTGGTGAGCACTTGCTCCGGGGTGCGGCAGCGGCGCAGTTCCGCCTGCAAGCCGCGATCGGCTTTAGGGTCGATGAGTGCCTTGTGCCATGATTCAAGAGCGTCCAGCACCTTCGGGTCACCGTACGAGGCACAGTGTTTCGTTTCGGCCATGGTGTCTCCTAGGCGGCCTTGCCGCCACCTTTGCCGGGTTTTCGCAGGGGCGCGGGCAAGTAGAGGATGTTCGCCAGCTCCTTGTCGCCGGGCGAGAGCTTGCGCTCCAGCCAGACTTCCTTGACCACGGCCTGCTCCGGGGCCATGCGCCAGTCCATCAGTTCATCGCGCTTCCGGCGGTAGATTCGGATCGCCTGGGTGTGCAACGCGGCCAGCCAACCACGGCGGAGCTGCTCGGTATCTTCCGCTGCCGCCCGAGCCTTGTGCAGCCGGTCCACAGCCGCATAAAACGGTTGCTCCGTTGCGGCCCAGAACAGGAGTGCCACCCCCTGGAGCAAACTGGCGTCGAACTTGGCGTCCAACTTGGGCAGCAGGCCGTAGCGCACCGCCTGGCGCAAAGCCTTGACCGCCGCTTCGGCGGCGGCGACCAGCTTGAGCACGTCGGCGTGGTATTGCCTTGCGTCCATGCCCGGCAGCGAGGTCAGCACAGGCATGATCCCCTCGGCCCAGGAGCGGGCCTTCATCTTGTCCATGTCCGGTCCGAAGGCCCAGAGCCGGATCCTCCGACTCTTCGGGTCCAGGTCGTCCGGTCGGTTGTCCATGCAGTAGCTGACCACCAAGGCCGGAACACGGCCGTTCTTGACGTCCGGCTCGCTGGCCACCGCGCCGTGCCACAATCTGAAACCGACGCCGTCCGGGGTGCCCTTCAGGGCGATGAGCGCGTCCTTGCCCTCGGTATAGGGCGACAACGGATGCCGCCATGTGCCGGAGTAATTGTTACCGTAGTTTTTGGCATGGAAACGGCTGACGGAGGCCTCGGTCTCCAGGCCGCAGAGCTGGCAGGCAGCCGCCTCGCCGTTCTCGAAAACCAGCCGGATGCGCCGGGGCATGCCCCAGTAGGCATGAAGCGGATGCACCTCAATGGGCTCAATCCGCTGCCCCTTTTCGCTGGTACGGGTAGGAGCCAGCCAGGGATAGACGCCGAAGGCGCGGGGGGCGTCGTGGTTGCCCACCCAGCTCTGCACGGCGTCCGCAGGCAGCACGTTGGCCCAGAGGGTGCGCCACAGGGTGTCGTCCTTGGGGCCGAGCACCAGGGTGGTCAGCGGCCCGCCGCCACGCAGGCCGGTGCGATGCCCCACGCCGCCAGCGGGCGCGTTGGTCTGCAAGGTGTACAGGGCCGCCGCCGCGCAGGAGGGGCACATGCGCACCGCCTGGCCGCGCTTGATAAACAGATCGGTATTGTTCTTTTCGGCGTTTTCGCCCGGAGTCTCCACCAACAGCGCCGCCACGGGGGATGTTTCACCGGCCTCCTTGGCGGTCAAGGTGCGGTCTTGCATGAAGCGCGGACCGTCGCCGTCCAGGAGGAAAGCGCCGGATTCCTCGCCCAGCGCCCGGCGCAGCTCTTCCGCTTTGGGAGGCTCATGCCAAAGGTCGCGCCAATCAAGCTCCTCCGAAGGAGCATAGGCCGTCTGGAGCAGCCCGATAAGCCACTGCACCACGCCCCCGTTGAGGTCCGCCCTGGGGAAATCCAGGGACATCACCGGGTCGGTGACGTAGTCCTCCACCAACTGCCAGGGAGCAATGCGAGCAACCCCGGACTTTCGTCGCCGGACGGGAATCCAGCATTCTTCCAGCAGATCAAACGCCATTCGGCCTCCTTTATGGGTTAAAGGATTTACGACGCAGACTCTATGGAAACTCATTATATCATGCCATGCACGCAATGCTTTGACAATACCACCGGTACAAGAATAGTTCTCAAGCGAACTTCCCTGGCGATAATTATTGCATACATAAGAAGAGTATCTGGCTAGATGGCCTCCCCAACCGCGAAAGCGGGAGAGGCCACCTAGTCGACTAGGAAAGGATATTATGGCGGCTGCATAGGTCCCCCCACGTTTGTGGCGAGGTATTTCCCTTGACGAGCGATACAGGCAGAATTAATATTAATTTGCAACACAGTCCGCCTGTCGGACGACAAGCCCAACCCGACCTCATTTCGGGGATGGGGAACTTGACCCAGAACGAGGCAAATCGTTTTGGGTCATCTTCTTTTGAATCCTAGCTGAACAATTGATGGTTGTCTAGCATCATTTCTATATAGACTTCATATTTTTAAACATACTGCGTAAACATATATAATAATAGTATAAAAATATTACCGGTTACTGAGATGATAGGAAGTCGCAGGTAAGAAGGACGAAACCTGGGGGAGACGAGAAGGGGCTCAAAACTAGGCCGTCCTCACCGCCTGGATGGGTGAGGACCGTACTCTTTCATCGTTCGTTACGATTTAGCGATCTATCCCCACAAAAGTGGGGAACAAATTTATACAGTTCTACATAGCTGGTTCATCCCCCCGACAATCCAGGGGGAACACGGACGCCTGATCTCCTGAGACCAGCCACATCCGCAGCCGAAGCATAAGAACCTCTACAGCACCGTGCAATCACAGTCAAAGGGTAGGAATTCACCCCGATTTGGCTGAAATGGGTGGTTGGTTCATCCCCACACCCATGGAGAACACTCGACCGCGGCCTCCACCCGGTGCAGGCAGTCCGGTTCATCCCCATGTACCCCCCCATCGTCAGTGCCATTCGAAAGTTGAGACTTCCGGCTGGTGAGGTGGTCCCGGTAGATTGGACAGGTTTGCGGCGTTTCTAAGCTAGAGTCTGGTTGAGCTCATGCCGCTTTTTGGCATGCCTGTCTTTGCCGTTAGACGTCCAGGGGCCGCCGTGACTCCCAAGTCCCGGCTTACGAGTTCAAGGTCATCGCCCCGAAGAGGCCTGAGAACGGCTTGGGTCTTGTGTTTGGCCCAGATTCGCTTGGGCGTTGAAGATTCGTTCCCCATCCGACACCTCCTGGACGACCATCGTATACGTCCAAGATGGTGTCCAAGAAAACCCTAGGGCAATCCAGCCCTTCAAGCGTTAATACACTTCCATTTGGTGCCACCTGCGGCAACCTGCGCCATCGAAGCCGCCATGTGCGAATTCAACGGCGTGGAGGGCTCACAGCGTTACCAACCCCTTGTTGTCATTGAAATGGCACGATTATAGCATAAGATCATCGCCGGAAGTCAGTCCAGTCGCTGCCTTCCCGCAGGTGCATTTGAATACTCCAAGGGGATACAGCGCATGATCATCAACGAACGTCAGGAAAAGAACGCCTTGGTGCTATCGATTGAAGGGCGCCTCGACGCCGGCACTGCTGCCGCATACACCTCGACGATCTCAGCCCTGATCACGTCCGGCTCGAATAATTTTGTGGTAGATCTTGGTAATCTCCACTTTTTAAACAGCTCCGGCCTCTCGGTTTTGGTGTCGACCCTTCACATGGTCAACAACGCGGGAGGAGACATGAAGATTGCCAATCTCAAGCCGGAAATGAAGTCCATGTTCGCCATGGCTCGGCTCAACACCATGTTTGAAATCCACGAAACAACGGAAAAGGCGCTCGCCGCCTTCAAGCAGGCCCCGGCCTTCAGCCGGAAGTTGGCCGCCCCCCTCGCATAGGAACGAAACACACGCGCTACCTTACCGTCAGCACGGGCCTGGCAGTATGCAGGATGGCCCCCCCCCAGGAAGTTCTCCTGAGCCGATGCGGCCATGTGTCTCGCTAAAACCGCTCCCATTCATTCAGGTCCGCCGCAATCCGGTCAAGATTCTGACCCTGCCCTCCGTTTTCCAAACAACAAAAAACTGGCGCAACACTCTCGCGTTGCGCCAGTACTCTGTTGCCTGAAGAGGCCGGTAGACCTTACCGTGAGCTCAATACCGAGGAGGATACGGGTAAGGCTGAGGAGCATAATACGCCGGAGGAGGATAGTACACCGGCGGAGGAGCGTAGTACACAGGAGGCGGATAATACGCGGGAGGAGCGTAGTACACAGGAGGCCGGGTATAGGTCGGGGCGGCTAAAAGGCCACCAACGACAGCTCCCGCAAAAAAACCGCCAAGAGCCGCTGCTCCGTTGCCGTAGCCATTCCCTCCGTGGTAGCCGTAATATCCACGATAGGCAAAAGCCTGCGTAGAAACACAGAGCAAAAGAAGAGTTCCCAACACAATAGTTTTTATTCCGATGATGGAGCGGCTTTTCACACTTGCCTCCATGAAGACGTTCCACGTCCTTTTTAAGCGCGTGGAAGATACACAAGGTTTCAAAGATAAACATAACCATGGCAGGGGCCTGTCAAGGCCGGAAGGGGCAGCTGCGCCTGTAATGATCCCCTCGCTGCCTGTCAAGAATACGGGACTTCATGGAGAAGGACAAGCCGCTACTGCTTCACCTACTCCGCCCGGAAGCGCGGCCAGCCCGACCAACCAAACGTCTCACAGAGAGCAGCCCCTTTCACGAAGAAGATGGGGCCCTCACGCAATACTCACGAAGCCTATCGACGTGACCGTGTCCCTATGGCAGAATGCGGCCAATCTGAGGAGTTTGCCCATGTGGAATATCATTGCCATCGTACTGGGATTGCTCTCCGTGATCTTGATGATCAAGATACTCCGGGACCAGCACGCCCGGAACGCGGAGACCCCCCGTAGCGAGGTAGGCATTCCCCTGCACTCCCATGAAAACATGACTCTGAGCGATGTGGATGCCGGACATGCCGACCTTTGGGCAAAGTATTTCCAGGGAAAAGGCCACGAGATCATGTCCCTACGGGGCCTGCCCCAGGAGATGGACACCTGGCGCCAGGGCCTGAAAACCTGCCTGAGCCAGCTTTTTAACAATACGGACCATGTACCACCCGCAAAAATCATGCGCCTTGAGCAGGTGAAACCCGCTCTGCTTCGCCTGATGGGCAAAAGGATCCAGGCGCTCAAAGTCTTCGAGACCAGTTACAAGGTTCTCACATCGCTCGACGACCCCAAAATCAGGCTCACCGAGCTCTCCCAGACCATCATGAACAACCCGTTGCTCTCGGGAAAGATTCTACATTGCGCCAATTCCGCCTATTTCGGCCTGCACAGTGAAGTGAAATCCGTGCCCTCGGCCATTCTGGTGTTGGGATTGGTCAACCTGAAGAACATTGCCTACCGTGAACACATGGTCCATCTGGTGGATCTCAACGACCCGCAACTGCGCGACTATTTCAACCAACTGTGGGAGCACCTGACCCTCACCTCGGTATGCTGCACCCACGTCGCCAGAGCCTTCGACGACGTGGAACCGGGCACGCTCTTCACCATGGGCCTGCTGCACGACGTGGGCAAGTTCATCATCGCCACGTCCCCCCTGGTGGACCGTGGCCAGGACGAAAGCATGGCCTACGATCAAAGCTTTTCCGTGGAAGATGAAAACGACCTCTTCGGGATCAACCACACTCTGGCGGGCAAGCTCATCGCACAGGAATGGCATTTCCCGGAACTTGTGGCCCTGGCCCTGGAACACCATCACGCCCCTGGCACGGTCGACCGTTTTTCCTTGAATCTGGGAGCCTCAGCCCAGCGCCACCTGACCGCCCTGTTCATTGCCGACAAGCTGGCCAGCGTGTTTGGCGGCATGCCTGGAAATTGTGCGGAACCGTTGCGCTCCTCCTACCATAATCTGGTGAACAAAAACCGGCTGGAAGAGGTAATCGACGACCCCACGCTGCTTCAAGACATCAAAAAAGCGTTGGAGATGGCTGTGCGATCGGCAAAACCGGAGGAAGAGGCGCTCTGAGGCACGTGGAAGACATCAGTGCGGCAGGCCGCTCATCGGCAGTAAACCGCTGCCGGAAGTATCCCCGGCATCAACGCTTCCGTTCACAGCCCCAACGGAAATATTGCCCACCAGCCTGTCGGCTTCATGGAATTCTGGGCAAATTTCCAGGGCGCGGCGCAGAGGCTCCATGCCCGGTTAAAAGGGTATGCCCGTCCACGTGCACTGGCAAAAGCTGACGAGATTCTCACCCGCATCTTGACGACGGTGCACAAACCAAGGCAAAGACAGACAATGGATAAACGCTATGTGGTATTCAAGTGCGGAATCGATGGCCGGGCACCCATCGCCTGGTTTGACGCCTCGGGAATAGACGAGGCCAATGACAACCTGCACTGGCTCAAGACAAAACACGCCAGCGAAAAACGCTTCCACCTCGACAAAGGCGAGTTCTTCGAAATACTGGAGAAATCCCAGATGGAGGCTGCGGAGTGGGAAGCCGCCATCGTCACCCTGCGCCTCCAGGGGGGCAAGGCCTGAAGCGGAAGTGGCCTGTTGCGCCGACTTCCGCTTCAGCACAGGGATAACGGCCTGATACCGCTCACTTCGTCAGCGGTTCTGTTATTCCAACCAAGCGGCGAAGAGTTTCTGTACGTCCTTCATTTCTTCGTTCATGTCGGCAAAGGACGGCTTCTGCACCGGGTGCCTGCCGATGATGCTCTGGCGCACCACCAAGGCGAATTCGTCCCATTTGGCCTCACCAAGTATTTCAGTCAGCAGAACAAAGGCTTCCTTACGGACCTGAGGATCGGTGAGATCCTTTTTCGACCCGCCAAAAAAACTTTTGACGCTTTCAACCCATTCCATGGTCACACCTCTTCGTGCCGGGATGTTACGGATTGACTTGCCGCCGCCCGCCTGCGGACGAGTACGCTCGTGGCAAGACTTTCAGTATATCGCTCCACTTTGTTAATCACCCAACTCGGGCCGGTTGTCCACACGCCTGCGCCTGCCGGGCAGAGCGCGCACTCTTTCGCTGCGAGTGCCATCACGTCTATCGTCAACCATAAACCACAGAAAATAAAAGGGATTCCAAAGGGGCAGTGCCCCTTTGGCCGCCGGAGGCCTCTTCAAAAAAAATTCTGTCCCAACTTCTCCAAACACCCCTCACAAGTTCAACAGGGCCGTACGGATGTAGGGCGGTATCACCACCCCGGCCCTGGCCAGATTGTCCCTGGCGGCAATGACCTTGGTACGGTCTATGCCCACGGCTTCCCAATAGGCAGAGGGGTCGTCCAGGAAGCCTTGGATGACTTGAAGGGCTTCGGGATACGAATTGACCAGATGGCAGCAGTTCACCACCCACATGGGGCCAAGGGGCGGAATTTCGGCTTTGCCTACTTTGTGGGCCGTGGAAAGCTCCTGGAACTGCTCGATGGTGGCCCGCCACAGGTGTCCGCCGCCCTTGCCCAGGCCCATGGGATCCACGAAGACGTAGGGCGCGGGCAGGCAGTGGCCGATCTTCATGAACGTCAGGGCCATGTTGATTTCATAGCAGGTACCGTAGCCGCCAATATTGAACACTTTGAACAGCGAGCGCCTGTCCAGGATGTCCTGGCGGGTGTTCAGGGCGATGTTCTCGAACTGGACTATAGCCTCGGGGCTGAAGTTGGTCTCCTGGCCTATCTTTTCGCCGTCGATGCCCACGCCGATGCGGTAGATGCCGTGGCGTGCCGCCGCGTCGTCCACGGCCTTCATCACGCCGGGACCGCTGCCATGGGCGATGGCCAGTCCTTCACCCAATCTGGGGTCGGCGGCCAGGGCCTGAAAAAAGGCTTCAAGCTGGGGCATCAGGATGGGCTTGAGCTCTTCTACCACGGAGCCGAACAGCGCGGCCGTGGTGTGCAGCCCCCCAAGGCGTTCCTTGCCCTCGGCAGTCACCCAGAAACCGCCGGTGAATTCCCGCACGTGCGAGCCGTCCGCATCTTCAAAGAGCATGTAGAAGCGCATGCCCTCCCGCGAGAGCCGGGCGATTTCCTCGTAGGAGGACTGGTCCAGGTAGTAATCCGGCTTGGCCCCATTGCGGCCCGCGCGGATATTGATGCTGCGGATGACCACCACGCCCACGCCGTTGCGCTTGAGCACGCGCAGAGTATCCACCGAGGGCAATCCGTCGGCCACGAATACCTTGGAGAGGTTCTGCTCGCCGCCCACGTATTTGAGGTCTTGCAGGAAGCCCCGGAAACGTTTGGGAATCTCGCCCTCGGAGAGCACCATCTCCGGCAAGTTGCCCCGGGCGCACTCGTAGACCAGCCGCCACTGGAATTCGGGAATCCAATGGCCGTCTTCCTGTTCCCAGGGAATGTTCACGATTTTTCCGGGCATGAGGAGGCGCCCGTACTGCCCGCTGTGTTCAGGAGAGGCGGATATCTCGTCGAACAGGCTTTTGCAGGCCGTGGGGTTGAAGAGGTCGGTGATTTCGGCAAAATCCACGCCGCGCGTCAGGATGGAGCAGGCTTTCGCCGGTGTGAGCACACGCTGGGCAATGGCCGCCACCCGCTCGTCTGCTGGATACAGGCGCAGCCGCACCCGGAGTTGGCTACAGGCCGTCGAGGTATCACCGCGATTGTAAATTTCGGCCTGGCGCAGGGTGGTCATGCCGGTGGTGCGCACCCCGTCGAGCAGACGCGAAGCCAAGTGGAAGACCATGGGGTCGGAAAGCTGGCGCTCGATAAACGCCATGTACGGCCCCAGGGAGATGCGCATGGCGCTGACTAGAAACTCTTTGGGTGCCAGCCATTCCGAAAGGCCCGAGGGGGCCAGCTGCTGGAACAGGGACATGCCGTGCTTGCCGCGAATGATCATCTCGGCAAAATTATTGGGAATGGAAATAAGCCGCTGGGAGAGGATATAGCGCACGTTCTCCAGGGGAATTTCCACCACGCCGTCGGCGCTCACCTCATAATTTTCGGGCAGCAGCAACTGCTCCCCGTCGAGGGCGGCCTGCACTTCGTCGAAGCCCAGATGGTCGGAAAGGGGGACAAAAAGGCGTCCGATATCCACTGGGGATTGCCCCGTGAGGGTCTGTAAATCTGAGAGGGATTCCGCAAGATGCTTGTTCAGGGCCGTGACCACCACAGGCAGTTCGATGGTCTTGGCGCTGTCGGAAATCTGCGGCCCGCCCGGAGCGAACTGGATGTCGATGCCGATGCGGGAGTGGCCGCTTCGGCCGGAAATATCGAGAAAATCTTCGGGAGGGCGGCCTTTGGTTCTGGCCCGGTCGGCTATGTCGCGCACCAGGCCGCGCAGGGCGTCGCTGGTGTGGCTGAAGCGCATGACGCCAAACAACTGCGGGGCTGCCAGTTCCTGATTGAAATGGATGGCGCTGGCTTCCACCAACTGGCCGTCACCGGTTACGAAGGGAGCTTGTTTCATACGCAGGTATCCGTCCTCTCTTCCACCCTGTTTTCGGCCGTTATTCCGCAGGACTCCAGATCGTGGCGCGCCAGTGGGCCGAAGTATGGATTGCGTGCATAGGCCATGACGCACGGTCTGGCAACAGTTTCGCCTGGACGCATGCACTGCGGATACCGCTCGCATTTGCCATTTCAGGCTGTCGGGCATATATTTAAGGGATATTCATCAACACTCTCAAGGATTCACCATGCACAAGACGCAATGCCTGATCATCGGCGGCGGCCCGGCCGGGCTCTCCGCAGCCATCTACGCCGCCCGGGCCGGCCTGGAAACACAGATCGTGGGCTGCGACCCCAAGGTCGCAGGCGATTACGACATCGACAACTACTTCGGTTTTGAAGCAACCATCACCGGCAAGGAGCTCATCACTCGCGGTCGCCGTCAGGCTGCCAAGTTCGGGACGCAAATCGACTGCGAAAAGGTCCTCGGCGTCCACCACGGCGAAGCCGGCGGGTTCGTGGTGAAAACAGATGTCCGCGAGTTTGAGGCCTGCGCCGTCATTCTGGCCACGGGCGTGGCCCGGAGCAAGCCCAACATTCCAGACCTCGCCGCCTTCGAGGGCAAGGGCGTCTCCTACTGCGTCTCTTGCGACGGCTATTTCTACAAGGGCAAACCCGTGGTGGTGGCGGGCGAAGGGCTTTTCGCCGCCAACCAGGCCCTGGAACTCCTGGCCTATACCCCTAACGTGCGCATCTGCACCCTGGGCAAAGCCCCAAGCTACCCGCCAGACATCGCCCGCAAGCTCGACGAGGCCGGCATCGCCGTGCTGCAAAGCAAAATAACCTCCCTCACCGGAGAGCTTGACCTCTCGGGTTTGGCCGGTCTGAAGCGCATCGGCCTGTCCGACGGCACCACCCTGGAAGCCCACGGTCTGTTCATCGCCCTGGGCGAGGCCTCTTCCACTGATTTTGCCTACACCCTCGGCGTCGAACGCAACGGCAACTTCATCCAGGTGGACCGCGAAATGTGCACCAACATCCCCGGCGTGTTCGCCGCAGGCGACTGCACCGGCGGCTTCCTGCAGATCAGCGTGGCCGTGGGCGAAGGCGCGCTGGCGGCCAGATCGGCCATCGCCCATGTGAAATCCACCTGCCCCAAAGCCCGGCCGGTGCAAACAGAAGGTTGACAACCGAAAAAATCGTGTGATATGAACCTTCGTTCATTCATGAGCATGGGGGCCTATAGCTCAGTTGGCAGAGCTTCCGGCTCATAACCGGGTGGTCCCAGGTTCGAACCCTGGTAGGCCCACCATCAAGGACGAAGCATTGGCCATCACACAGCCGGAACCGTTTTCCACCCGAATCGTAAACACACTCAACGGAAAGGTGCTTTCCTAGGGGCTCACCCGGAAAGCGCCTTCTTTTTTGATTCAATGATCATACACGACATCATATCCAGCATCGAACAGGCGGCCCCGCCCCATATGGCCGCCTCGTGGGATCGTTGCGGCGTTCAGGTCGCCGGAACCACACTGGAAACCGCCAAGCTGGCCCTGGCGCTGGACCCCACGCCCGAAGTAATCGGCCAGGCCCTCGACTGGGGCGCAGGCATGGTGCTCACCCATCATCCCCTTGGCCTTACTCCCCGCATGCCCGACCGCGTGGACGACTACCACCGGGTGCTTCAAAAACTCTTCAGCCAGGGTGCATGGCTTTTTGCCGCCCACACCAGCCTGGATTGCGCACCGGGCGGCCCGGCCTCATGGCTGGCGGCCGAACTGAAACTTACCGGGCAGACCATTGTCGAGCCTGCCGGAACCACCCCTTCGGTCATGGGTATCGCCAAAGAAGTGGCCCTGGACGGCTTCGACACCTTGAAGCTGCCTGAGGGTGCAACCCTCGACCGCCTGCATTTCGATCGCGACGCGCTGCGTCACACCCCCCAGGGGTTCATTTGCCCCGCGCCGCAGTGGAACGCCGTACGCAGCGCCCTGAACGCCTGCGACGACATTTCCGGCATCGCCTGCGCCATCACCCTGCGGGAACCCGGCACTCCCTATGGCTATGGCCTGATCGGCAATCTTCCCCAGCCAATGGGCTGGGAGGCCTTCGCAGCCAAACTCTGGCAGCTTACGGGCCGCACCTTTTGGACTCTTGTCGGCAACACGCCGCAAACCATTGCGCGGGTGGCCTACTGCACCGGTTCCGGCGGTTCGGCAGGCGCGCGCGCCTTCGCCCTGGGCGCGGACGTCTTCATTACCGGAGACGTCAAACACCACCAGGCGCTGGAACTCGAACCCATGGGCCTGACCATAGATGTAGGGCATCACGCCCTGGAAGAGGAAATGATGCGCCGCCTGGCTCTGTCCATGGCCGGATCATTCGCGGGAAAAGGCCTCGACGTGCGCTTTTTCGCCAGTCGCGACCCCATGCGCGCCATCCTCAGACCCTAACAGTCGAAACGCTTTCACCAGGAGCTGGCAATGTATCTCAAGCAGATTGAACAGTTGGTTATGCTTCAGCAGATCGACGGCGAAATGATTACGCTGAAGAACGAACTGGCCAACGCTCCCCTGGAAATCCAGGGCCTGGAACACAATTATCGGGACATCGAGCAGACGACTGAACTCGTGCGCGACAAGCTCACCTACCTCAACGACCAGCTCAAGCGCCTTGACGGCGAGATGGAAGAAGATCACGTCAAGCTCAAAAAGAGCAAATCCAAGATGATGCAGGTGGGCAACTCCAAGGAATACCACGCCATGGTGCGGGAAATGGATTCCCTGGAAAAGCTCAACCGCTCCCGCGACGAGGAAAAGGCCGCCCTGGCCGAAGAGCAGCAGCGCCAGAACACCGCCGAGCAGGAACTGGCTGAAAAAGCCGCGTCCGTGCGCGCGGAGCTCGAAGAAGCCCGGGCCGGACTGGCCACCCGCATGGAAGGCGCTCAGAAGCGCCTGGACGTGCTCAACACCAATCGCAAGACCGCCTGCAAGGTGCTGCCGCCGCCCATCCTTTCGCGCTACGAATTCATCCGCTCCAGGCTGGCCAACCCGGTCATCGTGCCGGTGGATCACGGCATCTGCTCGGGCTGCAACATTGCCATTCCGCCCCAGGCGTATATCGAGCTGCAAAAGGGCCAGCAGATTCTCTCCTGCCCCAACTGCCAGCGCCTGATCTACTGGACCCAGCACATCCTGGCCGAAGCCGCTGCGGCTGAAGCTGCCAACGGCTGAGCCTTGACAGTCCCCCACGAGGGACTACGCTTGTATCGGGAGTCGGACAGGCTGTCGCCGCGGGGAAACCCGGGGAGGAAAGTCCGGGCTCCGCAGGGCAGGACGCTGGGTAACGCCCAGGGGGAGTGATCCCCGGCATAGCGCCACAGAAAGCAAACCGCCTCCGGGCCTCGGCCTGGCGGTAAGGGTGAAACGGTGGGGTAAGAGCCCACCAGGTGCCGCGGCGACGCGGTACGCTCGGCATGCCCCGTTCGGAGCAAGACCAAATAGGAAAGCGCTTGAGGCCGGCCCGGCCGATGCTTTCGGGTAGGTTGCTTGAGGCGGCGGGTAACCGTCGTCCTAGAGGAATGATAGCCGCCCCGCCTCGGCGGGGAACAAAACCCGGCTTACGTCTGGCTCCCTTTTTTTCCGGCGCGGCCCGCGCGGTCCAAGTGATTGTGCCGAACGGGCCGCGCCGCATGCGTTTACAGGCCCCTTGCTCCTTCAACCTTTTTCCCAGCGGGCACCATGAACACCTGGACCATCCTGCTCGCCGCCGGAATCGGCTCCCGCATGGCTTCGGCAGGCCTGGCCACCCGCAAGCAGTTTCTGGAACACCGGGGCGCGCCTCTGTTCTGGCACGCGGCCAAAGCCTTCAGCCCTGTCGCCGGCATAGCCGGGTTGATTTTCGCCCTGCCTCCAGATGAAAACGAAGCCATGACGGCCCGCATTTCCGCCCTTGAGGCCACGGCCCCCTTGGGCCTGGCTTGGAAAACAGTGGCAGGCGGCGCGCGCCGCCAGGATTCCGTGGAAAACGCCCTGGCCGCCCTACCCCGCGAATGCAGCCATGTGCTGGTGCACGACGCGGCCCGCTGCTTCGTCACCCCCGAGGTGATCGTCAGGGTGCTCGACGCCCTGCGCCAGGGAGCCGACGCGGTCATCCCGGCAGTGCCGGTCAAGGATACCATCAAGGAAGTTTCCAACGGCTACGTTTCGGCCACCCCCAACCGCGACAGGCTGGTGGCCGTGCAGACCCCCCAGGGGATCAGGCGTTCCGTGCTGGAACAGGGCTTTGCCAAAGCCAGGAGTGAAGGGCTCGACGTCACCGACGACGCTTCCCTGGCCGAAGCCGTAGGCGTCGCCGTGACCGTCGTTGAAGGTTCGGAGGATAACGTGAAGATCACAACTCCGCAGGATCTGCGCCTGCTGGCGGCCAACGCCCCGGTCCTGGCCCTGCCCCGCGTGGGTTTCGGCTACGATGTGCACCGCTACGTCACGGCCAAAAGCCCCGAAGGTACAGTGGGACGGCCCATGGTGCTGGGCGGCGCACCCATCGCCGGAGCGCCACAGGTGATAGCCCATTCCGACGGCGACGTGCTGCTCCACGCCCTGGCCGACGCCCTGCTGGGCTGCCTGGGCCAAGGCGACATCGGCCAGCACTTCCCGGATACTGACGCACAATTTTCCGGTATCGAAAGCGGCGTGCTGGTCAGTGAGATCCTGGCCAAATTCGGCCCGGCCGGATTGACCCTGTGCCACGTGGATCTGACCGTGGTGGCCCAGATACCCAAGGTCGGCCCCCATCGCGACCATATCCGGCGCAACGTGGCGGGATTGCTTGGTCTTTCCCCGGAGGCTGTCAACGTCAAAGCCACCACAGAGGAACACCTGGGTTTCACCGGGGCAAAGCTAGGCATCAAGGCCTACGCCACAGCCACGGCCATCGCCGCAACACAGGCCAATCCTTGACTTTGCCCCCTGGCTGCGGCAGGAAAACGGCCCGTACATCAGGAGACGCCATGCAGCTCTACAATACGCTCACCCGCTCCAAAGAGCCTTTCATCCCGGTCCATGACGGCCTGGTCAACATGTATGTCTGCGGCATCACAGCCTACGACTACTGTCATATCGGCCACGCCCGCTCGGCCGTGGTATTCGACGTGCTGGTTCGCTATCTGCGCCAGACCGGCCTCACGGTGCGTTTCGCCCGCAACTTCACCGACGTGGACGACAAGATCATCAACCGCGCCATCAAAGAGGGGTTGTCCTCCGAAGCCGTGGCCCAAAAATACATCGACGCCTTCTATGAAGACATGGACAAGCTGGCCATCCTGCGGGCCGACCTCGAACCGCGGGCTACAGTATACATCGGCCAGATGACCGCCCTGGCTCAGCGCCTCATCGACAGTGGGCACGCCTATGCCACGCCTTCGGGCGATGTCTATTTCCGGGTGCGGGCCTTCAAGGCGTATGGCAAGCTCTCGGGCCGCAATCTTGAAGAGCTGCAATCCGGCGCGCGGGTGGCTCCGGGCGAAGAAAAGGAAGACCCTCTGGATTTCGCCCTGTGGAAGGCCGCCAAGCCCGGCGAACCCACCTGGGAAAGCCCCTGGGGCCTCGGTCGCCCCGGCTGGCATCTGGAATGCTCGGCCATGAGCGAAGACCTCCTGGGCCTGCCCCTCGATATCCACGGCGGCGGCCAGGATTTGATCTTTCCGCACCATGAAAACGAAATCGCCCAGACAGAGGCCGATTCGGGCCAGGAGTTTTCCAAATTCTGGGTGCACAACGGCTTCGTGCAGATCAACTCCGAAAAAATGTCCAAGTCGCTCAACAACTTCGTGACCATTCGGGACATCTTCGCCTACTGCCTGCCCGAAGTGCTGCGCTTCTTCCTGATAACTTCCCATTACAGAAGCCCCCTGGATTACTCCACCGAGGCCCTCGACGAAGCCGAAAAAGGCATCAAACGCATCTACGCCGCCCTGGCCCAGGCCCAGGAAGTGCTAACCGCCACCAAATGGAGCGCCTCTCCTGCCCCGGCTCCGCTTGCCGAGGAATTGACCGGACTGGAAGCCGCCTTTACCCAGGCCATGGACGACGACCTGAACACCGCTGCCGCGCTCGGCCACATTTTCGGCATCGTCCGCCTAGCCGGACGCATCATGGAAGACAAGGGGCTCCGTAAAAGCCAGGGCGGCAAGGAACTTCTTGAGCGCATTCTCAAGGATTTCGAGAGGTTTTCGACGATTCTCGGTGTTTTCAGCAGTACTCCCGCCCAGTTCCTTGTAGCCTTGCGCGACAGCAAGGCCCAGCGCAAGGGCATCGCTGCCTCTGCCGTGGAAGCGCTGCTGGCCGCCCGCCAGGAAGCCCGTAAAAACAAGGATTTCTCCCAGTCCGACCGCATTCGCGACGAAATCGCGGCCATGGGCGTAGAAGTAAAAGATACCCCGGCCGGAGCGGTCTGGGACGTGGCCTAACCAAAGGCCTTGCCATATGCTCCAGACCCCCCCGGAAGACTTCACCCCCATCCCGACCATGCTGGTGTCCTACGATTGCGGCATCAAGTTTGATGTATACGTCCGCAAGGGCCGTCATTATCTGCTTTTTGCAAAACATGGGGAGTTGAGCGGCCACCACAAGCACCGTCTGGCAGAGCACGGAGTGGACACGCTGTATGTCCACTCCGAAGACATCTCCAGCTACGAAGATTACATAGAAAAGAATTTTTCCGGTGTGCTCCAAGATGACAGCATTCCAATTCAGGAACGGTCACGCATGCTGTATGACTATTCTATCATACTTGGAAAACACCTTTTACAGTGCCGTGAAAAAACACTTCCTGATAATTCCATCCGAGAAAAAATTGAAACACTTGCCAGTAACACTTACGATTATCTGTCAAAAAAAGATGGCGTCGTAAAAAGCGTCACGGAACTTCTCTCCCACAATTACCGTACCTACAGCCACTGTGTGAATGTTTCCATCTACACGCTGATCCTCTTGATCGACCAAGGATATGACAGGCAAAAGGCCAAACGCATCGCTTCCGGGGCCTTCCTGCATGATATCGGCAAGATCAAAATACCTCGACATATCTTGGACAAAAAAGGCCGTCTGACCATGGATGAACGCCTGGAGGTCCACAAGCACCCGGCTGCAGGCCTGGCCCTGACCCAGAGCATGGACCTTGATCCCCTGACCGTGGAATGCATCATCCACCACCACGAAAAGCTCGACGGCACCGGCTACCCTGCCAAGGCCCGCCGCATCCCCCACCACGTACGCATCGTGACCATGACGGACATCTACGACGCCCTCACCTCGTCGCGGCCCTATTCCAAACCCTACAATCCCTTCGAGGCCTTGAAGATCATCAGCAAGGATGTGGAAGTCGGTCGGCTGTGCGGGGATATTTTCAGAGACTTCGTGAGGGTGCTCACCGAAGGGCAGATCATCAGCGACTGAGCAGGGAATGGGCATTCGTCGGAGGAACTGGCGAGTTGCCTTACAGACTCATACGACCAACCCTGCGACTTGAGGCCTACTCCGCCCCAAACAGCGCCCGCTGCAAATCTTTCAGCGTGGCCACGCCCTTGCCCTCGTTCAGGGGCTGAAAGATGGGCTTGTAGCCCAGGCGTTTGGCCTGTTTGAGGCGGGCGTCCTGGCCCGAGACCGGGCGGATGCGGCCGGAGAGGTCCACTTCTCCCCAGAAAACCGCCCGGGGCGGCAGGGGACGATCATAGTAGGAAGAGAGCACCGCCGCAATCAGGCCCAGATCGAGGCCGGGGTCGGTGAGCTTCAACCCGCCGCCGGTCTTGGCGTAAATGTCCGACTGGCCCAAGCGCAGGCCCAGCCGTTTTTCCAGCACCGCCAGCAGCAGGTTCAGCCGGTTCAAATCCAGGCCCAGAGCGGTCCTTCGGGGCATGGCCAGGAAGGATTTGCTCACCAGGGCCTGCACTTCCACGGCAAAGGGGCGTTTGCCCTCCAGAGCCAGCACCACGGCAGAGCCGCTGGCTGTTTCATCGCGCTCGCCCAGAAAGTAGGTGGAGGGATCCGGCACCGGGATCATGCCATCGCCCAGCATTTCCAGCACCATGAGCTCGTCGGTGGGGCCGAAACGGTTCTTGAAGGAGCGCAAAATACGGTAGAAGTGCTGCCGGTCGCCCTCCAGATACAACACGGTATCCACCATGTGTTCCAGAATCTTCGGCCCAGCGATGAGCCCTTCCTTAGTCACGTGGCCCACCAGAATCAGGGTGCACGCGCCCTTCTTCACCGCCTCCACCAACTCACCGGCCACGGCCCGAACCTGAGACGGCGTGCCGGGCACGCCGTCGGCCTGGGCCGAAACCATGGTCTGCACCGAATCCACCACGATGAGGGCCGGAGCGTCCGCCCGGCCAAGAATATCCACAGCCTCGCCCGCGCTGGTGGAACTCGCGGCCAGCAGCCCCGGATGGTCCAGACCCAGGCGCCTGGCCCGGGCGGCCAACTGGCCCAGGGATTCCTCGCCAGAAAAATATACAGCCGTGCGTCCAGACTTGGCCACCTGCCCGGCCAGTTGCAGCAGCAGCGTGGACTTGCCGATACCAGGCTCGCCGCCCAGAAGCACGGCTCCGCCGGGTTGCAGGCCGCTGCCCAGCACCCGGTCAAGATCCGGCAGGCCACTGGAAGAGGCAGGGGGAATGTCTTCATGGAAACCGGCCAGGGAAACGGGGCCAGCGCCTAAACCTTGGACAGAGGAAGCGGACGCGCCCTTGGCGGCTGTCTGCTGGACAAGGCAGTTCCACTCGCCGCATGCTTCGCATTGCCCCCGCCAACGGGGGCTCTGGGCGTTGCAGGCCGAGCAGACGTAGATATGGCGAAGCTTGGCCAAACGGAAACTACTTGGCTGCGGGTTGCTTGGCTGGCGGAACCGTGGCAACTTCCAGGTAGTCCGCAGCCTTGAGGCTGTAATTTCTGGTGCCTTCAGGAATCTTGTAGAAGATGATCATAAAGGGCACTTCGTCGCCGGGCCGTACTTTGCCGTTATGAAGCATGATATCCTGGATGGAGTTCAGGCGGGCTTCCAGATCAGCCTGGGGCAAAAGCTTCTGGTCGACCAGGGGCACCGTTGGTCCGGCGGTGATCACCTGGGATTGCAAGACCTTGTCGTCCGCACCGAGCAGGTCGGCCTGAACCTTGATCTGACCGAGGGTTGCGGGGGAACTGTTGACCAATTTGCCGGAGATGACCAGCATATCGCCGATTTTGGGGTTGGCAACGTTATCATGCTCGTAACGGATAAACTGGATGGAATCGAGGTAATTCACGTGTTCAGCCGTCGGAGAAGCCTGGGGCGAAGTCGGCGGAGGTGTCTGGGCAGCTTCGGGCGTGGCCTCAGCAGGAACCCCGTCCACCATGACAGACGAGGGCGCCATTTTTTTGGCGAAGGGCCAGAGATCGAAGAGATAGACCGCCGAACCACCGACACAGAAGATAAACAACGTGCCCAATATGGCCAGAAGAAGGACGTTTTTCCGGGATGAAGGCTTCGACGTCGATGAAGGAGCGCCGAAATCAATGCTTGCGAAGTCCTTGGAGCTGACGTTCAACGAATCATAGGGGTCGGCTCGTTTATCTTCGGCAACGGGCTGAAATTCGTCTTCACCGGTCACGGGCCATACCGGCGAGGCCCCGGAATTTCCGAAACCCGGAAAATCGTCAGTAGGAGCAAGCTCCGCAGTGAACACGTGCTTGCACACCCCGCAACGGACCCTGGCTCCGTCCGGACCTATCCTATCATCTGACAGGTTGAACGTGCTCTGGCAATTGGGACATTCGACCTTCATGACTGTGACGACCTCTTTTTGGAAAGCTCGAATACGCCGGGGAGACACCGATAGTCTTCAGCAAAATCCAAGCCATATCCAACTACAAATCCCTTTGCCAGTCGGAATCCAAAAAAGTCAACTGTTACATTTGCAGCCCGGCGTTCCTCCTTGTCGATTAGAGCGCAAAGCTTGACGCTTTCAGCACCCATATCCTGGAGAGCATTCAAAAGCCGCTCCATGGAGTGGCCGGTATCCACAATATCTTCCACCACCAGAAGATGCTTGCCCTTAGGGGAAAGATCAAGATTCTGGGTAAAGGATATTTCGCCGGGCACATCCCCGGCTCCATAACTGGAAAGACGCACGAAATCGATCTGGGCCGGGATGGTCAGCGCGCGCACCAGATCGGCCACGAACATGAACGATCCCTTGAGAACGCCCACGATGAGCAACTCTTTACCGGCGTATGCGCAGGAAATCGCTCCGCCGAGTTCAGCAACGCGCCGACTGATGACCTCCGGGGTCAGCAGGGGATAGAGCCGTTTGACCATGGCTGATCACATCTCCATGAGCATGGCGATTTCGTCGCATTCCGGGAACTTGGGGCACCGGATGCAATCTGCCCAAACTTTTTGGGGCAGTTTTTCCTTGTTGACTTCCACAAACCCCATCTTGGCGAAAAAATCGCTCTGATAGGTGAGGGTGAACACCTTGAAGACGCCCAGAGTAACCGCCTCGGAAAGGCAGGCCTCCACCAGCTTGCGGCCCCAGCCGCGCTTCTGCACTTCGGGCTTCACCACCAGAGAGCGTATTTCACCCAGATCTTCCCAGCAGATGGAAAGAGCGCAACAGCCCAGCACTTCCTTGGCGTCGCCTTGGGTGAGCACGTAGAAGTCGCGCAGATGGGAGTAAAGCTCCGTGTAGGAACGCGGCAGGAGCATCTCCTGCCGGGCGCTTTGCATCAGCAGCCCATGGATGGTCTTTACGTCTTGTATGCGCGCCTTGCGCAAGAACATACCTGGCATGGCTAGGAACCCACCAGCTTGATGAGCACTTTTTCAAGGTCCTCACCGGAGAGATAGCCTTCATGGGTGAGCACCTGCTCGCCCTGTGGACCATAGACCAGTGTCCGCGGGATACCCCGGATGTTGAAGGCCGGTCCTACCCCGGCCTGGGCCAGAAAAACGGGGTAATTGAACCCGGCCTTGGCCGTGAATCTGGCGTAGGCGGCCGGGTCCTGGTCCATGCTGACACCCAGGAAGGTCACCTTGTTTTCCGGAAACTGCTTTCGCAACGCGATCATTTCGGGAATTTCCTCCCGGCAGGGGGGGCACCAGGAAGCCCAGAAATTCAGCACCACCACTTTGCCACGTGATTGGCTGACAAGCTTGATGATTTCGGAATGGTCAACGGGCGAGGCGGTCTGGGCCTGGGCCGGCATCACGCAGCAAAGCCCCATGAGCAGAATTGCAATCATCACGAGGGAACGTACAATAATCATATAAGCTCTATTCCGACCTTTGGCCGGGTTTACGTTTGTTTTCAAGGCCATTTGTATCCCAGCCGGGGCTAGGCGTCCAGAAGGCGCTTGGCTAAACGCACGGCTTCCACCGCGTCCACGGCGTGGCCATCCGCGCCGATGGACCGGGCGTACGCCTCGCTGACCACAGCGCCCCCTACCATCACTTTAGCAGAAAGGCTCCGCGAGCGCAGAAGCGCCACAGTCTCTTCCATGCGCACCATAGTGGTGGTCATCAGAGCTGAAAGGCCTATCAGCGCGGCCCCGCTCTCTTCAACCGTGTCCACGATACGGGTGGCGGAGACATCTTTGCCCAGATCTATCACATCAAAGCCATGGTTGCGCAGCATCAGGCCTACGATGTTCTTGCCGATGTCGTGAATATCGCCTTCCACGGTGGCCAGAACCACTTTGTGGCGTTGTTGTCCGCCGCTGCGGGCCGCAAGCAGCGGCTGCAAGCGTTCAAAGCCCAGTTGCATGGTCTCGGCCGAGAGCAGCAGTTGGGGAAGAAAGTACTCCTTGCGCTCGTACTTCGCTCCCACATCCATGATGCCCGCGATGAGTTCGTCGTTCAGAATGACGGCAGGGTCCCGGCCTTGGGCCAGGGCGTCTTCCACCATGGGCAGCACGGCATCCTTGCGCCCCAGAAGGACCACTTCCCGAAGGGTTTGGGCCTGCTGGGCAGCCTGTCCGCCCGCGTTCAGGGCAACGCTCCCCCCGCCGCTCTTCCACTGTGCGCAACTGGCGATAAACCGGCCAGCCTGGGGATCGCGGGCCAGAAGCACCTCGGAAGCCAGGCCTACTTCTCGCGGCAGGGGCGTGGAGGGGTTGGAAATGTGCGCCGCCATGCCCGCTCCCAGGCACATGGCCAGGAAGGTGGAGTTCAGGAGCTCCCGTGCAGGCAGGCCGAAAGAGATATTGGACAGCCCGAGCACCGTGGGCAGTCCCCACGCCTGGGCGCAGTGGCGGATGACCTCGAGGCAGTGCCTGGCCGCTTCGGGCTTGGAGGATACCGTCAGGGCCAGAGCGTCGACGACGATCAGCCGTTTGGGGATGCCCAGGTCTTCGGCCTGGCGCAGCATGGCCTCGATGATGGCCAGACGCTCGCTGGCCGTGACCGGCAGTTTCTTGCCTGCGATGGGCAGCAGGATGAAGGGCGCGCCGAAACGCTTGCACAACGGCCCGAGTTCTTCCATGCGACCGGGTTCGCCGCTGATGGAATTGACCAGAGCGGAACCGGGCACGCTCCACAAACCCTCGGCAATGGCCCGTGGGTTGGTGGAATCCAGGCACAAGGGGCACAGCATCCGGGCGGTAAGTTCCTTGGCCAGGGCGGGCATGAGGATTTCTTCCGACACCATGGGCGCGCCCACGTTGACGTCGAGCACTCCGGCCCCGGCAGCCACCTGCTCTTCGGCGAAGCGCAAGGCCTCTCCGAACTGTCCGGCCTGAAGTTCTTCGGTGAGAACCTTCTTGCCAGTGGGATTGATTCGCTCGCCAATGCACACCGCAGGCAGTCCCACGCCCAGGCACACGGATTTGGAGCGCGAAGTCAGCACCAGCGGACGGCCCTGGGAGGGCTCGGGCCTGGTCCAGGTGCGCGCGTTGGCCTCGGCGGCCAGGGCGGCGATGTGGTCCGGGGTGGTGCCGCAGCAACCCGACACGCACTTGGCCCCCATTTCAAGGAAGGGCACCATTCCGGCGGCAAAAGCCTGGGGTCCCATGGGGTAGACGGTCACGCCGTTTTCCAGGCGCGGCAGGCCGGCGTTGGGCTTGATGAAGAAGGGGGTGTCGATGCGCCCCATCCACTCCCCGGCCACGGCCACCATCTGTTCAGGGCCAAGGCCGCAGTTGATGCCCAGAAGATCAACACCCATATTCTGCATGGTGTCGGCGAAGGTGGACGACGGCGTGCCTGTGAGCGATCCGCCCGGCTCGAACGTCATGAGCACGGCCACGGGCAGGTCGCAGACTTCGCGGCAGGCCAGCACCACGGCCTTGGCCTCGGCCAGGTCGAAATGGGTTTCAGCGATGACCAGATCGACGCCGCCAGCCACAAGACCCTTGATCTGCGCGGCAAAGGCGGCTACCAGCTCGCGCATGGTCACCGTGCCGAGGGGCTCGACGAAGTGCCCGGTGGGGCCGACGCTTCCGGCCACAAAGGCGTTGTCTCCGGCGGCCTGACGGGCCACGCGGGCGATATCGTGGTTGAGGGCGAAAATATCCGTACCCGGCGGCAGCTTGAAATGCGTGCCTCCGAAGGTGTTGGTAGTAACTACCCTGGCGCCAGCGCGCAGGTAGCCGTCATGGACGGCGCGCACGGCTTCGGGGTTTTCCAGCCCCCAGAGTTCAGGGGACGCACCTGCCGGCAGCCCGCTTGCTTGCAGCAGGGTGCCCATGGCCCCGTCAAATACGATGATGGACCCGTCAGCCAAGGCTTTGCGAAAATCCGGCACGGTCTTCCTCCTAGGTGTGAAAGCCCTGTCGTCGTACTGAAAAACATTGAATCCGGCAAATGAAAAGCATATGGTGCAATGCTTGCCTTGCCGCGAGCCTATACCCTGGAAGACACCCAATGAGCCAACGCACCGTACGCCCAAAAAAATCCGTCTCCTCTGCCCGCCTGGTGGAAGAGCGCCGCGCGCCTGATGACCGGGACGGTGCCCCGCACCCTTTAGCCGGAAAACCCCTTGAGCCCGACGACGAGGCCGAAGACCTGATCGCACCGGACGACGAAGCCGAAGGGCTACCCGCCCAGGACGGCGAGGGCGATGATCCGGCCGAACGGGTTGCCTCCGAAATGGCCGACCTGGACGACGCCGACTTCGAAATCCTGCCTGTTCCGGCCCCGGGGTCCACGCCATCGGCCGGTCGCGACCCCCTACACCTCTACCTGCGTGAAATCGGCAAATTTCCTTTGCTTGCACCGGATGAAGAATTCGAACTGGCCCGCCGGGTGCGTGAGACAGGAGACCAGCAGGCCGCCTTCCGGCTGGTGACCTCCCATCTGCGTCTGGTGGTCAAAATCGCCATGGACTTCCAGCGCCGTTGGGCGCAGAACGTTCTTGACCTCATCCAGGAAGGCAACGTTGGCCTTATGCGTGCTGTGAAGAAATTCGACCCCGAAAAGGGCATCAAGTTTTCCTACTACGCCGCGTTCTGGATCAAGGCCTACATTCTGAAATATATAATGGATAACTGGCGGCTGGTGCGCATCGGCACCACCCAGGCCCAGCGCACCCTGTTCTACAATCTCAACAAGGAACGCCAGCGCCTGCAATCCCAGGGATTCGACCCCTCGGCCTCCAACATCTCCAAAAACCTGCGGGTGAGCGAATCCGACGTGCTTGAGATGGATCAGCGCCTGGCCAGAAACGACCTCTCTCTGGATATCTCCCTGGGTGACGACTCTTCCGCCACCCGGATGGATTACCTGCCCGCCCTCACCCCTGGCATTGAAGACCTGCTGGCCAGGGATGAAATAGCGGTTTTGGTGGAAAAGCATCTGCACAGCATCGTTCCGGAGCTCTCAGACAAAGAACGCGACCTGCTGGAACAGCGCATTCTCTCCGACAGCCCCGTCACCTTGCGGGAAATCGGAACAAAATACGGAATAACCCGTGAGCGTGTGCGCCAGATCGAAACCCGTCTGCTCGAAAAAATCCGGGACCATTTCGTGAAGCGCATCGACGACTTTTCAGCCGAATGGATACGCAAGGATGAATGACAAACGTAAAGGCTCCCTTTTGAGCGCCCCCTGGCGCATTGTCGCGCTGCTGCTGATCCTGCTGCTGGCGTTTTCTGCCTGCGTCCGCCACAAGCAGGCTGCCGCGCCGGCCCCCGCCCCCAAAGGCCTCTCCGCGGCGGCGGCGGCGGATTACTATTTTCTGCTCTACCTCGACCTCAAACATCAGGGACAGGCCAAGGACAGCGTGGCGGTGCTTGAAAAGCTTGTCGTTCTGGCCCCCTCCCCGGAATTGTACCAGGACCTGGCCAATCTCTACTGGGGTCTGGCCATGCCGGACAAGACCCGCGAGACCCTGGAGACGGCCCTCAAGCTCTACCCCGAAGAAAAACGCCTGCACTTCTATCTGGCCAATTCCTTTCTCTTGCAGCGCCGCTTCGACGAAGCCGCCAAGGTGCTCAAGGACTATCTGGCCAAGCACCCTAAAGACCAGGCATCCTACCAGGAACTGGGCGCAGTGCTGGTGGAATCCGGCCGATACCAGGAAGCCTTGGATTTTCTGGCCAAGGTTCCCAAGGACAGGCGCACCCCGGCCATGTCCTACTATGAATCCAAGGCCTATACCGGCCTGGACAAACGTCACAAGGCCATCGAAAAACTGCGTCAGGCCCTGCGCGAAGATCCCAACATGCTGGCGGGCTGGTCCGAACTGGCCAACATCTACGAGCAGGAAAAGGACTACCGCCAGGCCGAGGAAGTCTACCTGCGCATCATCGACCTGGGAGAAGAAGGGCCTGAGGTATGGCTTCGCCTTATCCGGCTGGCTCTTAAGCAGAAGTCCCTGGACAAGGCCCTCAATATCGTCAGCCAGGCCCCTAAAGACCGGGCCTTTCTTTTCGAGGCCATGGGGCTCTTCATCGAAGAGGGCTACCCGGAAGCTTCCGCCAAGGTGCTGGAGCGCCTGGCCAAGGATCAGCCTGGAAACCCCGATGTCATCTTCATTCAGGCCATGATGGCCATCGACCAGGAGAAAGACCTCAACAAAGGCATGCTCCTGCTGTCGCAAATCCCCAAGGACCATCCCTTTTACGAGAAATCCCTCACCACCAGACTTCAGCTGTGCCTGGACAACAACCTTCTCGACAACGTCGCACCCCTGGTGGCCGAAGGCAAACGCCTCTACCCCGAACGCATCGATTTCTGGTTCTTCGAGTCCCTGCTGCATGAGCGCCGCCAGGATCTTGCCAAATCGGCCGAGGTGCTCTCCAAGGCCCTGCAGAAATGGCCCGACAACACCGAGGCCCTGTACCGCTACGGCGTGGTGCTGGAACGCATGAAAAAACACGCCCAGGCCTTTACCGTCATGGAGAAAATACTCACCATCGACCCGGGCAACGCCGACGCCATGAACTTTGTGGGCTACTCCCTGGCCGACCAGGGCCGGGACATGGAGCGGGCCTTAGACCTCATTAACCGCGCCCTGCTGGTGTCCCCGGAGAACCCTTACTACCTTGATTCCCTGGCCTGGGCCTATTTCAAGAAAGGCGACGCCAAGAGGGCCTGGACGGAGATTCAGCGCGCCACGGCAAAACCCGTGGAAGACCCGGCCATATGGGAACATTTGGGTGACATAGCCAAGGCCATGGGTGAAAAAGCTGCCGCTGTTCAAGGCTTTACCAAAGCCCTGTCGTTTAATCCCGATAACGCCGCTGCCATCAAGAGCAAGCTGGAAGGATTGCAATGACCGCCCACCGCCTCGCTTTCCGCCCGCTCCCGGCGTGTCTGCCCGCCGCGCTCCTGCTGGCCATATTCCTGGCCGGGGCCTGCACCCCCAAAGCCAAGCTCGATGCTCCGGCGGCCCAGGCTCAATGGTCTTCGTTCCTGGCTGCTGGCGGAGCGCCAGCCAAAGCCTTCACTCTCTCGGCCAGCCTGAATCTGAATGCCCCGCAGAAATCCACCAGGGTTATGCTGAAATTCTGGGGCAACCTGGACCGCCCCCTGCGCCTGGATATTACCGCGAGCATGGGCGGAACCTTCGCCATGTGGCGGGAGGATTCCCTGGGCTGGGTGGCCCTCTACCCCATGGCCAACCAGGCCTTCACCCACCCCGACACCCGCAAGGGCTTAAACAAGCTGGGCATACCCTTTCCCTTCGGCATGAAGGAACTGGCCGGGGTGATTTCCGGAAACTTCACCGCATTGCTGCCCGCTGCCTATCAAAGCGTCAAAGCAACGGACAAAGGCATGGTGTACACCCTGGCGGCCCCGTGCCCTGTGGCCTCCGTTATTCTTGACTTCGAAGGCAATCCCATTCATCTCACCGGCCGGGGCATAGAACCGTGGAATGTGGACTTGGCCGACTATTCCCAGGTGGATGGCGCACGGCCTTTGGCCCACAAAATCACGCTGACCACTTCAGGCGGCGTGACCGCAATTTTCCGGGTGAAGAAGCTGGAACTTCAGGCTGAACCCATGGGTGCCGAAGCCTTGGAACTGCCCCTGCCTCCCCAGGCTAAGCACATTCCCCTGGACCGGGCGGGCGATGTCCGCGCCCCGGATATGCCCTAGCGTTTCTATACTTGTACCATACCGGAATTGTTATCTTTTCTGAACGCTGCCGATACGTTTCTAGAACCGTTTCTCTAAGAGGAGGAGGCCAATGAGCACCCCCGTCGTCATCGGCTCGGACCATGCGGGATTCGCCCTGAAACAGCATCTGGCCACCTACGCGGCCTCGCTGGGCTTTGCGATTATTGATGTCGGCTGCGACGCCCCGGTCAGCTGCGACTACCCTCTTTTCGCAGGCAAACTCTGCGACATGGTTCTTGAAAAAAATTGCCTGGGCATCCTGATCTGCGGTTCCGGGGTAGGTATGTCCATGGCCGCCAATCGGCGGGCTGGCATCCGGGCAGCGCTGTGCTCCAACGAATACATGGCCCGCATGTCCCGGCTGCACAACAACGCCAACGTGCTGTGCCTGGGCGAACGGTGGATAGGGCCTGGCCTGGCCGAAGCCGTTACCGCCGCCTTTTTGCAAAACCAGTTCGAAGGCGGCCGCCATCAGCGCCGCATCGACCTTTTCGATTCCCTCTAATCTTTCCCCGAGGATACCAGCATGTCCGCACTTCCCGACGATATGGATCAACTGGCTATAGACACCATCAAGAGCCTGGTCATGGACGCCACCCGCAAAGCCGATTCCGGCCATCCCGGCGGAGCCATGTCCTCGGCGGATTTCGTCTACGTGCTCTACAAGGAATTCCTGCGCTTCAACCCCGATGACGACAAGTGGTTCAACCGCGACCGTTTCGTGCTCTCGGCCGGCCATGAATCCATGTTGCTCTACAGCCTGCTGGCCTTCTGCGGCTGGCTCTCCATCGAAGACCTCAAGCACTTCCGCCAGTGGAAATCCCGCACCCCCGGCCACCCGGAACACGACATGACGCCGGGCGTGGAAGCCACCACCGGCCCCCTGGGGCAGGGTTTCTCCATGGCCGTGGGCATGGCCGTGGCCGAGTCAATGTTGCGCGCCCGCATGGGAGCAGACCTCTGCGAGCATTACACCTATGTCCTTGCCTCCGACGGCGACCTGCAGGAACCCGTCAGCCTGGGCAGCGCTTCCCTGGCCGGCCATTGGGGCCTGGGCAAGCTCATCGCGTACTACGATTCCAACAAGATCCAGCTCTCCGGCCCCACCAGCCGCAGCGACTGCACCAATTACCGCACAGTGTTCGAAGGCTTCTGCTGGCAAGTGATTGAAGTTGACGGGCATGACCGCGACGCCATCCGCAAGGCCATCCTCCAGGCCCAGGCCGAAAAGGACCGCCCTACCCTCATCATCGGCCACACCATCATCTGCCATGGCGCTGCCACCAAGGAAGGGGACTTCAACACCCACGGCGCGCCCCTGTCGCCCGATGAAATCGCGGCCACCAAGCGCAAGATGGGCCTGCCCGAGTCCCCGGCCTTCAACGTCCCCCAAGAGTCCCTGGAGCACTTCCGCGCCCGCTTCCCGGAACTGCGTTCCATGGCCGCCCAGTGGACCCGCACCTTCGAGGAGCGCTTTGAGAACGACGCGGCCTTCCAGGAGCTGTGGCGGGCCATGAAGCGCAGCCCGGGCAACCGCAAGTTCGCCTGGCCCGCGTTCGATCCGGCTACCAAGTACGCCACCCGCAAAGCCTGGGGCATGTGTCTGAACACCCTGGTGGAGCATCTGCCCATCCTGGTGGGCGGTTCCGCTGACCTGGATCCCTCCAACGAAACCGTCAAGTTCCGCGAAACCGTGGACGTGTATTCGGCCAAGGCCCCGCTCAACCGCTATCTGGCCTTCGGCGTGCGCGAGTTCCCCATGGGAGCCATCTGCAACGGCATAGCCCTGCACGGTGGGCTGGTTCCCTTCGACGCAACCTTCCTGATGTTCTCAGACTACATGCGCAACGCCCTGCGCATGTCCGCCCTGCAACACCTGCCCGTGCTGCACGTGTACACGCATGACTCCTTCTTTGTGGGCGAGGACGGCCCCACCCACCAGCCTGTTGAACACGTCAGCTCCCTGCGCCTGATTCCCAACATGCTGGTGCTGCGCCCGGCAGACGCCATTGAAACGTCGTTGTGCCTGGAGATCGCCCTTACCCAGAAGAGCAGGCCCACCTGCCTGATGCTGACCCGCCAGAACCTGCCCGTGCTCGCCCCGGCCGTCTATCCGGCAGTGCTCGACGGTGCCAAGCGCGGCGGCTACGTGTTGCGCGACGCCCCCCGCAGCAAGCCCGATTGTATCATCATGGCCAGCGGTTCCGAGGTGCACATGGCCCTTGCCGCAGCCGAGGCCCTTACCGAATGCAAGGTGCGGGTGGTGAACATGCCCTCCATGGAGCTGTTCGACGAACAGCCCCAGCTGTACAAGGAAGAAGTGCTCCCGGCAGCCTGCACCTTCCGGGTTGCCGTTGAAGCCGGACGCACCGGCCTTTGGTACAAATACACCGGCATCAACGGCCTGGTTATGGGCATCGACCACTTTGGCGACTCCGCCCCGGCGGAAATCCTGGCGGAACATTACGGCTTCACCGCCGAAAATCTGGTGAAGCTGATCCGCGAAAAGATCGCCCTCAAGGGATAGCGTTCTCTTACGTGAAAACAGTGAAGGGGGGCCGGTGCCCCCCTTTTTATTTTACGGCTGCAAGACCGTCTTTGATCTCCGCGCATCTTCCACACTTTACCAACCCGCGCATTTCCCATAGGAACCCACGGATTCACACCCGATGGAGGCATTCATGGAAGCGCCCGACAGAAACCTTGCCCTTGACCTCATCCGCGTCACCGAAGCAGCGGCTTTGGCCAGCGCCCGCTGGTTGGGGCGCGGCGACAAAAACGCCGGTGACCAGGCCGCCGTGGACGCCATGCGCCTGTCCTTTTCCTCCATCACCATGCAGGGCGTAATCGTCATCGGCGAGGGCGAAAAAGACGAAGCTCCCATGCTGTTTAACGGCGAAGATGTGGGCAACGGAGCCGGACCCAGCATGGATGTGGCCGTGGACCCGGTGGAAGGCACCAGCCTGCTGGCCTACGGACGCCCCAACGCCATCTCCGTGGTGGGCATCTCCCCGCGCGGTTCCATGTACGACCCCGGCCCCAGCTACTACATGCGCAAACTCGTGGTGCCCGCCCCGGCCAGGGACGTGGTGGACCTTGACGCGCCGGTGGGAGACACCCTGCGGAAGGTGGCCAAAGCCCTCGATAAAGACGTGGACGACTTGGTGGTGTTCGTGCTCGACAAGCCCCGCCACAAACGACTGATCGAGGAAATCCGCTCAGTCGGCGCACGCATCCAGTTGCACACCGACGGCGACGTGGCTGGTTCCCTCATGGCCGTGGACCCCAAGGACATGGTGGATGTGATGATGGGCACCGGCGGCACCCCGGAAGGCGTGCTTTCGGCTTGCGCCATCCGGGCCGTGGGCGGCCAGATGTTGGCTCGGCTGGACCCGCAGTCCCAAGAGGAGCGCCAAGCCCTGCTGGATGCGGGAAAAGATCTGAACGAAGTGCTCACCGTGGAGTCGCTGGTCAACAGCGTCGACACCTTTTTCGCGGCCACAGGCATCTCCGGCGGCACCTTCCTGGGCGGCGTGCAGTACTCTGGACACGGGGCCACCACCCACTCCTTGGTGCTGCGCGGCAAGACCGGCACCGTCCGGCGTATCCAGTCCCACCATACCTGGGACAAGCTCATGAAATTTTCGTCTGTTAAATACGATTAAGAGAATAAGAGAGAAGAGAGGAAGGAAGGGGAGGAGGAGCCTCCGGCGGCCAAAGGGGCAATGCCCCTTTGGAATCCCTTATATTTTCAGTGCAGTGATGCCAATGGTACGGCTTGAGCGTGTCAGGCGGATCGGCTGAGCGAGATGGGACTGTTACAAGGCCCGCATTTGAGGCAGTTTGTCATAAACACACAGCATGAAGCTCTCACCCGTCGGTCAGAAACGCCGTCACTGCGGTGTTGAACTCTTCCGGCTTTTCCAGTGGTAACTGGTGCCCGCAGGAACTGATTATCTGCAACCGGGCGTTGGGCATGCTGGCGGCAAGAGCCCTCGACTGCGACGGCGTGACCAGCAGATCATCTTCGCCGGTCAGAAGAAGCGTCGGCTGAGCTATGCGTCCGGCTAGGCTGCGCGTGTCGTGTTCCAACACGGCGCCGGTCTGGGCGATGTAGCCCTCCAACTGCTGCGGAAAACGGCGCTGAATCAGGCGCTGCATCGCCAGTTCACATGATGCCGGGTCTTCCAGAAAGGCGTTGCCGAATGTCCAGGGCAACACCATGTCCAAAAAAGCCGCAAGCGACGTCCCTTCCCGGAAGAGTTTCTCCCATCCCCTGAAAAGCATCCGCTGTCGAGCCGGAAAACGGCCCGTGCCAGCCGCAAGAACCAGCCGAGAGACGAGTTCCTGGCGGTCCAAGGCCAACCACTGGGCAATCTGCGCCCCCATGGAATAGCCCAGTACATCACAGGACGCGATTCCCAAATGGTCGAGCACCGCAGCAGCATCCGCAGCCATGTTCCGGGTGGTCAGTCCCTGAACCAATGCACCGGCCGGTGCCGCAAGAATGCCCGGAACCTCGGAGGAAGCCGGGACCTTGGCCATATCGCGTGGAGTGTCGCTGACTGTGTCCTGGGCCACGCCACGGATTGAAGACAAGGTCCCGGTGAGGGCCGGGACCTTGGCCGTCGTGCGGCCGGTGCCGCGATTATCAAGAAGAATCAGCTGAAACGTCTTAGACAGTTCGGGAACCTGGCACTCCCACTGGGCGAGATCGCAGGCCAGACCGTGCAACATGAGCAATGGCGGCCCGTCCCCGGCGGTCTCGTAGTAGAGGCCGCCCAGGCCGGTATCGAGCAAGGGCATGAAATCTCCGATGGAAGGGTTCTAGAAAGTAATTATACGATATCCCTTAAGTATATAGGCTGCCATGCCCGCATGGCCGTGCATGTCGGCCAACAGCGGAAGGCCCTCCATGGCCACGGTGTCCAAGGTGCCCAAAATGTGGGCGCAGGCCTTGCAAGCCCCGGCGAAAAGCCCCAGAGACTTGGTCTGCTCGAACAGCTTGTGCAGGGGATGGTTCTCCTTGGAGAGCTCCGCCAGAGCCTTGCTGGATTCGCCCTCAAGTATCACCTGCACTTCAAAACCCTTTTCCCGCATGTCGATGGCGTTGAGCATCACATGGACGAAACAGGAAACCTCTCCTTTGAAAGCGAACAGCGCTATCTTTTCCATGAGAACTCCCTTCCAGATATTGAGGAATCAGCACACATTCCATTGAAATATATGGGATTCCAAAGTGAAATTGCACTGCGTTCAAAACGGGCTGCGACGCCTCTGCGAGGCGAGCATCCGTATTACCCTTTGGCCGCCGGAGGCATTCCCCATTTCTTCAGCGCTCCCCCGTCTCTCAAAGACATCCCCGCCTGTGGCTGCCTCAGAGGCGGTTCCGGCGAACCTCAGGCGTAGCTTGCAACAATATCCGCCAACACAGCCATATCCGGTGTGCTGGTGGCCAGGGGACGCCGCACAGTCGAGTTGATGCGCCCCTCGTAGGGAACGCGGCTGCCCTTGTAAATGACGCCAAGCGGAATCTTGTCACCGAATTCCTGCGCCTTCAGCATGGCCCCTTGCCAATCCGTGGGGTCGTACTCGGGGCCGAGTTTGTAGCAGCGCTGCTTATACCAGGCAAAGGTGTTCACTTTATTAAATGAGACGCAGGGTTGCAGCACGTCAATCAAGGCGAAGCCCGGATGGCGCACGGCAGCAACCAGCAACTCGGCCAGCAGGTCGACTTCCCCCGTAAAGCAACGGGCCACAAAAGGCACGTCCATGGTCACGGCCACGGCCACGGGGTTGAAGGGCATGGACGGCGCGCCGCCGGGCTGAAACTTGGTGACCTGCCCCTGGGCCGTGGTGGGACTGGCCTGGCCTTTGGTCAGGCCGTAAATCTGGTTGTCGTGCACCAGATAGGTCATGCTGACGTTGCGGCGCATGGCGGCCAGAAAGTGGTTGCCGCCCTCGCCGTAACTGCACCCGTCGCCGCTTTCGGCGATCACCGTCAATTCCGTATTGGCCAGGGCTGCCCCCTGGGCCGGGGGCAGGCTGCGGCCGTGCAGACCGTTGAAACAGTTGCAGCGCAGATAGTGCGGCGTCTTGGCCGCCTGGCCGATGCCCGAAGAAAACAACACCTTGTGCGGCGGCAGATCCAGCATCGAAAGGGCCTTCTTGACCCCCTTCAGCAGGGAATGGTTGCCGCAGCCAGGACACCAAGCCGTCTCGAATTGGCCGTATTGCTCAATAGGAATCATTATGTGCTCCTCGCTGTAAGAGAGAGTAAGAGCTTGCCTCCGGCGGCCAGGGAGGGCGCGGCACTGCGTTCGAAACGGGCTGCTATGCCTCTGCGAGGCAAGCATCCGTAATCCCTCCCTGGACCTCCCGCTGGGGGCCAATTGGCCCCCCAGCCCCCCATTTAACTTCGCGTCATTGCGCGATGGACATGTCGGCGCACAAAATACTGGGGGGGTGCAGGGGGCAGCGCCCCCTGGTTCCTGCGGCTACAGCCGCTCCACAATATATTCGGCTGTGAAGGGCAGCCCGTCGTAGCGGGTGATCACCTGCCCGAAGGCGTAGCCGGTCTCTTGCCGGATCAGCCGGGCGAACTGTCCGGCGAAGTTGCCCTCCACCATCACCACCCGCTTGGCCTTTGCGAAGAGCGGCAGGAAGTGCTCGGGATTGACAGGATACACTTGGCTGAAATGCAGGACCGCAGCCGGGGTGCCCTGGTCCTGGAGGATCAGGGCCGCTTCCAGGGCCGCGCCGTGGGTGGAACCCCAGCAGACCAGCAGCAGGTCCGGGGTCTGGCTGCCGGTGAGGTCTGGAGGCAACGTGTCCGCCAGCAGGCCGTTGGCTTTGCGCATGCGCTTGTCCATCATGGTGACGCGTACGCCAAGATCTTCGGTAATATGGCCGTCCGGGGTGTGCTCGTCGCTGTCAAGCACCACCAGATGTTCGCCGAAACCAGGTATCAACCGGGGTGACACGCCGCTTTCGGTCACGGCGTAGCGCTGATAGCCTTGGGGGTCGCCGGTAGTCAGGCTGGGAGCGGCGACGGGAGGCAGGGCCGCAAGGTCAAAGGGCGTCACTGCCCGGTAGGAGTCGGCCAGATACTGGTCGGTGAGCACGAACACCGGCGTCTGCCAGCGTTCAGCCTGATCCACGGCCCGGAAGGTCAGATCGAAACACTGCTCCGGGGTGCCAGGAGCGAAGATGGCTCGGGGGAATTCCCCGTGTCCGGCGTAAAGAGCCAGATTGTAGTCTCCCTGTTCGGTGCGGGTGGGCAAACCGGTGGCAGGGCCGGGCCGCATGGCCAGAACGACCACCACCGGGGTCTCGGTCATGCCGGAGAGGCTTATGCCCTCCACCATCAGGGAGAAGCCGCCGCCGGAAGTGGGTACGATCACCCGTGCCCCGGCGTAGGAGGCTCCGAGCGCCATGATGATGGCCGCAATTTCGTCCTCGGCCTGTTCTACCAGGAGGCCCATGGCTGATGCCTTGTCGATGAGCGTCGCCACCACCGACGTGGCCGGAGTCATGGGATAGTAGGAGCAGAAATTCACTCCGGCGGCCAATGCACCCAGAGCGATAGCCTCGTTGCCGTTCATGAACAGCCGTTTTTCGGTGCGCGACGGAGGGAGCATGCAGTCGAAGACGGCCTGCTGGTCCGCGGCCCAGGCGTTGGCGGCGGCAAAAACCGCAAGGTTTTCCGCGACCACCGCGTCGCCCTTCTTGTGGAAATTATCCGTGATAATTCCGGTGAGCCAGGCAACATCCAGACACAAAAGCCTGGCGAGTATGCCCAGAGAAGCAATGTTTTCAAAGATGGGCTTGGGGCAAAGTGTTTTGAAGGGAATGGCAAGCCCCGGATGGCCGTGCAGATCAACGGTGGCATCCGCAAGGATCAAACCGCGTGGGGAAAGCTCAGCCTTATGCAGGCTGACGGTTTCCGCGTCGAGGGCCACCAAGAGGTCGATGGACCGCCCGGGGCCGTACACGGCCTCGGGGCTCAGGCGGATGGCATAGGTATTATGCCCCCCCCGGATACGCGACTGGTAATCCTGGGTGACTACGATGTCGTAGCCTGCACGCACCAGAGCCTTGGCAAGGAAATCCCCAACGGTGACCAGGCCTTGACCAGCCTCGCCGCCGATAACGATGTTCACGCAGGGAGCGGACATGATGTATTCTCCGGGCTGAGCGTCTAAAGCCAGACGGCCGCCGGAGATGCCCCGGCGGCCGTCTGGTTATAATGCATCGTGATGTTACACAGCGACCGGAGGCGTGAACACGCGCAGGGCCATTTCTTTGTCGAGCATGTACAGGGCAGCGGTATTGCCGTCCACAAGCTTCAGCTTATTGAGGACATCCATCACGCTGGCTTCCTCTTCGACCTGCTCATTGATGAACCAGTTGAGATACGAGGCCGTAGCGTGGTCCTTTTCCTTGATTGCCAGATCCATCAGATTGTTGATGCGCGCCGTGACGGCCTGCTCGTGACGCAGGGCCTCCTCGAAGACATGGGTAGTGCTCTTCCAGGTATTTTCCGGTGCTTCCAGAACCTGCAATTTGATGCGTCCGCCGCGCTCAAAGGTGAAGTTGTAGAACTTGGTTCCGTGGAACTTCTCTTCCTGTTCCTGAACTTTCATCCAACTCGCAAAGCCCATGAGCCCTTCACTTTCAAAGTAGGAGGCCATGGACAGGTAAAGGTAGGCAGACCAGAGTTCCCATTTGACCTGGTCGTTCAGGGCTTCTTCCATTTTTTTGCTCAGCATTTGTTACTCCGCTTTCCAAAGGCCGTGAAGATTGCAATATTCACGGGCCACGATTTTGTCGGCCTTGATGCAGAACTCGGCTTCGGGTTTCTGACCCGGCTCCAAATCCTGACGATACACCTTGCCATCGGCGATGACTTCAATGAACTCAATGTAGTGCTTTTCTTCCATGGGATGAGGCACGCCACCCACCATGACCTTGAAGCCATTGGCGGTCGCCTCGATCACCGGGACGTGTTTTTCCTTGGCCGCATCCACGGTGTTGGGAGAGAAGTACTTCATGGGCTGCCCGCAGCACACCAGTTCACCGCCGCCAACGTGCAGCACCTCGACGATATTTCCACACAGATCGCATTTGTACACGCCGTTCTTTTCGGTCATATCGGCTCCTTTTCGTTTGAGAAATCATCGGGCCAAGTGGTTCACACTTCCCGATATATGTACATGGTAAACCACTTCTCCCCGGATTCCGCAAGCGCTTTTCCGCAGGAGTCAGCGTAAAAATTCAAGGACGTAGCGTCCGGCCAGAAACAGGATGCTCACGGCCAGAAAGGCCTTGATGTACTTGGCGGGAACATATTTCTGACACCGCGCCCCAACGTACATGCCCGCAAATCCGCCCAGGCCGAACAGCGCGCCCAGGCTCCAGTCCGGGGCCACGGCCATGCTGGGGTAATAGGGGGCGATCAGCTGGTAGAAGACCACGCCGCACACCGAAGTTAAAAAAGTCCCCATGAGGGCGGCCCCGGCCACGGTGTACACAGGCAAGCCGAAGAAGGTCACAAAGAAGGGCGCAATGATAGCCCCACCGCCGATGCCGTACACCCCTCCCACTATGCCCACCACGAAACTCATCAGCAGAACGCCGCTTGTGGAGAAGCTGTAGCTCTCCCCTTGGAAAGTGAACTCCACGCGTTTGAAGGAGTACCGTGCGTCGGAGACCACCATGCTGTCCACAAGGGAGGATTTGGCGCAACCACCCTGCCCTGCCGCCCCTTTGTCCGCGCAACTGGCCTGCTTGGGCAGGTTGAGCGCCCTGCACGTCCCGCCAGGGCCGGGAGCCGCGCCCGTCTTTGCCGGAGCAGCCTTCTTGAAGAAGGTGTCGCGCACCAGCCGAAAGCCGATGTACCCCAGCACAGTGGCGGCGAACAGTTTGAAGTTTTTGGGATCCGGCAGCCAGGCCACCCTTATGTAAGCCCCAATGAATACCACGGGCAGGGTGCCGATGGCCGTGGCGTATGTCAGTGGCCAGACCATTCGCCGCTCCTTGACGTAGCGGAACACCCCGCTGGGAATGGCGACAATGTTGAACACCTGGTTGGTGGCGCTCACCGAGGGTGAAGCGTACCCCAGAATGCTCATTTGGAAGGGCAACAGGAGAAAGGCCCCGGACACCCCCCCCATGGAAGTGCACAACGAAACCACGAAGGCCACAACCGGGGGCACCCACGGGGAAACCTCAATACCGGCAACGGGAAAGTACATGGCAACGCTCCTCTATCCGTCAGGGCGGCACAACCAACACGAAAAATTTTAAAACCGTGTTAGCTGTACCAGGGGCGAACCGTCCCTGTCCACTCCCAACGCGCAAATTTACGGGAGACCCTGCCAATTCCTTCCACGGCATGGATTTTGCCTGTGAAGTGTGTTGTGATCGTGCTGGCAACATCTTCCGGCGGTTTGGGCTTCTTGAGATATGGCCCCCTGCCGGTACGAAGAGAACTTTTTTGGAGGAATCCTTCATGCGCGCGCTCATCCTGCTCGCCGCCGCCCTTGCGGCCATGGGGCCGGCCGCAGCTTCGGCCCAGACCATAGGGCCGGTAGACCCCGGTGCGCCCGTGGATGCGGGGAAATCCCGCAGCGCCACCGTCAATGGCGTGACAGGGGTGCGCGTGCGTCCCACCCCCGGTGCCTCCCAGGGCTACATGGTGCCCGACGCAAACGGCGGCTACATCTATTTCGCCCCCGGACCTCCCCTTGGCCCCCCCAAGGCCGATAGGGTCGATTCCGAGGAAGTGCGCCTCTATGCCCGCGAACTGGCCAATCAGATATACGGCGGCCCCTCCGGCAACCTGCCCCTGGCAGGTGTGGTCAGCGTACCGACGGCCTTTGTCAATCAGGATACCCGCGACAGTTCGTCTTTCGGTCGTCTCATGGGCGAACAAATGATCTATGAACTCAACAGCCGGGGTTTTCCGGTGAAAGAAGTGCGCGGACAGGCGTCGCCCAGAGCCAGAGGCAAAAAGGCCCCGGTGGAAAATCTGGCCGTGCTGGCCGGAACCTATTACGTGGACAGGGAAAATCTGTTCGTCAACGCCCGCCTCGTGGAGCCCTCCGGGCGGGTGCTGCGCACCGCCAGCGTGCTCATTCCCATGACCCCCACCATGCGCCGGATGCTCGGCATTCCTGATTACGGGGGGTTCAACCCCACCCCGCCCACCCTGATCGGCGCGCGCAACGTCGGTGATCCTCCCGGCGGCGGCGGTGATCGCTCGCCCGTGCCCTATACCTCCAAGGCCAAAAAGGCCAAAAAGTATTCCAGCGGCAAGAAAGCCGTCAAAAAGACCGCTGCGGCCAAGCCCGGTTGCCCTCCGGGCTGTGAACCCATCAACGCCGCCCCAAAAGCAGCACCACCGGCACCGGCGGCGACGCCTCCTGCCGCCCAACCACCGGCAGCCAAATAGGAGCGGCACATGAAGACATCAACCCTGCTCCTGCTGCTGGGTCTGGCCGTTCTGACAGCCCAGGCAACCCTGACCACCGGCTGCACGGGCTCTGGCCTCGTCGTACTCCCGGACGACGCCCACAGCCTGGAACAATACGCCAGAGGCCTGAAGTACACCCAGCAGGGACGCTATCTCATGGCCAAGGAAAGTTTCGAGCTGGCCTTGGCTACCGCCCGCAACGAAGACATGCGCCGCCGCTGCGAAGTGCAGTTGGGTGCCGTCGAAAGAGCCATCAAGGAACAACGGTAGCCCGTATGGCCACCGTCAAGGAGCTCCATATGTTTCGCCCCTCGCTGCTGCTCATTGCCCTGTGCCTGTCTTCCTGCGCGCCCATGGCCAACGGCGAAATGGCTATGCTCATCCCCACCAGCCTGTTTGAAAAGTCGCCGGACACCAAGGAGTACTACCCGGAAATGTCCCGCCAACTGGCCGATTCCCTTGATGCGCAGTTAGCCATGCGCCTGGGGTTCAACAATACCACCACCCGCGGCCTGCAATGGCTGGTGGTGACCACCCCTGCCAACGTGAACCAGATGGGAGAAGCCACCACACTCTCCAGGGCCGTCTCCGAGCAGCTGGCCACGGCCATGACCGCCAAGGGATATTACGTGCAGGAGATCAGGAAGACGTCGGAAGTGATCTTCGACAAGAACCAAGGTGAATTCATGCTCTCGCGCGACGCCAGGGAACTCGCCACCCGCAAGTTCCAAAGCACCCTGGTGATGACCGGAACCTACGTGGCCATGCCCGCAGGCGTGCGCTTCAACATCGAAATACTCGACGCCCGCAACAATGATGTGGTGGCCAAGGCCTCAAGCGTCATCCCCATGAGTCAGACCGTGGCCTATCTGCACGAAAGCGGTCAGGGCGGACAGGGTGGCGGCAACATCCGTCCGACCGTCGCCACCGTGCCCGGAGCCCCTGAAAACAAGCCCTCGGTGCTGCCGCCGGGCGACTGGCGCACATCCAGGCAGAAGTATCCCTCGTTCCTTTTGCCTTAGCCTGTTTTGAACAGCCACTCCTTCTCCGCGATGACCTCCTGGCGGCCGAAGACGTATGCCACGTCTCCGGCCGCCAGAACGCTTGCTCCGTCGGGATTCATAACCACATCCCCTCCCCGGCCGATGGCCACCAGAGTCAGGCCGTGCTCTTTGCGCAGACGGGTCTCAATCAGGGATTTCCCGTCAAGTGCAGAATATGGCTCCACGGTGAACGCGGACAAATCCATGTCCAGCATGAAGGGCTGAAGCCTGTCCAGGCCGTCGGAGGAAAGCAGGGGCGCGCGCAGCATCTGGTAGTTGCCGCGCCGAGCCTTTTCGGTGAAGCTCTCGATGGTCTGGTGAGGCACCAGGTATTCTTCGAGCACGCGGGTAAAGATCTCGATGGAGGTTTCGAACTCCTCGGGCACAACTTCGGTCGCTCCCAGGGCCAGAAGTTCCGTGGCCTCGCCGACAAAGCGGGTGCGCACGATGATGCGCAGGCGTTCGTTCATTTTTCTGGCGGTATCCACGATGCGCCGCACGGCCGCAGGGTCCGACACAACAACCACCATGACCCGCGCCTTGTGGATGCCAGCGTGTTCAAGAACGCCGGGATAGGAGGCGTCCCCGTAGCTGATGGGCTCGCCCGCCAGCTTCTCCCGTTTCACGGTGTCGATGTTCATTTCCAGAATGGTATAGGGAATATCCGCCTGACGGGCGGCCTGGGCGATCTGTTTGCCGCCGGGGCCGAAGCCCGCGATAAGCAGATGGCCTTCAAGCGCCGCAACCTTCGTCGCCGGTGGGGGGGCCTGCCCGCACTTACGGCAGACCAGGCCCGCCAGACGTGGACCAGCCTGAATAATCCAGGGCGTCACCGCCATGGTGATGACGCTGGCCGCCAGAAAGAGCTGGTAGTCGCCCTGGCTGATCAACTTCCCCTCAAGGCCGGATTTGGCCAGGATGAAGCTGAACTCCCCCACCTGCCCCAAGGCCAGCCCGGCCAGGATGGCCGTGCGCAGCGGATACCCAAGCGCGAGCCCGGCCACCCCGGCCACCCCGGATTTGAGAACCACGATTGCCACTGCCACCAGCATCACGCCCAGGGGATGGGCCAGAATGAAACGCACATCCACCAGCATGCCCATGGAGACGAAAAACAAGCTGGTGAACACGTCCTTGAAGGGCATCACTCCCTGCATGGCGTTCTGGGCGTACTCCGATTCCGAAAGCATCAACCCGGCCATGAAGGCCCCAAGCGAAAGCGAAAGCCCAACAACACCGGTCAGCAGGGCCACCCCTAGGCAAAAGACGATGGTGGCCAGCAGAAACAACTCCCGCACCCGCGTGCGGGCCACGGCTAGAAAGATACGCGGCACCACGTACCGGGTCATGACGAAGAGCAGCCCCAAGACGCCTGCGGCCTTGGCCAAGAGGCTCCAGAGGGCCGGCCCCATCTCCCCGCCCGTGCCCGCCAGGAACGGAATCAAAAGCATCATGGGCACCACGGCCAGATCCTGGGCGATAAGGATGGAGAGGTCCACCCTGCCGTGGGGGCTTTCCAGTTCCGCCCTGGTCTGCAATTCCTTGAGCACGATGGCCGTGGAGGACAAGGCCCCCAGGAAACCCAGGAACACCGCGTGGCTGGGCCGTGCTCCAAAGGCCATGGCCAGCCCGGCGCACAACAGGATGGTCAGCCCGATCTGCACCGACCCGCCAATGAACACGGGACGCCGCAAACGCACAAGTTCCGAGGCCGAAAGTTCCAGACCGATGGTGAACAGCAAGAGCACCACCCCCACCTCGGCCATCATCTCCACCTGGTGCAGCGAGGTGACCAGGCCCAAGCCACCCGGCCCGGCCACAATGCCCGCCGCCAGAAACCCTACGATGGACGGCAACCCAAGCCGATGACACAGGTACATGACCCCCACGCACAGGGCCAGAATGCTCACGAGTTCAGAAAGAAACGGAATATCCATTTGTAAATAGCCTACCCATACTCTTGAAGATTACAACGAGGAGGGAGCGCCCTGAGAGGCGCTCCCAATGCCCGATGATAACATCTGGAATTTCAGTGACTCTTATTCGCTTACCGTGCACCGGTCCACCAGATAGACGATGGACTGGTAAGGCACGCCGCCATGCAGCGACAGGCCTATCTCGCAGGTGCGGCTGTTGGAGTACCCCGCAGAGGCCCCGGCAGGCACCTGGGAGTGCAAGTCGGCCAGGGCGGCGGCGTTGAGTTCCGGGTAATTGAAACCCCGGTCACCTGCGAAACCGCAGCAGCCGATGTTACGCGGCACAACCACATTTATGGCGCAGGCATCTGCCACGGCCTTGAACTTCCCGGCCAGCCCCATCTTTACAGAGCTACAGGTCACATGAAGGGTTACAGTCTCCGGGATTTGGGTGAAATGGAGTTTGTCCATCAGATGATCGTTGATAAACTCCACGGGTTCATAGAGTTTGAGATCAGGCTCAATCTTGCGGCGCATGGTATACAGGCAGGGGCTGGTGTCGCACAGAATGGGAATCTCTCCGTTTCGGCTCACGGCGCGCAGTTCGCGCTCCAGTTCACGCACTTTCTGTTCAGCCTGTTCGAAGAACCCCTTTGATTCAAAGGTGATGCCGCAGCACAGCTCTCGCATGTTCGCCGGGAAAATGACGTCGTAGCCCGCCTTGTGCAATATCGAAAGGGTGGCCTCGTACACGGCCCGCTGATCCGGGTCCGGCCGGGCCGGGCCCATGGACCGCACCACGCAACTGGGGAAGTAGACCACCTGCCTGCCCTTGCCCCGGGTGGTGTTCACAAAGGCCGGGGCGGAAATCCCCTTGGGCATCCATTTGGTCCACAACGGAATGCGTCCGCCGGAAATCTCCCGGAAGGACTGGGCCAGAACGCCCATGGCTCTGCTCCCCAGAAGGCCATGGAAAAAGTCCACCACTTTCAACCCCTTGGCCACCATGTCCAGCACGCAGCCAAAATGATCCGCCACCCATTGGGCTACTGAGCGGGCGCGGGGGGTGTTCTGCTTGCCGCGGTACTCCTTGGTGAATACACCAGTATCCACGGAAACCGGGCACACTGTGCCGCACAGACCGTCAGCGGCGCAGGTCTGATCGCCGAAATAGTCGTACTCTTCGCGGAACAGCTCCAATCCGGCGATGTCCTGGGCCTGCCCGAGCCTGGCCATGTGGCGTTGCAGGGCGATGCGCTGGCGCGGGGTGGTGGTGATGGTGCGCGAGGGGCAGATGGGCTCGCAGAAGCCGCATTCGATGCAGCGGTCCACCAGAGGGTCCACCTTGGGCATGGGCTTCAAGTCTTCCAGGTAAATGTGGGGGTTATCGTTGATGATGACACCGGGGTTGAGCAGGTTCTCCGGGTCGAAGGCGGCTTTCAGGCGCACCATGTAGCCGTAGGCCTGGCTGCCCCACTCCATTTCCACGAAGGGGGCCATGTTCCGGCCTGTACCGTGCTCGCCCTTGAGGGACCCGTCATATTTGCCCACAACCATGGTGGCCACTTCTTCCATGAGCGTCTGGTAATTGGCCACCATTTCGGGGGAACCGAAATCCGGGCAGAAGACGAAGTGCAGGTTACCCTCCAGGGCGTGGCCGAAGATGATGCCCTCGGGAAAACCGGTCCTGCGCATGAGGGCTTCCAACTCCATGGTGCCCTCGGCCAGACGCTCGATGGGGAAAACCACGTCTTCGATGACCACCGTAGTGCCGGGACGTCGCGCCCCGCCAACCGACGGAAACAACCCCTTGCGGATGTTCCAGAGCTTTTCATAATCTTCACGGCCGTCCATGAAGGTAATGGGGAACACCGACTCAATGCCCGCCACCAACGCCTGGATGGCCTCAATCTGGCTCATGAGCACGGCCTTGTCCGCAGCGCGGGTCTCAACCAGTATGGCGGCGGCCTGCGGGCTGAGCCCCTTGAGAAACGCGGGCATGCCGGGCTTGTCTTCCACAGAGCGCAGCGAGGCCCGGTCCATGAGTTCCACTGCGGATACCGGCCCCTGTTTGAGGGCTATGGTGGCTTTGCAGGCGTTTTCAATGGAAGGATACACCATCAGGGCCGAGGCCTTGTGGGGGTGCTCAACCACAGTGCGGTAGGTCACTTCGCTGATGAAGGCCAGGGTGCCCTCGGAGCCGATCATCAGGTGCAGCAGGATATCGACGGGGTCGTCGAAATCCACGAAGGAGTTGATGCCGTAGCCCGTGGTGTTTTTGATCTTGAATTTGTGGCGGATGCGCGCGGCCAGGGTGGCATCGGCGTGGATTTCGTCGCGGATGGCCGCAAGCTCGGCCATGAGCGCCGGGTGTTCCTCCATGAAGCGATCGCGCGAGGCCGGGTCGGCGGTATCCAGGCTTGCGCCGTCCACGAAGATGAGTTTCATGGACTCCACGGTCTTGTAGCTGTTTTCCGCTGTGCCGCAGCACATGCCCGAGGCGTTATTGGCCGCGATGCCGCCGATCATGGCCGCATTGATGGAGGCCGGGTCCGGCCCGATCTTTTTGCCCAGCGGGGCCAGATGGAAATTAGCCTCGCTGCCGATGACGCCGGGCTCCAGGCTGATGAAGCCTGCGTTGTCATGGATGTGCAGGCCGCGCCAATTGCCCGACAGGTAGATGAGCACCGAATCGCTGACCGCCTGCCCCGAAAGGCTGGTTCCGGCGGCCCGGAAGGTGACCGGCACCTTGAACTCGGTTGCCGTGCGTAAGAGCATGGCCACTTCGTCGGGTGTTTTGGCCTTGACCACGATTTTGGGCACCAGACGGTAGAAACTGGCATCGTCACCCAAGGCCAGATTGTTGAAGGGGCCGCAGAATATGCGCTCCGCAGGCAGAAAGTCCGCAATGCGTTGCTGGTAGTGACGGTATTTTTCAGGGAGTTGCTGGCAATCGTTGCGGGCTGGCATGAACGGTCTCCTTGGCGCAGTGGTTGCGCGGCATCGGAACAATGCCGTGGGACATGGTCAGAGGGGGCAATATCTCACAGAACCAACGCCGTTATCAAGGATGATTCCCAAAAGGATCGAAGACGAGGCCATATTTTTGGCGCAAAAGGCCCGGAGAGGAGCTTGCCTCTCCGGGCTTATTGTAACAAACAGCGGTCGAGCGCTATTTCAAGACACTAGAGAGCAAGAAGTTGCGAGCGTAGCTGTCGCGAGCGGCACGCGAAATATCGTTCAATTTCACCAAGCTCAGAGCGCCCTCGGGGCATATCTTCACGCAGGGCGGCTCCTCCCCCCGGGCGGCGCTTCCGTCGCACATGTGGCATTTCACCGCCGGCCCGGTGTCCTTGGCCACCACCGGGATGTGCCACGGGCAGGCCTCTACGCAGGCCGCGCAGCCGTCGCACTTATCCGCGAGCACACGCACCACGCCGTCTTCGCCACGCTCCATGGCCTCGCGGGTGCATGCCGCCAAACACAGGGGTGTGGCGCAATGGTGACAGCTGTGCTGAAAGCGCTTGAGGAACCCGGCAGTGGTGGCGGGCTCCCGCACGGGCTCAACCAGAAAGACCCGTGCAGCGAACTTGTTGACCTTCTTGCACTTGGCCACGCAAGCCAAGCACCGCGTACACTTGCTTCCATCCATTATGATGCTGTATTCGCTCATGGTTATCCTTAGGAGCAAGGGAACTTTGCCCCTTGACCCCGATAAAGGTAATACATGCGAGGCAGGCCTTGTCAATCGCGCGAACCATAAAAAAAGGCCGGAGCATCAGCTCCGGCCTTTTCGCATCAAATCTCCCCGGCTTAGTGCCGGGTATGGATCTGGTATTCTTCTTTAAGCAGGGAAAGGGCCAAGGGCGGCACGTCCGCCCCACGGGCGCAGAAGGATTTTCCAGGAACCTCGCACAGGATGGCGTGCTCCAGCACGTCGTCCATATGCTTCACCTGGACGATCTCCAGTTCTTTGAGGATGGTTTCGGGCACTTCCTTCAGGTCCTTGGCGTTGTCTTCCGGGATGAGCACCTTGGCTATACGGCCCCGGTGGGCTGCCAGCAGTTTTTCCCGCAGGCCGCCGATGGGCAGCACGCGACCGCGCAGCGTAATTTCCCCGGTCATGGAGAGATCGTTGCGCACGGGCATATTCAGCAGAGCCGAAACGATGGCTGTAGCCAGGGTGATGCCTGCCGAAGGGCCGTCCTTGGGGGTGGCGCCTTCGGGCACGTGAATGTGGATGTCGATTTCCTTGTGGAAGTCGGGCTTGAGGCCGAAGGTGGCCGAGCGCGACCGGATGTAGGACAGGGCGGCCTTGGTGGATTCCTGCATGACTTCGCCCAGCTTGCCGGTGATCTCCACCTTGCCGGAACCGGGCATGAGCACGGTTTCCACCATCAGCAGCTCGCCGCCCATTTCGGTGTAAGCCATGCCGGTGGCCACGCCCACCTGAGCGGTTTCTTCCATCTCGCCGTAGCGGTGCTTGGGCACGCCCAAGTACGTGGCCACATTCTGCTTGGTGATGGAGAACTGGGCCTCGCGGTCGTCGCCTTCAACCAGTTTGCGGGCGACCTTGCGGCAGATGGAGGCCAGCTCCCGCTCCACATTACGCACTCCGGCCTCACGGGTGTAGCGACGGATAACCTCCAGAATGGCCCCATCGGATACCGAGAGATTGGTTTCGGTCAGGCCATTTTCCTTGATCTTCTTGGGCAACAGGAAACTTCTGGCGATCTTGAGCTTTTCGGTTTCCAGGTAGCCCGGTATGCGAATGATCTCCATGCGGTCCTGCAGGGGGGCCGGAATGGTGTGCAGGGCGTTGGCCGTGGTGATGAAGAACACCTTGGAGAGGTCGTAATCCAGGTCAAGATAGTGGTCGCCGAAGGCATAGTTCTGTTCCGGGTCCAATACTTCCAGCAGGGCCGCCGAGGGGTCGCCCCGGAAGTCGGTGGACATCTTATCCACTTCGTCAAGGCAGAACACGGGGTTGTTGAACTTCACCCGCTTGAGGGATTGCAGGATCTTGCCCGGCAACGCGCCCACGTAGGTGCGGCGGTGGCCGCGAATCTCGGCTTCGTCGCGCACGCCGCCAAGAGACAGGCGCACGAACTCGCGGTTCATGGAGCGGGCGATGGATTTGGCCAGAGAGGTCTTGCCCACGCCCGGAGGGCCAACCAGACACAGGATGGGGCCTTTCATCTGCTCCACCAGGCTCTGGACGGCCAAATATTCGAGAATGCGTTCCTTGGGCTTGTCCAGGCCGTAATGGTCCTCGTCGAGGACCTCCTTGGCCTTGGCCACGTCGATGTCCACATCCTGGAGCACGTTCCAGGGCAGATCGAGAATCCACTCCAGATAGTTGCGCACCACGGTGTATTCCGCCGACGAGGGCGGAGTGTGCTTGAGCTTCTTGAGCTCGCGCAGGGCCTTTTCAAAGGCCTGCTCGGGCAGGAGCTTGTCTTTTAAGCGCTGTTCGAACTCGGCCACTTCGGCCATGGGATCTTCGTCACGCCCCATTTCCTTGTGAATGGCCTTCAACTGCTCATTCAGATAGTATTCGCGCTGGTTCTTCTCCATCTGCTGCTTGACGCGGCCCTTGATCTTCTTTTCGATGGAGGAGATTTCGATCTCGCCCTGCAACAGGGCGTAAGCCTCCTGCAGGCGCTTGTTGGGATCGAACAGTTCGAGGATTTCCTGTTTTTTGATGTAGTCCACCTTCAGGTGGGGCATGATGGCGTCGGCCAGCTTGCCAGAGGCCGTCTGGGCGTTGATGGCCAGCACGGTTTCCGGGGCCAGCTTCTTGTTGATGCGCCCGTAGTGCTCCATGGCTTCATGAGCGGCCCGCACCAGAGCCTCGCCCTCGCTGCCCTGGCCGTCATCCTCTTCCATGCGCAGCACGCGGGCCACGGGGTAGTCCTCGTCGAAGCCTGTGGCGTCTTCGGGGTCCCACTCGGCACGGTACAGGCCCTCGAAAAGCACCTTTATGGTGCCGTCGGGCAACCGGAGCATCTGGAGAATCTTGCTGACCGTGCCCACGCGGAACAGATCTTCCTCACGGGGTTTTTCGGTTTCCGGGGCGCGCTGGGCCACGAGAAAGATTTTTTTATCGTAAACATTGACAGCGTTTTCAATGGCTTTGATGGAGGCTTCACGCCCCACGAACAACGGGACGATAGACCGGGGAAACATGACCACCTCGCGCAGGCTCATCAGCGGAAGCCTGACGCGCTCCACACGCAGCGGCTGGTCATCAAAGGAAAGGCTCGTCATGTCGCCTCCTGGGCATATTGTGTTCGCGCTTCAGGGTGCAAGCGCGGGGCGCCGTTGGTCACAAGAGGGTAGAGTAAGACAGGCGTGGAAAAAGTCAAATCATGAAAAAGCCCCCTTCCGTCGCCAGAAGGGGGCCAGGAATCCTAAACCATAACGGACGTTACGCCGTCTTCACTTCCTGATGGTAGAGCAGCAGCGGTTCGACGCCTTTCTCCACCACGGCTTTGTTGATGACGCACTCTTTGACGCCGGTAAGCGAAGGCAGCTGGTACATGATTTCGAGCATGATGCTCTCCATCACGTTGCGCAGGCCGCGCGCGCCGGTTTTGCGTTCGATGGCCTTGTGGGCGATGGCCGACAGGGCGTTGGAGGTAAAGCGCAGACGCACCTTATCCAGCTCGAAGAGCTTCATGTACTGCTTCACCAGCGCATTCTTGGGCTCGGTGAGAATACGGATAAGATCCTCTTCCGTCAGCTCGACGAGGGAGGTGATGATGGGTATGCGCCCGATGAACTCGGGAATCAGACCGAATTTCACCAGATCGGAGGGATGGGCCTGGGACAACAGCTTGGAGACGTCCTCCTCGCGCTTGCCTTCCATCTTGGCTCCGAAGCCCAGGGCCGAACCCCGGCTGCGCTGCTGCACGATCTTATCAAGGCCAATGAACGCGCCGCCAACGATGAACAAAATATTGGCGGTATTCAGGCGGATGAATTCCTGCTGGGGATGCTTGCGGCCGCCCTTGGGAGGAATATTGGCCTCTGTGCCCTCGATGATCTTGAGCAGAGCCTGCTGCACACCCTCGCCGGAAACGTCGCGGGTGATGCTCGGGCTGTCGCCTTTGCGGGCGATCTTGTCGATTTCGTCGATATAAATGATGCCCCGCGAAGCGGAGTCGATGTCGTAATCGGCGTTCTGGAGCAACTGAACGAGAATGTTCTCCACATCTTCGCCAACGTAACCGGCCTCAGTGAGGGTAGTGGCGTCGGCGATGGCGAAGGGCACTTTCAGAACGCGGGCCAGAGTCTGGGCCAGCAAGGTTTTTCCCGAACCGGTGGGGCCGATGAGCAGGATGTTGGACTTGTCGAGCTCAACATCATCGCCCTTGGCGCCAACGGAGTAGTACACCCGCTTGTAATGATTGTGCACGGCCACGGCCAAGATCTTCTTGGCCTGGTCCTGGCCGATGACGTAATCGTCGAGCAGGCGCTTGATTTCGCTGGGTGCCAGGAGTTTGCCATCCTCGACTTCCTCGTTCAGGCTTTCCTGAGCGATGATCTCGTTGCACAAGGCAACGCATTCGTCGCAGATGTAGACATCCGGCCCAGCGATCAGGCGCTGCACCTCATCCTGGTTTTTGCCGCAAAAGGAGCAGCACAGCTCTGAGGAAACGGGGGTCTTCTTTTTGGTCATGGAATCTTCCCTGATTTCCTGACCCACGGCGGCAAAATCGCCGCCGTGGTCAAAAAATGCCTAGTTGGTCTCGCCTTCCGCGTCGTCCCGGGAGACGATCACCTTGTCGATAAGCCCGTAAACCCTGGCTTCTTCGGCAGTCATGAAGTAATCGCGCTCCGTGTCGTCCTGAATCTTTTCAAGATTCGTGCCGGTATGCTTTGCGAGAATCTCGTTCAACTTCTCGCGCATGCGGATGATCTCGCGGGCGTGAATTTCGATATCCGTGGCCTGGCCCTGATACCCGCCCATGGGCTGATGAATCATGATGCGGGAGTTGGGCAGGGCGTGGCGCATGCCATTTTCTCCGGCCGCCAGAAGCAGCGCGCCCATGCTGGCCGCCTGCCCCATGCACAATGTTCCCACCGGGCAGGATATGAACTGCATAGTGTCGTAAATAGCCATACCCGACGTGACGGAACCGCCAGGAGAGTTAATATACATGGAAATCTCCTTCTTGGGATCCTCGGATTCCAGAAAAAGGAGCTGGGCGCAGATCACGTTGGCCACGTGATCGTCGATGGCCGTGCCGAGAAGGATTATCCGGTCTCTGAGCAGACGCGAATAAATGTCGTAAGCCCGCTCGGTGCGGCCGGTGGTCTCGATGACTATGGGTATTTGGGCTCTCACCCGCTACTCCTTGGCTTACGCCAGTGCTGCGACTTCCTTGGCAGGAATCTTGGTGACCGTGGCATGACTGTAAATGAAGTCCATGGCCTTGTCCGCCAAAATCTTATCCCGCACCGGGATGATCAGGTTGTTCTGCTCGTAGTGCTGCTTCACGGCCAAGAGGTCCTGGCCAGTGCGCGAGGCCACCTGGGTGAAGTATCCGTCCATCTCCTGAGGAGTGGTTTCGATGCCTTCCTTTTCCGCCAGGTTCAACAGGAACAGCTGGGACTTGACCATTTCACTGGCCTTGGGCGCGTATTCCTTTTCAAGCTCTTCACGGGTGTTGCCCACGGCTTCGGGGGCCTTGCCCATGCGTTCCAGCTTGTCCTGGGCGCTGGCGATCAGGTTTTCCAGCTGCTCGGCCACCAGGGAGGGCGGCAGGGGAATTTCCAGGTTGCCAATCAGCTGGTCAAGCAGCTGCTTCTGGGCGGCGGCCTTGTAGAGCTGCTGGCGGCTCTGCACGTAGGACATGGAAATGGCCTGGCGCATTTTCTCCAGATTCTCGAAGTTGCCGGCTTTCTTGGCCAGCTCGTCATCGAGGGGCGGCAACTGGCGTTCTTTGATGATATGTACGGTAATGGTCATGTCAACCGTTTTGCCAGCCAGGGAAGCGTTCAGGAAGTCGTCGGGGAAGGTCACCTTGCTGGTGGCTGTCTGGCCGGGCATGGTGTTTTTCACCAATTCTTCGAACTCAGGCAGGGCCTGTTTTTCACCCAGCGACAACTGGAAGTTTTCAGCGCGGATGCCGGGCACGGTCACGCCGTTTTCTTCGGCGTGGAAGCTTACCACCACCACGTCGCCGTCGGCGGGCATACGGTCGGTGAGGATGGGCTTCAGGTCGGCCAGGTTGTTGCGGATGCGCTCGAGCACCTGGGCGATTTCCTCTTCGGAAGCCTGGGCCTCTTCTTCATCCACGGCCAGTCCCTTGTATTCGGGCAGCTCGATCACCGGCGCGTGCTCGAAAGAGATGGAATAGGAAAGGGGCTGATCCTTTTCCAATTCCAGTTCCACCGGATTGATGTCCAGCTTGGCGATGGCCAGATACTTGAGGGTGGACATGATCTCGTTGATGTGCACGTTCATCAGATCGTTGGCCGATTCGCGCATGATCTGTTTACGGTATTTGGCCTCGACGATGCTGGAGGGCACCTTTCCCTTGCGGAACCCGCGCAGATCAAGGTTCTGACGGTACATGGCCGTGGTTACGGCCAGGGCGGCGTTGACTTCCTCAACGGGAATGTTGACGTCGATCTTGGTTTCGACCGGAGAAATGTCAGTGACGTTATAGTCCATGGAACCCTCGTCTCCTCGTGTAGTTCGGTGCTGGAAACGTTGTCTCGTACCTGAATCCGCAGAGAAAGGAAAGCCTGGATGCGCAAGGATGCTTGGCAGCCCCATTTCTGTTGAGAGGACGGATAGGCGTTGCGGACGGGCGCGGCTCCGGCGATCCTCGGACAGCGCAATTCCTGGATATGAACACCCTTCGCAAATGCCTGGGACACGCTGGCGGACGCGGTTCCGGCGGCTCTCGGACGGCGCAATTCCTCGGGCCAAAGCGCCCTGCGGTGCACCGTCCTGCGGTCCGGCGGAACCGCGCCCGCCAGCCCGTCACCACGTCGAATCAATGAAAAAACAAGATTGGGGGTTAGGGCGGAGCGAAGGACGACACTCTGCTCCATCAACAAATAGTCAAGACACGACTTGGAGGCAAATATTGACCAACACCCCTAAACGGGGGGTCCGGGGGGCCAATGGCCCCCCGGCGGGGCTGGGGGGAATACGGATGCTTGCCTCGCAGAGGCTTAGCAGCCCGTTTCGAACGCAGTGCAGCGCCCCCCATTTTCTTCTCTTACAGATTCTTCTGCAACAACTCGCCGAAGGCGGTGCAGCCGACGGTGGTGCTGCCGGGAATCTGGTTGGCCAGGTCCACGGTAACGGTTTTGGCGGTGATGACGGTATCCATGGCTTTATGGATCATCTGGGCGGCTTCGTGCCAGCCCAGGTGCTCCAGCATCATGGCGCCGCAGAGCACCAGGCTGCCGGGGTTAGCCTTGTCCAGGCCGGCGATGGTGGGGGCGGTGCCGTGGGTGGCCTCGAAGAAAGCCAGTTTTTCGCTCATATTCACGCCGGGAGCCAGGCCCAGCCCGCCGACCTGTGCGGCCAGAGCGTCGGAGATGTAATCGCCGTTCAGGTTGGAGGTGGCGATGACGCTGTACTGCTCGGGATTGATGAGCACTTCCTGAAACATCATGTCGGCGATACGATCCTTGACCACCACGGACTTGGAGCCGTCGGCCTTGGCTTCCTGCTCGGTCATGGTTTCGGCAGCGAACTCTTCGGCGGCCAGCTCATACCCCCAGGCGCGGAAGCCGCCCTCGGTGAACTTCATGATATTGCCCTTGTGCACCAGGGTGACGTTGGGCTTTTTCTGGGCGATGGCGTGCTGGATGGCCTTACGCACCAGACGCTTGGAACCGTTGGGGGTCATGGGCTTGATGCCGATGCCTGCGGTATCGTCCACCTTGGCGCCCATGGAGCGCAGGAATTCGATGAGGCGTTTGGCTTCGGGGGTGCCGGAGGCGTATTCGATACCGGCGTAGACGTCCTCGGTGTTCTCGCGGAAGACGATCATATCCACCAGATCGGGGCGCTTCACCGGAGATTCGATGCCTTTGAAATACTTGATGGGCCGGATGCAGGCATAGAGGTCGAGGGTCTGGCGCATGGTGACGTTGAGGCTGCGGATGCCGCCGCCCACAGGAGTGCCCAGGGGTCCTTTCATGGCCAGTTCGGCTTTGGACAGAGTGTCGAGGGTTTCCTGGGGCAGGTAGTTGCCGGTTTCCTTGAAGGCTTTTTCACCGGCCAGAAGCTCCTTCCACTCCAGCTTGCGCTCGGTGCCGTAGGCTTTGGCTATGGCGGCGTCGATGACCGGCCGGGCGGCGCTGAAGACTTCAGGCCCGATGCCGTCGCCGATGATGTAATAAACGGATTTGTTCATTGCGTACTCCTGTGCCGGGCGACCCCGGATAATTATTCGCGTGGAAGCTTCAGCGCTTAAAGTCCGCGATGCCGGGCTGTCAACCGTCAAAGCGCTCCGGTGGCGACCGGGGCGTTACGGCAAGGAGGGAGGCAGGGGGAAATGAGGTATCCTGGAAGGCACCGCAAAGGCGGTGGCCGCGAAGCCGATCGCTGAAATCGACGGCCTCGCGTGGCCGCCTGCCGCAGGGTGGAAGCCCGAATGGGGCTGCCCGGCGACCGGATGCTTTGGACAGGGTCTACTTTTCGCGGAAAACGATACGTCCTTTGGTGAGGTCGTACGGAGACAGCTGGACGGTTACCCGGTCGCCAAGCAGGATGCGGATGCGATACTTGCGCATTTTGCCGCACAGATGGCCGAGGATGTTTTGTCCAGTTTCCAGTTCTACGCGAAACATGGTGCCGGGCAGGGCTTCCTGCACGATACCGCCGATTTCAATGCACTCTTCTTTGGCCATGAGACCTCCGGCGTTGAAGGGTGAGTTGCCGGGAGGCAAGGGAAAAAGCCCCCTCCTCTCGCGAGAAGGGGGCTCCGCAAGGCTAAGGCAACGGTAGTGCGTTTATCCTACCAGCGCTTGGGGCGACGATCGCCACCGCCACCGCCGCCACCGGTGCGCTCCTGGGCTTCGTTGACGCGCAGGTTGCGGCCCTGGAAGTCCTTGCCGTCAAGGGCTTCGATGGCGGCAAGAGCACCTTCGTCATTCATTTCAACAAAACCGAAACCGCGGGGGCGGCCGGTTTCACGATCGTTTATCAAATTCACGGACTGAACTTCACCATAAGTGGAAAAGACTCCACGAACTTCTTCTTCGTAAACTGTGAAAGGCAGGTTGCCGACATAGAGTTTCTTCGACATGGCGATGGCTCCGTTAAGTTTTTGGCTGTCTCTCTCATCAATCTGGAACCCAGCGCTCGCCGAAGGTCCTGAGGTCAACAAGATATCCGCCTATTTTGTTCCATCCTAATAGCACCCTACCGGGAGTTGTCAAGTCGCTAGAGGAGCGACAAGCCGTTGCCATCATGGTTAAGTCAGGCACAAAACGTTGAAAATGCGGCCAATACCGCTTTTACTGTATCGTTATGATTCAACGGCGTTTTTGGAGCGTCTTTCCGTTTCCTCGAAATATTCGTCGTCTTCGCTGGCGCAGGGGCATCCCAACAATTCGTCGTGCAACCTGGCGTTGAGATACCAATATATCTCCCAGAGCTCCTTGGACATCGCCGCGAACACATCAGGAGAGCGAACTGTGGGCTGGTCCAAATGACCAAGAAGCTCCAAAAGCTGGGCAATGGGTGCGAGTTTACCGACATAGACGATATCCTTATGCGTTATCATTGAGGCCCCCTAGGTTCATATCCGCAGGGAAGTCTAATTGTTAGACATACAGATATCAAGAGGAATATTCCAACCACGACTCCTCGTATTTGATACGACAATAGGAATAAATATAGCACATAACTCACACACAATCTCGCGCACCCAACCACAACACCCTATACAGGGGCCATTTCCTATTGTGTTCTACGGTCAGAGCATGCGGTTCCCAAGGCCGGAGCGGCAGGATGGGCTGGGATACGAAGCTTGCCAACACCCCTCCTGGCCGATACGGAACCTGAACCATCCACGACACACTGACACCCCCACTGTAGAGATACCTGGAACGCCACCCATGACCTCGAAGAACCCTGCCTGGCAGTGGGCCGCGCTGATCGCCCTATCCGCTCCCCTGGCCTGGGCGTTGCATTTGGCCGACTTCCCTGCCGCCCTCCTTCTTGGTCCCATGCTGGCGGGGGTGGCCTTCGGGCTGTGCGGGGTTGCCATACGCACTCCGGGCTGGGCTTTTGCAGGAGCGCAGGCGATTATCGGCTGCATAGTGGCCAGAGCCATCACTCCATCCATACTGGTGTCCATCGCCCAGGACTGGGCCGTGATGCTGCTGGTGGTCTCCGCGACCCTCGCGGCAGGCGGCCTTACCGGCTGGGTGCTGGTAAAGTATGGTGCGCTGCCCGGAAACACCGCCGCGTGGGGTTCATCGCCCGGCGGGGCAGCCGCCATGACCGCCATGGCCGAAGAGTACGGCGCCGACGTCCGCCTGGTGGCTTTCATGCAGTACCTGCGGGTGTTCATCGTGGTTCTGACAGCTTCAGCCGTCTCCCGCCTGCTGATCGGAGCCCAGGCCGTAACACCAAGCCCGTCCATGTCGGTGTTCGAGCCGGGGTTTGACGCCCCGCTGCTGCCGCTGCTCCAGACCCTGTCAATCGCCCTGGCAGGCATGGTGGCAGGCCGCGCCTTCCGTATCCCCGCCGGGGCCATGCTTGTCCCCATGGTGGCCGGAACCCTGTTCAGCACCACCGGAACCGTGCAGCTCACCTTGCCGCCATGGCTGCTGGCAACCGCTTACGCAGCTCTTGGCTGGTACATCGGCCTGCGCTTCACCACGAGTGTGGTCCGCCACGCTTTTCGGGCCATCCCTCAGCTGTTGCTGGCCACTGTGCTGCTCATGGGATTGTGCGGGGTTTCCGCCTGGATGCTCTGCGCCCATCTGCATATCGACGCGCTTACCGCCTACCTGGCAACCAGCCCTGGCGGGCTTGATTCCATCGCCATCATCGCCCTCGGCAGCAACGCCGACATCCCCTTCATCATGGCACTGCAGACCCTGCGGCTCTTCGCCGTCATCCTCACCGGGCCGCATATCGCCAGGCTGGTCTGCCGCTTATCCTGAAACGCGACTGCGCGTCTCTATTCCAACAGGCGCAGTCCCGGCCCCTGAGGGTCGCGCCGCAGGGTGAACAGCGTCACCTCTGGCGGGCAGAAAAATCTGGCCGCGCAGCCTGACGTGCCAGTCCCACGCGAGGTGTATCCCAGCATATCCCCCCGCTTCCAAGGACCTGACCCCAAGGTGCGCGGACAGGCGGCGTTGGTTAGGATGGGAATGCGACCGGGCAAGCAAATCTGGCCGCCGTGAGTATGCCCGCAAAGATAGAGTTGCACGCCAAGATCCGCTGCCTGATCGAACAGTTCCGGGGAATGGCAAAGCAGGATGCGGAAGGCGCTTCGAGGTACGGCCAAGTCGGCCCGGTCAAGGTCGTGCGTCCCATAGAAATGGGGATCATCGACACCCAGAAACCACAAGGTTTCCCCTCCCAGGTTGACCCGCGCCGATTCATTGAGAAGCACACGCAATCCCAGAGCCTCAAGGCCCGGAACCATCTCGATGAAATCATGGTTGCCCAGCACCCCAATAGGCCGTCGGGACCGTTTGACAGCGGCCAACAACGTGGCCGTGCGCTCCAGGGCAAGGGAATACTCCCCCCAGGTGAGAAAACGGAAATCACCGGTAACCACGCATTGGTCAAAGGACAGCCCGGCAAGGACATCCGCCAGATGCCCGCCGCCATCCGGGATGGCGTCGGCGTGAATATCCGTGAGATGGAGCAGTGTGAAGCCGTCGAAGGACGCAGGCAGGTCAGGAAAGGAGGCCTGCAACCGGACTATCCGGTAATCCATGGCATTGCGTCTGGCCCGCTCCATGAGCCCGGCCCCGGACAGAACAGCGGACACCAGATTATTGAACATCTGGGAGTTCTCAGGGTGAAAGCGCGAAAGCCCCTGCCCTCCGTAGATTTTGCTGGCATGACCCACCTGGGCCTCCAGCCTGCCCTGCAACCGCAGCCGCCCCATGCGGTCTGCCAGTTGGGCGAACATGTTCTGTCCGTTGGTTGTCACATGAGCCTCCGGCGGCCGGGGGGCCAATGGCCCCCCGGACCCCCCTTATAGCTTCGCGTCGACGAATGAACGCCCCTCTATTGCGGGGGTCCGGGGGGGCGCTGCCCCCCCGGCGGGGTCAAGGAGATTACGGATGCCTGGCCGAAACGGCCTTGGCAGCCCGTTTCAAACGAAGTGCAGCGCCCCTTATTCCTCTTTGGCCCTGATGACGATGGCGCGCGACAGGGTTTTGTGCACCGGGCAGGACTTGGCGGCCCGGTGCAGTTTGGCGCGTTGCCCTTGGGTAAGGTCGCCACGGAGTTCCAGGGCGTATTCAAAGAGCGCTTCCTCCGGGTTGTCCCGGTTGAGTGTCACGGTAACGGCGACGCTTTCCAAAGGGATGGCATGGCGCTTGGCGAACATCCGCACGATGATGCCGATGCAGCTTCCCAGCGCCGCCTCCAACAGATCGTGGGGCCGAAAGCCCGTAGCGCTTCCGCCATGATCGGCAGTGGTGTCGGAGAGGGCCTCATGCACGCCGTCGCTTATGCGCATGGCGAAATCAGGGGATTGGCTCTCACAGGTTATCATGGGCTCCTCCTCTGGTGTTGGAACATGCTGAAACTCCGATGGGAAAGGTCACTTCCTGGTGCGGGAACGGTGAGTATCCCGGCCCGAAGGCACAGCGTGTCTGCGCTTCTCCGGCCCCCGACCGGCCGTGGGCACCAGCACGCCATGCTGGCGCAGTCGCTCGGCATCGGTTTTGGCCACATGGATGGGCTTGCCGTCCATATCCGCACAGGCGTGATACATGGCCGCAGCCGCCGTGCCCGGCAGAGGGATGAAACATTGCACCTGGCTGGGCTTCCAGCCAAGGGCGCCAAGCCACTGCGCCAGTTGGCGCATGTCCTCATCCGTGCAGCCAGGGGCGGCACTCATGAGGTAGGGCACGACATACTGTTCCTTGCCCGCCTTGGCCGATTCGCAGGCGAACAGGCGCAGGAACTCCTCAAAGGCCGCAAAGGGAGGCTTGCGCATCAAGCGCAACACATGCGCGGCCATGTGTTCGGGAGCCACTTTGGCCTGCCCGCCCACGAACTCACGCACCATGACTCCCAATGCGTCCTTGTCCGCCAGTCCCAGGTCCATACGCCAGCCGCTGGCAACGCGCACGTGGCGCACGGCCGGAATTCTGGAAACCGCCCGCAACAGCTGCACAAAGGCCTGCTGATCCACCAGAAAATGCTTGCATCGCCCCGGAGCCAGGCAACTGGGGCGCTCGCAGCAGGCCGGGTCCGCCGCGCACCGGCCGCCCCACATGTTGGCGCTGGGGCCGCCGACGTCGCTGATGCTGCCGGTGAAGCCCTTCACCCCGGCCATGCACTCCACCTCGGCCAGTATGGAAGCGCGGCTGCGGGAGCGGATGCGCCGCCCCTGATGCAGGGCCAGGGTGCAGAAGGAACATCCACCGGCGCAGCCCCGGTGCGTGGTCACGCTGGAATGGATCATGGCCGCAGCCGGGATGGCTTCGGTATACGAAGGATGGGGCTCCCGCGAAAAAGGCAGCCCGGCCAGAAGATCCAGGCCGGAGGTGTCGAGACCTGGCCCAGGCGGTGTCAGCACCAACAATCTGTCGCCCGAGGGCTGGACCGCATAGCGGGTATCCTGGTGCACCTGCTGTTCCAGCAACCTCGTGGCCAAAAGGAGCTGCCTGGGGTCGGCCACGATGGCTTCATGGGAGGGAAGCATCAACACCTTGCTGGCCGATGGCCCGCCAACTGGGCCGTCAGCAGCTTCAGCCGATGCCGCCTCAGCCGGGACGTCCATCAAGCCGTCCGATGAACTGTCAGCCGGAATATCATCGAAGGAACCTGCGAACACCGCCCCCGGCACCTGGGCCAGGATGCGGCGCAGGGTTTTGGCGTCGGGAGGGACATCGCCAAGCGCGCTCAACCCGTCGGCTAAAGCGAGCAAAGAGACTTCCGCCATGCCATAGAGGATGGCCGAGGCCTTGCTGTCGAGCAACACGGAACGCCGCACGGCGTCGGACCAAAAATCGTAATGGGAAATGCGCCTGAGGGAGGCCTCGATGCCGCCCAGCACCACAGGAAGGCCAGGGAAAGCACGGCGCACGGCGTTGGTGTAGGCGATAGTAGCCCGGTTGGGCCGATTGCCAGCCAGGCCGCCTGGTGTGTAGGCATCGTCGCTGCGTTTTTTGCGAAAGGCTGTGTAATGGGCCAGCATGGAATCCAGGCATCCGGCAGTTACCCCGGCGAACAGACGCGGACGCCCCATGCGGGCCACATCGTCCGGCGTGTCCCAGCGAGGTTGGGCCACAATGCCCACGCGGTAGCCGTGCCGCACCAGCCAGCGGCCCAGCAGAGCCGCGCCGAAGGAAGGATGGTCCACGTACGCGTCGCCGCTGACCAACAGGATGTCGAGTTGCTTCCACCCCAACCGGGTCATTTCCGCCGGAGTCATGGGCAGCATGGCCGGTTGCGGAATCCCGGCGAGTGCGTTGGCGTGCTGCTTGTGCGTCATTGCATTACTATGACCCAGGGGGTGGGGTCTGGTCCACAGCAATGTGCCCCCCACGCGCGCTGGTTTCAATGCTCCAAGCAGGAAACTTCAGCTTTCGGAGTCGCCAAGGCATGCGCAACACAAAAAATTCGGGTTATCCGTATTGATTCTTTACTGTTTCAAGGGCAAGAAGGGAGTTCAGAGCCTGTTGTTTCCAATGCAGTGCAAGTCGAGTACATTTGTTTGAACGGATTACGCCTTAAGGCATTCCAACCCGCCTAGAACACGGTATACGGCATCATGAACGACACCAACTGCTCCCCTCAGGCCCTCCCAGCGCCTCCAGACCTTTTTCAGCAGCTGGCGCTGAAACCCGACCATCCTATATTTCTACAAGTCAACGATGACCGCACGCTGTACAAAACGACCCTAATGGGGATTGATTACAATGATTTTATAATTGTTAAAATCCCAGCACAACTTGACGTAAAGAATAAACTTACTGAAGGTTCGAACATAACCATACGCCTTGAACATAGCGGAGCACTTTTCGGATTCTCCATTCAGCTCATATTGTTCATGCTTCATCCATCCAAAGTAATGTTCCTTAAATACCCGTCTGATGTTGAGCGCATCAAACTTCGCCAAAATAAACGTATCCAGTGCCTTATTCCTGCATTGATTGAATTCGATGGTGGATCGCGGCAAGGACATGTTTATGACATAAGCAAAGGAGGATGCAGGCTTGTATTGCCAAATCAAAAAGTAACAAAAAATTCAGCCGCACTGCAAGGCATTCAGGTAGCAATATTCATACACATTGATGGTTTGAATCTTGAAAGGTTCATCGGGCAGGTTCGCAGCGTCTCGGAACAAAACAAAACGACCACATTCGGTGTGTCCTTCAACAACGACGAGAAAACTCAATCACTCGCTATCAGCTTTGTCGACAACCTTAAGAATATTGAAGTACTATGCGACAGAGTTGATTCCATGAACAACGACGGAATTGCCGCTATGCGCCGCTCCTGCGGAACCGGGCAATCCACAGTCTGCCTGATGGACAGCAAAGACGCAATGATAAAGCCTGGCAGATCCATCGAATTTCAGTTCACCGGCGACCACATGTTTGGCAGCACTTCTGTATTATGCATCGATTCTCAAGAAACTGTTATTTCCGGCTACAATCTCTCCGCGAACTCAAAAGTATTCCCCCGCCCAGGTACAGGACTGAAAATATTTTTTGAATAACATGGGACTATATATTCGTTCACAACACAGGTTATTAAATTCATCACCAAGCCAAAGCCACTGCTTTTTTTTGCATTTCCTAAAAGAATTGAAGCTCTTCAGATGCGCTCACACAGACGCATACGCTGCATCGTTCCTTCGATCATCGAGAACAGCCATTTCAAAGGCCAATGCTACGTCCGTGATTTGAGCGAAGGCGGCTGTTGCGTTGTGGCAGACCTGCGGGAGAACGGGATATCTCGTGATATCGCAGATGGCGATTCGCTTGTTGTTTCTCTGCCTCTGGACGGCATAAATTTCGACAAATTCAAAGTGCACGTAAAGCGTGTAAACATCAAACAAGATACCATCACCGTCGGACTGGCGTTTTCTTATGAGAAAGAGCGCCTCATGCTGATAAAATCCATGATGAACAAGCTGCTGCTGGTTGATACGGCGCTGACAAGCGTCTGACCAAGCCTCTCATAGCGCACTTCTGAAGCCTGCCGGTATTAAACACCGCTCAACTTTTGCCCAGTTATTTTCAGGTGGCGCGATATGTGAGCAAGCGCCGCTCCACTGTAGCCATCATGATCCCGGCTACAATGAGTGCGCCTCCCAGAACATGAAACAGGGCAATACTCTCGCCCAGGATCAGTACGGATTCGACGGCCGCGAACAACGGCAGCGAGTAATACACAATGCCCGCCAGCACTGGGCCGATGGACGATATAGCCCTGGTCCAGAGCAGATATGCCGCGAACGAGCAGCCAATCCCCGCGTAGGCCACCCCTGCAATAACGTGGCTGTTCCAGGTGGATGCAGGCATGACCGCCGCCTCCCAGGCCAGGGCTGGCAGCATAAGCACCAGGCCAATGGCGAACACCACGGCGTTGAAACCTTCAATGGAAATATCCGGGGGACGCCTGCGGATAAAGAGCGAATACACCGCGAAGCAGGCCGCTCCGGCAAGAGCCCACAGGTCGCCCGGCGCAAAGGTTACTGCCGCGATGTGCCGCCAGTCCCCGCGCGAAATAAGCGCCAGGACGCCTAGGAGCACCACCGCCACACCAGCCAATCGGCGTCTGGTGATGGGCTCGCCGTACAATATGCGCGACATGACGATGATCATGATGGGCGAGGTGGGCACTAAAAGCGCCATATTCAGACTCTGAGTGGTCTGCCCCGCCTTGTAGATGAGCACATTGAGGGCCGCGCCCCCCACCAGGGCCATGGCGGCGAGGTAGGCCTTGTTCCTGCGCAGTGCGGGCAGATCGGCGCGGAGCTTGGGCAGAGCCAGCGGAAGCATGCAGGCCAAGGCCACGGCCCAGCGGCAGAAGTTCAGCTGAACGGGCGGTATATCGTGCGCGATGCCCCGTGCTACCACAAAATTTCCCGCCCAGAGCACTGTGGCGGCCAGTGCGGCCAGATATCCGCCGAGTCTTGCATGCATTGTTGCAGTCTCAATACCATTCTTAGGGTGATGCAGCCAAGAAAAAGGGACCGAAGATTTCTCTTCGGCCCCTGTTCTTTAGTGGCGGGAGCGACGGGACTTGAACCCGCGGCCTCTGACGTGACAGGCCAGCGCTCTAACCAACTGAGCTACGCCCCCGCTTGTGTCGAACTTTTGAAAGACATGGACATGACCTTCAAAAATATACTGTGCACTTTCAATCGGACATTCCCGTAACAAATCTTCCACGGGTGCCATGCTTACGTGGTAGGCGGAACAGGGCTCGAACCTGTGACCCTCGGCTTGTAAGGCCGATGCTCTTCCAGCTGAGCTACCCGCCCGCTTGCTCACGAGCCCGTCTCTTTATACGCCAAGCGCCGCGACGTCAACTATTTGATGTTGTTCCCAATGCTGTTTTTTTACACTGGAAAAGAGAAAAAGGGACCAAGGCGTACACCTTGATCCCTATTCTTTAGTGGCGGGAGCGACGGGACTTGAACCCGCGGCCTCTGACGTGACAGGCCAGCGCTCTAACCAACTGAGCTACGCCCCCGCTTG
>JBBRUD010000011.1:0-66518 GCA_038248065.1 Desulfovibrionales bacterium | reverse complement strand
CCATGAAGTTGAAGCGTGTTCTTTGCCAAATCGATGCCGACAGTGGTACAGCTTTTCATGGGATGGCCTCCTCAAAAGGATGTTGACGGACATCTCATCCTTACCCCTTTAGGAGGGGCGGGGCCATCCCATCACTGCTAGAACACCCCGTACAGCCGCAGCCAGGTTTCCAGGGACAGAAGCGCCCACAGGCGTTTGCCGTGGTCCACGCGCCCCAGGCGGTGTTCCTCAAGAAGCGCGGCCAGTGCCTGGGGCCGCAACAGTCTTTTGGCGGCGACTCCCTCCAGCAGCGTCTCCCGGCACCAGCCGGACAAATCCTCCCGCAGCCATTTGCCGATAGGAATGCCGAAGCCCTGCTTGCCCTGATCCTGAACCGGCTCAGGCAGCAGGTCGGCGAAGGCCGTGCGCAGCAGGTATTTGCTGGTGCGGCCGCGCATCTTCAGGTTTACCGGCAGCCGTGCGGCCCATTCAGCCAGCTCGTGGTCCAAAAGCGGAGAGCGGCCCTCCAGACCATGGGCCATGGCCATGCGGTCGGCCTTCACCAACAGGTCGCCCGGCAGGTAGGCGGCCATGTCCGTGGCCAGGGTGCGGTCCAGAAAGGTTTTTGCCTGGGCGTTGTCGAAGGCCTTGGACAGAAGCGCCACAGGGTCGGCCAGAGGGCGCATTTCCGGCTGCCAGAGATCGGCCGCCTGGGCAGGCGAGAAGTAGGACCCCCAGCGCAGGATGGAGGCCTTGGGGCTGATGGCCGCCACCTGGCCCAGCCGTTTGAGCCCGGCCATCCAGTTGGTTTCGATGGGCCGGTCCTTGGGTTCGGGGAAGCGCTCCAGCAGGGCGGGGATGAGCCGCTGGGTGATGCACCGGGGCAGGGCCGCGTAGGGCGCGGCCAGGGGGTCCAGCCAGTAGCGCTGGTATCCTGCGAAAAGTTCGTCGCCGCCGTCGCCGTTCAAGGCCACGGTGACGTGCTGGCGGGTCATCTGAGCCAGCAGCAGGGAGGGCAGGGCCGAGGGGTCGGCAAAGGGCTCGCCGGTATGGCTGTGGATGGTGGACAGGGCGTCCGGCACATGGCCCCAGCTGGCCACGAACTCGTGGTGGTGCGTGGCAAAGCGTTCGGCCACCCGGCGGGCCTTGGGGAGTTCGGAGAAGGCCTGCTCGGCAAAACCGATGGAATAGGTTTTTACCGGCGACTCCGAAAGCGTGGCCATGAGGGCGGTGATGATGCTGGAATCGATGCCACCGGAGAGGTGCGCCCCCAGCGGCACTTCGGAGATGAGGCGCAGCCGCACGGCTTCGGTAAGGCGCTGGCGCAGTTCATGGGCAAGTTCCTGCTCGCTGGCGGTCCATTTGGGCTCGAAGGCCTGTTGCCAGTAGCGGGCCGTGCGCGGTGAGCCGGTGCCGCTCCATATCAGGTGGTGGGCCGCCGGAAGCTTGCGTACGCCCTTGAAGGCGCAGAGGGGGTCGGGCACGTATTGCAGACTCAGGAAAAGGCCCAGAGCTTCCAGGTCCGGCTCGCGGGAGAACCCCGGCAGGGTGAGCAGGGCCTGTACCTCGGAGGCGAAGCAGAAGGCACCCTCGTGCATGGCGTAGTACAGGGGCTTCTTGCCCAGCCGGTCCCTGGCGGCGAACAGGGTCTGGCGGTTGGCGTCCCAGATGGCGAAGGCGAACATGCCGCGCAGCTTGGCCAGGCAGTCCGGGCCGTATTCCTCGTAGGCGTGGAGGATGGTCTCGGTGTCGGAGCTGGTGGCGAAACGGTGCCCCTTGGCGGCCAGTTCGTCGCGCAGGGCCTGGAAATTGTAGATTTCGCCGTTGAAGACGATCCACAGGGAGCCGTCTTCATTGGTGAGCGGCTGTTGGCCGGTGGCCAGATCGATGATGGCCAGGCGGCGGTGGCCAAGGCCTGCCCTGTCCTTGAGGTGGATGCCCTGGCCGTCCGGGCCGCGATGGGCCAACGCCCCGGTCATGTTGGCAAGGACGGCCGGGTCCGGGCGCGAACCTTCGGGAGCGATGATGCCGCAGATGCCGCACATGGGAGTACCTGTTCCTATTGTTGCCCGGCGGCCATCCGGCTGCACAGTTCCAGATAGCGCGCAGCGGCTGTGTGCCAAGTGTAGCCGGTTTCCACGGCCAGGCGTCCGGCCGTACCCTTGGCAGCGCGCCCGGCAGGATCGGCCAGCATGGCGGCCAGGGCCTGCGACAGGGCGGCAGGGTCGTTTGCAGGAACCAGCCAGCCGGTAAGTCCGTCCTTCACCAGTTCTTCATTGCCCGCGATGCGCGTAGCCACTACGGGCAGGCCCGAGGCCATGGCCTCCAGCACCGCGTTGGGCATGCCTTCGTCGCGCGAGGCGAAGACGAAACAGTCCATATCCCGGCTGATGCGGGCCAGTTCCTCGCGCGGCGTCCAGCCCAGAAAACGTACCCGGCTGGCGATGCCCAGTTCCTTTGCCTTGGACTCCAACTCCGGCCTGGCTGGTCCGTCGCCCGCGATGGACAGCTCCCAGGCGGGTTCAGGGGCCAGGGCTGCCAGGGCCTCCAGCACTGTGTCCAGGCCCTTCTGAAAGACCACCCGTCCGGCGAAGAGCAGGCGCACAGGTTCAGTCCTGTCAGAAGTTGAGCTGCCGCCGTCGAGTGGCCGTGAGTCTTCACGCGGATGGAAACGCTCAATATCGGCCCCGTTGGGGATGATGGGAAAGTGCAGGTCCGGCTCGAAGCGGGCGGCAAGTTCCGCCAGGCCCCGGCTGTTGGCCACAACGGCCCCGGCCTGCTTCCACAAAAAACGGATGAGCGGGCCGGTGAGTCTGTGAAGCCCTGCCAGATCGTAGGGCTGAAAGCCGGGCACATCGCCCCCGCGCAGGGAAACGGCGTAAGGCGCGCCGCAGAGCAGGCGCACCAGCCAGGCCGCCGGGCCGCTGGGGATGCCGAAATAGGCGATGACCGCCGTGGGTTTGAAGCTCCGGGCGATGATCGGAGCCCAGAGACAGGCGCTGGCCATGAAGGCGGCCATTTCCAGGGGCGTGCACTGTTCCGCCCTGGCCCGCAGAGTGGGGATGCGCCGGATGGCGTAGCCGTCCACCACCTCGCGCGACGGAAGACCCCGGAAGGATGAGGTGACCACGGTGACTTCGGCCCCCAGGCGGACCATCTCCCTGGCGGTGTGGGCCGTGGCGTTGCCCGCGCCGCCGCCCAGCGGAGGATACTCGTAGTTGATGATCAGTATGCGGTTCATGCTGGAGCGCTCCTGCCCTGATGGCGGGCCAGCATCCACAGGTTCCACAGCAGCAGCCGATGGTCGGCGCGGCCTTGGCGGTGTTCAAGTGCCGTGGCTGCGGCGAACCCGGCGTTCAAGCCAGCAAGGGGCGAGGGACTGGCAAAACCTTCGGCCTCTGGCAGGTTCAGCCTGCCCTGCTGGAACCACAGCCCGACAGGCGCGCCGAAGCCCTGCTTGGAGCGGTACAGGATGTCCTTGGGCATCAGGGGCTCCAGGGCCTTTTTCAGAATGTATTTGGTTTGGCCGTGCCGGAGCTTGTAGGCGTGGGGGATGCGTCGGGCCAGATCCACCATTTCGATATCCAGGTAGGGGGCGCGGACTTCCAGGGCGTTCAACATGCTGGCCCGGTCCACCTTCACCAGGATGCCGTCCTGCATGTAGAAGCGGGTGTAAAACTCCAGGGTCTTGTCCACCAGATCGCGGGAAGGGCACTCTTCCCAAGCCTCGATTGCTTCCTGGTACACCTCTTCCTGGTCGCAGGGCTCGCTGAAGAGTTCTTCCAGCTCCTCCCGGCTGGCCGGGGCCAGCCAAAGGGGGTTCCACAGGCGATTGGGGCCAGCAACTCCCTGGAGGAAGCGTTTCACCTTGTAGCCCATGGTCATGTAGCCGTGGCTCACCGGCATCCGGGCCGCTACCAGGCATAAGGCCTTGTGCATCGGTTTGGGGCACAGGGCCGCGTAGGCCTCAGCCGCGCGCAAGGCTTTGAATGTGGCATAGCCTGCGAAAAGTTCGTCGGCTCCGTCGCCGCCCAGGGCCACGGTGACGTGGGCGCGGGTGTCGCGGCACAGCAGGTAGGTGGGCAGAAGCGAACTGTCGCCCATGGGTTCGTCGAGCCGTGCAGCCAGTTCCGGCAGAAGGGACAGGGCCGTGGTCAACGACAGGGTGTTCTGGTGGTGCGTTGTGCCGTAGAGGGCTGCCGCGCGCAGGCTGTGGGCCGATTCGTCGAAGCTTGCCTCCTCGAAGCCAATGGAGAAGGTCTTTAGTCCGGTCACATGCCTGGAGGCCAGGGCCGTGACCGAGGTGGAGTCGATGCCGCCGGAGAGAAACACCCCAAGAGGCACGTCGCTCATGAGCCTGCGGACTACGGCGCGCTCCAGGGTGTCGCGGATGGCCTCGCCCCAGTAGGCCTCGGGTTTTTTTTGCACCACGGGATCGGGCTCCACGCAAAAGGACCAGTAGCGCGTCAGGCGCGTGGACAGGTCCGCCAGATCCACCATGAGGTTGTGTCCTGCCGGAAGCTTGCGGGCGGCGCTGTACAGGCTGTGGGGAGCAGGGATGAAGCCGTAGGCGAAATATTTCTTCAGGGCCATATGGCTGATATCCGTGGGGATGGCCGGATGCTCCATCAAGGCCGACAGTTCTGAGGCGAAGGCGAACAAGCCGGGCCGGGCGGCGGTGAACAGCGGTTTTTTGCCGAAACGGTCGCGGGAGAGAAACAGCTGGTTGCGCGCCCTATCGTGCAGGGCGAAGGCCCACATGCCGTTCAGGCGCTCCGGGAGCCTTGTGCCCCATTCGCTGTAGCCGTGCAGCAGCACCTCGGTGTCGCAGTGATCGGTGAGAAAGCGGTGACCAAGGCCTTCCAACTCTCGGCGCAGTTCAGCGTGGTTGTAGATTTCGCCGTTGAAGGTGATGGTCAGTCGGTCGTCAGCCGTGGCCATGGGCTGCGCTCCGCCCGCCAGATCCACGATAGCCAGCCGGTTGTGGGCCATGAACAGGCGCGCGGGGGCGAAGTGGTAACTGCCTTGGCCGTCGGGCCCCCGGTGGGCCTGACGGCGGTTCATGGCTTCGAGTACGGAGGCGTCGCCAGGCCCGGCGAAGCCGCAGATACCGCACATGGGCGGATCACTCCTCGCAGGAACAGTTGTGGGTGCGGTCCACGATGTAGGTCGGCTTGTTTTGCGACTCGTGGTAGGTGCGCATGAGTATCTCGGCGATGAGACCCATGAAAATGGACATGAAGCCCATGAGGAAGAACAGCGTGAACACCAGGGGCAGCGGCGTGGCAATGAAGCTCTTGTCCATGAAGAATTTGAGATAGAGCATCAGGAAGAACATCAGAAAGGAGATGAACAGAGCCACCAGGCCGAATCCGCCGAAGAGATACATGGGTTTCTGGGAGAATTTGTCCAGAAATTTCACGACAATGAGGTCCAGGATGACCTTTATGGTGCGGTCCATGCCATATTTGGACTGGCCGTGGATGCGCGGATGGTGGGTGACGCCCACCTCGGTCACCCTGGCACCTTGCCAGCAGGCGTAGATGGGGATGAACCGGTGCATCTCGCCGTAGAGCCGCACGTCCTTGATGATGTGCTTGCGGTAAGCTTTCAGCGAGCAGCCGTAGTCGTGCAGGTGCACCCCGGAGATGGCTGAAATCAGCAGATTGGCCATGCGGCTGGGCAGGTTGCGTTTGAGGGGATGGTCCTGCCTGTCCTTGCGCCAGCCGGAAACGCAATCGTAGCCCTCGTGCAACTTGGCCAGCAGTTTGGGAATGTCTTCGGGGTCGTTTTGCAGGTCGCCGTCCATGGGGATGAGGATATCCCCGCTGGCGGCGTCTATGCCGGCCATCATGGCCGGAGTCTGGCCGAAATTGCGGCGCAGGTGGATGACCTTCACCTTGGGATCCTTGCTGGCGATCTTGGTCAGGCGCTCGGCGGTCTTGTCCGAGGAGCCGTCGTTTACCAGGATGATCTCGTAGGCCTGTCCGATGCCTTCCAGTACGCCCACCAGCCGTTCGTGCAGCGGGAGGATGTTGTCCTCCTCATTGTACAGTGGAATGATGATGGAAAGCGATTTGCTGTTCATGAGAGTTGGGATACCCCTTTATGATGCGTGCTTGGTGCTACACCACCCCGCCAGGGACTTCAAGTCTGCGGGGTTTCAGCGGTAAGGACGCAAGTCGATAAGAAATGCCCCCAGTGCAAGGGGAACATGTTCAAAAACAGCCGGATCGAGCACGGCGAAATCGGTCTGCCCGCGCGTCATATCCTTGATTTCCTGCCCGAAGGGCTCGAAGAAGGGCTTGCCGCCGAGAAACGCTGGCGTGAAATGCGCTGTCTTCACCACCAGAAAATCCACGCCGAAATGTTTGGCGAACGCAACCACGGTCTGTTTGTCCTTGGCGTAGTATGCCGCGAAAAGCCCGTCGAGCCTTGGGCGCATTGAGTCCCAATAGCCCTGGCTCCAGCAGTGGGCCAGCTCAAAGGTGGCCAGGGCGTTGCGTCGGCTGAAGGTGAGCACGATATCCATGAGCTCCGGGTGTCCGGCCAGCATGGCCTCTCTGGGTGTGGCGGCTTCCACGGCGGCGCACAAGGGCGCTTCGCCCGAATAGTCATACAGGGCCACGTTGTGCAGCCGAAGCCCCCCCAGCAGGGCGGCAGCGAGGATCAGCCCTGCGGTGGCTGTGCGGCCAAAGTCCAGACGACGCCAGGCTGCGGCCAGACACAAGGCAAGCGTGAGAGCGTAGAACAGGTTGACCGGGTATTGCGCATAACGGTCGGGCACGAACAGTTTGAAAGCCAAAAGGCGGGCGGACACATAGAACAGCAGAAAGGCGATTCCCAGCCAGACCCAGGGCTTTGCCTTGGCTGCAATGTTCCGCCAGGGGACGGCCTTGCCGCCAATCCATACTGCCGGGGCCAGCAGGATGAGGCTAAAAATTCCTGCCACCAGCCCAAACTCCTTGAACAGGCCGATGCCCTCGAAGGGATAGTAGACGAAATCCAGAAAGGGATTGGGGAGCGGGACCAGATCAAGCCGTCCGGCTGGACCGAACTCCGGCCGACCAACAGTTTGGGAAAGCCAGACCAGGGGGCCGAATCCGGCCCTGAGCACCGCACTGCTGTTGATCCAGGCCACAACCGTTATGCCCAGCAGCCAGCACCACCACCAGCGTTTTGCAAACACGACGGGCAGGCATCGGCTGCGCAGCCAGTGCCACAGTTTGGCGGCCATGAAGGCAGTGGCGCAGGGCAGGAAGATATAGGGGATGAACAGAGCCTGAGCCGTGAGTGCGGTCGTGCCCTGGCGGCCATTCAGCACGGCCAGGGCGAAGAGGGCCAACAACGGGCTGGCCCAGCCCCTGGCCAGGCCGCCGGAGATGTTGTCCAGGAAAAAAGGCATCAGCCAGATCATTGCCACTGCCGCCCAGGCCCCGGCGCGGCCCCGGAAGCACCGGCCCAGTTGAAAGAATGTCAGACACTGGACAAGGAAGAGCGCCCCGGTGAAGATCTTGGAGGCCATGAAGGGATCTGTCCAAAGCGTGGCCAGTCGATAGGTCCAGACGACTCCGGCAGTGACGTAAGATTTGGCGTAGGCGTTAAGCAGGTCCGACGGGTAGAGAGCCGGGTCGGCCCAGCGCTGCATCCAGAAGACTTGCTGTCGCAGATCGTCGTTGATGGCCCAGGGGTTGACGAACCCCTGCCAGTGCGCGATGGCGAAAACTAGGGTGGAGAGCAGCGCGGCCAGCAGGTAATCAACGGCCGGAGGCTGGCAAGAGGTGCTATCGAGGGATGAAGAGGATTCGCCGGATTGGCCAGGAGTTTGGCACCGCTGGCGGCAGCCAGAATCCGTGACGCCGCCAAAGCCAATGAACTCGCCGGACCCGCTGGAGTCCGGCGAGCGCGATGAATCAGGACAATTCACGGTCGTAGAGGCGGAAGGTACGCGTCCTTTTGGCACCAAACATCTGCAATGTCTTGTTCCACTTCACCAAGGACTCGGGAATCAGCGAGCAGTCTACATATTGGATATGTTTGTGCTTCTGAAGAATGGTGACGAACATTTGCAACACCAGGGCGTAATGGAGCCTGCGCCACTGGTGTGATTTTTTAACCGCCATGATGATGCCCCGCACGCCTTGCAGGGGGCGGATGCGGCAATCGAAGATCAGGCGCAGGGAGTTGAGCAGGTTCAGGTTGCCACCTGTCTTATGCAGGGTGATGTTGATATCCGGGCACATGATGTTGAAGGCCAGCAACTCGTCGTTTTCAATGATGAGGTTGATGAGCTCTGGGCGAAGAATGGGCCTGAGTTGCAGGAATACATCGTCGAACTGGGCGGCAGTCAAGGGCACGTGGCCCCAGTTCTTCTTCCACAGCTCGTTGAACATCTCGCGCACTTCGACTCCCCGCTTGACGAATTCCTTGGGGTTGCCGAACTGGATGACCACATTCTGCTCGTCGAGGATCTTATTGAGCTGCTGCTGATAGTATTCCAGGGGCTTGTCCGTGGCGGTGAAGGCGTAGGCATACCAGTTGAAGGACTTCTGGAAGCCGCCGTCCACCACCAGCTTTTCATAGTAGGCCGGGTTGTAGCTGTGCAGCATGACTGGGCGTTCGTTCAACCCCTCCACCAGCAGGCCGACTTCGTCGTAGATGCCAAAGGAAAGAGGACCGTGGATGCGGGTTTTCCCCCGCGCCTTGACCCAGTCGCCAGCGGCCTGGAAGAGCGCGTCGGCGGTTTCCTGGTCATCCACGCACTCGAAGAAGCCGAAGAAGCCGGTATTGGCGTCGTGGTGCTTTTCGTAAGCGAAGTTCAAATGGGCGGAGATGCGCCCCACGGTTTTGCCGTTGTTTTTGGCTAGAAAATACTGGGCTTGGCCCACCTCGAAAAACGGCCCGGTTTTGGGGTCAAGCAGTTTGCGAAGGTGGGGCAGCACCGGCGGAACCCAATAGGGATCGTTCGCGTAGATGGTGAAGGGTAACGCGAGAAAATCTTCCATGTCCTCGCGGGAGAGCACGGGCGTGATGGTAACGGGCATGATTACTTCTTCGGAATGATGGTCACTTGCCCTTTCAGACCTTCCTTGAGGGTGAGATCGGGGTTGGGCAGAGTGAGCTCGATTTCGTAGTAGGAGGGTTGCTGCAATGTGGTAGGCAGAGGAGCCCAAGGGATGCGGCTTACAGTGGCCGTGAAGTCCTTCCCGGGAATGGAGTCGAAGTCCACCTTGGCCTTGTCGCCCAGCTTCAGGCGCAGGGCTTCGATTTCATGTACCTGGGCGCGGATGATCAGGGGGTCCAGCAGGCCCACCTGGAAGAGTTCGGTGTCGCGGGTCAGTTTGGCACCTTTGCGCAGCGAAGGATTGATCATCAGCATATAGCCGTCCACCGGGGACTTGATGATGCCTTCTTTGGGCAGATTGGTAAAAGAAGCCTTGGGGCCGAAGTGGTCGCGGGCCATATCCAGGCGCAGTTGAGCCTGTTCGCGCTCCATTCCGAGGCGTTCCTGCACCGCCACACGCTGCTTTTCGAGCACTTCTATTTCCTGGCTGTTGATCTGAATAGCCTGGGAGGTAGCCATGTTCTGCTTCTCCATGACCTCCAGCTCTTTGCGTTTCATGCGCAGCTTGTCGATATCTTTGCTGGCCAATGCGGCCTGGTGCTCCAGATCCTTGACCAGGGCCAGGGACAGGGTGCGCTTTTCCGACATGCGGGTTTCCAGAGGGATTTCGTAGCTCATGAGCACTTCGTCTTTTTTCACCCGCTGCCCGACAGCCATGTTCATGTCCATGATCTGCGATGTATAGGGCAGTTGTACCGTCAGCTTGAGGGGGCTGTACAACTTGCCGGAGAAGATGATCTCTTGGGCGCTTGGCGAAGGCGTGTGCTTCGCAGGCTCTTCTTGGGCGGCAGCGGGGGCTGCTGCCAGAACCAGGATGAATAGCAGGGCTAAAAGTCTGGTGCGCACTGTTATTTCTCCCATCCGGCGGCATCGATGAACTGGGACTGCAAATCGCCGGTGATATGTTTGAGCGACAACAAGGAAGTTTCCAGCTTCAACTTGTCGACGAACATTAACTGCTCTGCGTCATAGTAGGCGTTGCGGTCGATGACGAGCTTGTCGAAATCTATCTGCCCCGTCTTGTGGCGGTACTCGGACTGTTCGTCTTGTAGCCGGGCCAGTTCGGCCTTGGAGGAGGACAAAGTAAGGTCGGCTTGGCTTCCCTGATATTCGGAAAGAGACTTCTGGGCCGTAACCACGAGCTCATATTCCTTGGCTCTGGTGCCGGCCATCTGCTGGTCGAGTTTTTTATACTGGCGGGCCACATCGCGGCCACGCGTCCAGAAGTCGAGAGGCATGGAGATGTTGACGCCGGGGTAGAACAGGGTGCCCTTCTCATTGCTCTGCTGGGTGTCGCTCAAGCCGTCAACGGTCTTGAAGGTAAAGCCAAAGGTGGGCAGCATACGTATATAGGAAAGGGCGATATTTTTCTGTTGCAGGCGCCGTTCATACTCGGCCATGCGCAGCTCAAAAGAATTTTTGCGTATTTTTTCGTCGCTTACGTCCGCAGGGCCGAATCTGCCCAGAACCTGGGCTTTCGCGTCGGTCAGATTGAGTTCGAGTTTGTTGACGAAGGGGACGCCCAGAAGAAATTTGACGTCGTCCATGATCATGTTGCGCATGGAGTTGATCTTATCTTCTTCGGCCTTGACCATTTGCAGCCTGGTTTCGGCGATGCGTACGTCAAGCTGGGTGGCCTGGCCGAGTTTCAGCCGGGTCTGGAAGAACTCCAAGTTCAATTTGGCCAAAGCCTGCTTCTTCCGGGAGACATCGCGTTGATCCTGGATCATGGCCAACTGGAGGAAATCCGTTGCCAGGCGTTTGATGCCGCCTGAAATGGTCTGCAGGTGGGTGAGGACGGCGATGTTGGTCAACTCCTGCTTGGCCTTGACGTCGAAGCCAGAGAGCAGGGGGTTCCATGCGCCAGTGGAGAAGCTGATGGAATAGGGTTTGGGCGTGGTGCCGTCGGAGTTCTTGGGTTGGCTGAACCAGTAGGTGGTGTTGACGCTGATCGTGGGGAGGAAGGTGCCCCATGCGTCTTGCACGTCAAGCCTGCGGGATTCGATTTCCAGAGCCGATTTCACCAGCACCGGCGATTGCACCAGAGCTACCCGGACGCATTCGTTGAAGTCGGCGGGCTGCTTGATGGTGGTGGGCGCATTAAGATTGGGTGCTCCGGCCCTGGCTGCTGCAGCCCCCGTCGACTTGGCGGCACCTTCAGGGGCGTCTGCGTCTTGATTGGCCTTGGGTGCTTCTGCTTCCTGCACCGGGGCTTTGGGCTTTTCCTGGGCAGTGGTCTGCGGGGCTCCATTGGCCTTGGCGCTCTTCTTGGCGTTAAAGGGCTTAGGCGTTCGGTCCCCTTGTTGGGCCAGGGCTGGGACGGCCAAGAGCATGCTGACGAGCAGCAGGAAGGCTAGAGTACTCCAAAGACGGCCGCGCAAGGCGTGGGTGAGGCTTATGGTCATGGTGCTTCCTGTTGCTAATAGGGCTTGAGCACTCCGTCGGACAACAAGAGTCTTCGGGAGCAGTGATCGGCTGTGCCAGCATCGTGTGTGACCACGACCATGGCCACACGGGCCTCTTCGGTAATCTTCACGAAATAATCCATTACCCGCTCGGAGTTGGCGCGGTCCAACTGGCCGGTAGGTTCGTCGGCCAGAATGAACTCGGGTTCGTTGACCAGGGCCCGCGCAATGGACACCCGTTGACGTTCGCCGCCGGAAAGGCGGTTGGAGGGTTGGCGCACCCGGTGTTCCAGGTTGACGCGCTGCAAGGCCTCCATGATTTTATCAGGTCTTTCCCGGCGTCTAACCCCTGTATAGATCAGGGGCAACTCTAAATTTTCATAAACAGTGGAATTTTCCAGCAAATCGCAGCTCTGGAAGACAAAACCCATCTTCTCACGGCGGAAGATGGCCTGAGCGTCGCGCGACAGCGAAAGCACATCCACTCCAGCCACGGTGTAGACACCAGTGGTAGCGGGCAGAAATACCCCCAAAATGAAGAGCATGGTGGATTTGCCGGAACCCGAAGGCCCCATGATGGCAACCATTTCGCCCTTGTTCACCTGGAGGTTGATGTCGCGCAGAACCGGGATCTTTTCCGTGCCGTTTTCATACACCTTGGTCAGGTGTTCAATGTTGATAACCTGTTCGCTGTTATTCATAACGCATGGCATCCACGACTTGCATCCGGCTGGCCCGGATTGAAGGATACAGCCCAGCGCCGATGCCAAGCACCGCCGCGAAAGCCAGACCGGCCATAAGGCACAATGCAAACAACCCCTCCGGCGGGCTGCCGCCGAGCATCCGGCTCATGTACTCCACGCCGATGCGGCCCAGAAGAACACCCATCATGGCCGAGCCAAAAGTGACAGACAAGGCCTCGAACAAAAACTGCAGCAGGATGTCGGAATCTTGCGCGCCCATGGCTTTTTTCAGGCCTATCTCGCGGGTGCGCGAGGATACGGCGGCCATCATGATGTTCCAGATGCCGAAGCCGCCCAAAACCAAAGTGGCTCCGATGGAGGCGTAAATAAACAGCGACACCCACCAGAACATGCGCTGCACCTGCTTCAGGGGCTCCCAGCCCACCTGCACGCGCAGGCCTCGGTCGGTCTGAAGGGAACGTATGACCTCTGGAATGGCCTGAGCCACGGGGCCGACGTCGTCCCAGGTGGCACAACGCACGTACAGGCTGCTTATCTCGGAAATGTTGGGGATGCGCGACTGGGCCGTGGTTATGGGCAGAAAGGCGCTCAGGGTTTTATCCGCCGCGCGCACGCCGCCGAGAACCCCCACCACGCGGTAGAGGTTGTTGTCGAGGTTGAGAATCTGCCCCAGGGAGGCCTCGCCGGAGCCGAAGATGGTTTTGGCCAGGTCGAGCCCCAGAACGCAGACTTTACGCCCTTCGGCGACGTCTTCCTCGCCGAAAAAACGACCGAAATGCGGCGTGAAGGAAAACAGCGACCAGTAATTGGCATCCACGCCGAGCAGGTTGAATCCGTAGACTTTCTCATGCCAGGTGGTGGTTGTGGCACCGCTGCGCAGCCGAACCTTGGTAACGTCCTTGACTCCCTTGATGGCGGCGACAGCCTCGATGGTCGGAATGCGGAACCATTCCTGACGGTCGTGCATGGTGGGGTCGAAGTGTGCGGCGATGATGGTTACGCCGCCAAGAAGGTCGAGGTCGTTGTTGAAGTTGGCCTTGAGGTCGCGGCCCATGGTGACGATGGTGATGAAACCAGCCGTACCCAGGGCGATGGAAGCCATGACGCCGATGTAGCGGCGGCGTTTGCGCACAACCTCACGGAAGCTGATGCGCAGAAGGTCGCGCAGCCGAAGCAGGCGGGTTCCCTGATGTTCGGATTGGAAACCGGCGGTCCGGTAATTTGAGGGTGTGGTGTTGGTCATGATTATGCTATTTCGTGGCGGAGTGTTCCGCCGTCATGCTCTTCGACCCTATAGAAGCTCGCATCCGATTACAAGTACGACTGTTTTGAACGCCCGCCAGCCAATGCGCCCTCGCCGGAAGCTTCGTCTGCGGTAGCGTCCTCAGCCAGGTCCTGGATGCGGATACGGTGTTTGCGCGCCAGATCGTCGAGCACTTCGAGTACAAAGTCGAGTTGCCTGTCTTCATGAGTGGACATGCAGGCGGTGCGGATAAGGGCTTGTCCGCGCGGCACGGCCGGATAGATCGCCGGCAGGGCGAAGATGCCGCGTTCGAAGAGTTCCTGGGCGAAGACAAAGGCCTGCTCGTCGGAACCGATGGTTATGGGGATAATGGGAGACAGCGATTCCGTGGTGCGCAGCCCGATTTCCTTGTAGCCCTTGCGCATCTTGCGGGTGATCTCGTGCAGGCGGGTGACCCGCTCGGGTTCGGCCTCCAGGATGTCGATGCAGGTGAGGGCTGCTGAGGTGTTGGCTGCGGGCAGTGCGGCGGAAAATATCTGGGTGCGGGACTGGTGCTGAATGTACTCAAGCACGTCCAGGTGGTCCGAGGCGATGAAACCGCCGATGGAGGCGAAGGCCTTGGAAAATGTGCCCATGATGAAATCGGTTTTATCGGTGACGCCGAAATGGTTGGCCGTGCCCCGGCCGTTTTCGCCCAGCACGCCCAGGCCGTGGGCGTCGTCCAGGTAGACCAGGATTTCCGGGTGCCTGTCTTTGAGGGCCGCCAGTTTGTCCATGACCGCCACGTCGCCGGACATGGAGAAGATGCCTTCGGTGACCAGCAGTACCTGCCCTTGAAAATCGGGCTTGCCCAGTTCACGGGCGATCTTGTTTCCGGCGGATTCAGCGTCGTTGTGGGCGAAGGTTCCTAGTTTCCGGGTGCCGGTAATGCCGGCAAAGATGGAGGCGTGGTTTTCGCGGTCGCACAAAACATAGTCGCTTGGGGTGAGCAGGCAGCCCAGCGCGCCCACGTTGGTGGAGAAACCCGTGACGTGCAGCACTGCCCCTTTTTTGCCCACGAAAGCGGCAAGGCGCTCTTCAAGTATCTGGTGCAGCACCATGTTGCCCGACAGGAAACGCGAACCGCCGGGGCCAGTGCCCATGCGGTAGATGGCCTGGGCCGAGGCTTCTTTGACCCGTGCGTCGTGGGAGAGGCCCAGGTAGTCGTTGGACCCGATCATGACCAGACGTCGGCCAGCCACCTCCACTTCTGTTCCCCAGGATTTGCTGATGGGGCGGAAATAGGGATATATGCCCGCGCTACGCGCGGCTTGGATCATGCCGGTTAATTTCTGGCAACGCTCGTGCAATTTCATCGGGTGTCATTCCTCGCGTGTTATGTGCCGGTGCCCGGCGCGATGGCGAAAATGCGCCATTTTAGGAAGGGGCCTCTACCCCAAATGGCGGTCTCCCGCAACCCCGGCGCGTTCAGGACCGGCGGTCATCCTGCGCACTCCGCGCCTCCCGGACATGCCGGGCGTTTTCACGCATGATCTTGGACAGTGCCGTGGCCGCCCGGACAAGCTGTCCGGGGAAGGTGGGGCTGTAAAGAATCTCGTCGTCATCGTCGGCCAGCACCAGGCTGGTGTTGCGCAGCCAGAGCCCGCGCTTGGAGGACCAGTCCAGATAGATCCAGACCAGGCGCTGGCGTCCGTCTTGGGTCAGGCATCTGGCCGCTCCCCAGGTGTAGGCTTCGGAGCCCGATTCCACAGCCCGGTATTTCACCATGCCGGGTTCCGGGGCGAATCCCTGGTAGGTAAGGCCGGCCGAGGCGCAGAAACCCTTGGCTGCGCGTTCGATGGCCTCCTGGTGTTGCTGCTTGGTCAGACCTTGCATCCCAAGGGCCGGATAGAAATAGCCGTTGAAAAGCGCGAAGCCACCGATGGCCAGGGCCAGGAGGACGGCCAGGCAAAGGAGGATTTTTTTCACGGCTTGCCGCCTTGACTGGTGGCGGTGGTGTCCTGGGCGGCCTTGGAACCCTTGGAGTCCGTGGAGTCATTGGTGGAAGGGGTGACAGGGGCAACAGGCAAGGCTGGGGACACAGTGGCTCCCGGAGCGGCCTGTGCGCACACCGAAAGCGGCATCCGCCATCCTTGGGCGGCCATCAGCTTTGCCCGTTCAAGGGCTTCCCGTGCCAGTTCGATGTAGTCGGCGTTGCGCATATCCTTGGCTTCGGCCTTGCCGATGGCCCGCTCCAGGCGGTCTTTGGTGGTCAACGCGTCAGCCGGGGGGGTGTCGCCGCGCTGGCGCAGTTCGTTGAGGCGGATTTCCAGGGCGATGCCGGTCATGTGGTTGAAGTCGAAGTGGCGCTCTTTCATGATGAGCGAGTTTTCGCCGTCACCAATCATATTGCGGTAAAACCGCTCCGGGTCCAGCCGGGAGGCCACTTCCGGGGTTTTCATCAATCCCTTCCAGAAGGTGAGGGCCAAGGCGGCCAGCAGCCCGATCTTGACCAGGCGGGTAAGGTTATTTGCCACCGCCCGCCTCCTTGCGCTTGTAAATGACCAGCGCTTGCTGTGGAGCGCCTCTGGGCATGAAGTAGTGGAAGTAGGGGTCCGCCCGGTTGCCAAAGGTCTCGTCGGGGGCGGTAACGGGCACCTGCTCGTAGTCGCGCTCAAGATCTAGATGGTTACGAATGAACTCGCGCGGGGCAAAGAGAAAGCCGTCCCGGTTCACGCGCAGATCGCGCCGCATGCTTAACCAGTCAGGCTTTTCCGAGTCGTCGATGGGGCCTTGCAGCCCGCCGATCACCCGGAAGGGCGTGTAGAATTGCAGGACCATGTCGTCGTATTCGGCCAGGATGGTCTGGCCCGGCTTGGCGTGGGTGTTGAAGAAATCAATGAGGGCCTGGTCCACATCCACCGGATAGCCCTGGAACAGTTCGGTCAGGTGGAGTTTCAGGGGGATGTTCACCGAGGTGAGCATTCTAAAGTCATTCTGCCAGGGCCGGTTGACGATTTTCAGGCGCTCCATGGGGATGAGGTTGAGCCAGTTGGTAAGGCCCACCAGCACCAGGAAGAGCACCCCCGAAGGCTTGGAAAAGCGCCACAGGGAAAGCCCTGCCCATGCCAGGACGATGGCGCAGGCTGGGTAGAAGTGCACGATGTAGCGGTGGAACCGCTGCGGAAGCAGGCCCAGCAGCAGGAAACTGCCCAGCATCAGCAGACACAGGAACAGGCAGAAACGTTCCTTGGGATCTTCAGGCACCCTGAGCTTCAGGAAAAACCAGCGCCAACGCCAGCCGAGTGCGATCAGCACCGGCAGGGGCAGCATGAACATCACCCAGTCGGCGAAATAGAGCATGAGGTTTTCGGGGATGAGCATGATGTCGAACATGGTGCTCTGGCGGCCGAACCGGTAGAGGATCATGCCGGGCACGATCATGGTGGCGCTGATGAGGATGATCAGGGCGATACGTTTCCAGTCCATGCTGTCGCGGTAGACCAGCCATCCGGCCGCCAGCAGCGGGGGCGCAAGGCTGATGAGCAACAGATAGTTGGCATGGAAGAGCACGCCCAGGCCCAGGGCGATGGCCAGCATGGGCAGGGTCTTTTTGCGCCAGTCGCCCAGAAAGCCCCAAAGGATGACCAAAAGCAGCAGTCCGCCTGCGGAGTAGTACCGCCCTTGGCGTGCGAAAAGCAGAAAAGTGACGTTGGCGGTAAGAATCGCGGCGGAAAGCAAGGCCCAGGTCCTGTCGGCGAAGCGTTTTCGCACCAGCAGATAGGTGCCCGCAATGCAGGCCAGTCCGGCCAGGGCGAAAAAGAAGCGCCCGGCAAAGGTGTTCATGCCGCCGATGGCCAGCCCGGCGGCGGACATGTAGATCTGCAACCAGGGCGACCAGCGCCAGAGGTAATCCTGGTCGAATTCGCGGCGTTCCTCCTGGGAGACCACGTTGGTGCCGTCGAAGGAGTAGGGCAGCCCGGTTTTGAGGACGTTTTTGGCCAGCACTGCTGTTTCCCCTTCGTCCTGCCAGAAAGGGCGGTCGCCCAGGCGGAAGAATATGAGGAATGCGCCCAAAGCCAGAATGGCCAGGAACAACGGATCGCGCCATGCGCAAGGGGGGGAATTGGAGTTAGTGAGCATAGGTGAGAGGCGTGTAGATACGCCCATTCGCATAAGAGTTCAAGGCTGGATAAGCCTATTTGGGGGTTGACAGGTCAGGGTATTTAGGGATTAATCCTTCGTTCCTGTCTCCCCAAAGGCGAAATTGCTCGGAGGAAACCCCTGATGATGAACGGCAAAAAAGTGGTGGTGGTCATGCCGGCCTACAACGCCGCCGCTACACTTGAACGTACCTACGCTGAAGTCCCGCTTGATATCGTGGACGAGGTCATCCTCGTGGATGACGCCAGCCGTGACAATACCATTGAACATGCCAAAAAATTGGGCATCAAGTGCTTTCTGCACGAACGGAACTGGGGCTACGGTCGCAACCAGAAGACCTGCTACGCCGAAGCCCTGAAGCTTGGCGCGGATGTGGTCATTATGGTTCATCCCGACTACCAGTACACGCCCAAGATTATCCCGGCCATGGCCAACCTGGCCACCTGCGGAGAGTACGACGTGGTCATCGCCTCGCGCATCCTGGGCAAGACCGCCCTGGCTGGTGGCATGCCCAAATACAAATATGTGGCCAACCGCTGCCTGACCTTCGCCCAGAACGTGCTCATGTCCGCCAAGCTTTCGGAGTACCACACGGGCTACCGGGCCTTTACCAGAGCCGTGCTGGAGAAACTGCCCCTGTGGGAGAACTCCGACGACTTCGTGTTCGACAATCAGATGTTGGCCCAAGCCTTGTATTTCGACTTCAAGGTCGGCGAGGTGAGCTGCCCCACCAAATACTTCAAGGAAGCCAGCTCCATCAATTTCAAGCGCAGCTGCATCTATGGCCTGGGTTGCCTGAAAACCGCCTGGGGCTTCCGTATGCAGAAATGGGGCAAGGCCCAGCATAAAATCTTTGATCCCAACGGCCAGGGGCTCCTGAGCCCGGTGCCGGAGTACTACTCCGACCAGTCGGCCATGTCCTGCTCCAGCAACTGATCGGGCCAACGCCCTGCCGCCAACCGCAAGGTTTTAACCGCCGTTCCGCAAGGAACGGCGGTTTTTCTTTGCGCACCAGACAGCCGCGCCAAGAGTGAGCAGCGCGAAGGCACCCCCGCCCACCATCCCCAGTATCCCGCGCCTGTGGGCGTTGGCGGTGATGGTCACCGGGCGGCTGGGCTCGGTGACGATGAGCACGGTTGAAGATTCGGGTTGAAACACGTCCGGGCGGGCGAAATCGAAAGAGAACTCCCGCAGCCGCTGGGGTTCAAGCCAGGGCAGGAGGATGGGATCTCCCACGGCTCCGGGCGGGATGACCGTGAGTCCGGCCGGGCTGGGCTCTCCGGCCAGCAGAGTAACGCCCGTGATGCCTACCACCCGGTGGGTAAGGTACTCGCGCAGCTCGAATCCGCCGAAAGCATCTTGCTCGGTAGCGTTCAGCGTGGCGAAGTGGGCGTTGCGTTCATATAAGTCCAGTGCCGTCGGCAGCAAGGCCAGCACTAGAACCATGGCCCCCAGGCGGCGGCCCCAGAGTCCGTCGGCCACACGGGAAAGGGCTCCCAGGGTGAACACCGCCGCGAACATGTAGGCCGGGTACAGCCAGCGGAAAGGATATATCTCTGAAGCGAGGGTAGGCACGAGGCGGGTGACGGCCGTCCAGTTGTCTCCCCAGCCGAGAGCGAGGAAGAAGGCCGAAGCCATGGCCGCGATCCACAGCGGAAAGGCCTGCCCCTGCGCTTTGGGGCACCTCTGGAGTGGACGTTCTCGAATGGCCTGAACGGACTGACCGGCTTGGGCGGCCTGACTGTCACAAGTGGCCTGAGTGGCCCGAAGTGCCAGGGCTGCCAGGACGGCCAGACCGGTGAGAGCCACAAACCAGCGGCCCACGCACAGCGATGCGTCGTAAAAGGCCACGCCGTACCGGGTGTAGGCGGCAGGAAGATCGAAGAGCATTGAGGTGGAATCGGTGAGCAGCCCCCAAAGGGCTTCAAGACTGGCGTATCCCGACCCGGGGTAGCGGGTGAAGTCGCTGTATTCCGCCTTTGTGGCGACGAATTTGGGGAGAATGAGGGCAAAAGTGCAGGCCTGCACCCAGAGCACCCGCCCCAGCGGCCACACGGAGCGGGTATGGACGCAGGCCCCCAGGGACACGGCCAGGGCGGCCAGGTTGAACCAGACGAACAGGTGCAGCGCACCCTGGTAGAAAATCATGGCGTTTACCAGCGCCGCCAGGGCCAGCTGCCAGGGAGAGCGCGGCGGGCACAGCAGCAGGGCGGCCAGGGCGGGAAAAAGCAGGCTGTTGATGTAGGGCGAGTAGCCGATGGACAGATGCTGCGACAGCCAGGGGTTGAGGGCCAGCAGGGTGAACAGGGCCACGCCCTGAAGAGGGGTGAACCCCAGGCGTTTGGCCAGCAGTCCGGTTCCGGCGATACCCAGCAGGAAATGGCCTGCGAAATAGAGTTTTATGAATTCCAGCGTGGAGAACCAGAACAGCAGCGGCATAAAGGGTGACAGGCTGACCACCTCGGGGTTCGCCCAGAAGGAGCCGTTCTGGAGAGTGGAAAAATTGCTGATGCTCTCGGGGATGGTCATGAAAGAAACCGGCAGTTGGCCGTATTCCACCAGACTGCCCCGGAGCACATGAAAATAGAACAGCTCCTTGGGCCAGTCGAGAATGCCGACGTTCAGGCTGAAGAGGTAGTCCCCGTTGAACAGGCAGACCAGCAGAGCGCAAGCCAGGGCGAAGGCCGCTACGGTGGCGGGGGTCCAGGACTGGCCTGAGGCTGCGTCCGCCGGGGCGTTTGAAGGCTTGCCGAAGGTGTAGAACGGCATGCTAACGCAGGTCGAAGGCGATTTTCATGGCTCCTGACCCGGCTTTGTCAAAGGCCGACTGGAAGGCTTCCTTCCAGTTGTCCAGACGGAAAAGCCCGGTGAGCAGGCCGTGCGTCGGGTAGCGGCCCGAGGCCAGCAGGTCGAGGCAGAGTTGGTAGGTGCGCACCGTATCGCCCTTGTAGGGGGCCATGGCGTAGGAGCAGGACCCGACCACCTGAAGCTGGCGGAACCACAGGCTGGAGACGTCGGCCCGACCGAGTTCGCCCGCAGTGCCGATCATCACGTAGCGGCCCCTGGCGCGCAGGGCCAGCAGGGATTCCTGGAAGGTGGACGACGAGGCCACGCAGTCGAAGACCATGTCCGCGCCGCCTTCCACGTTGCCCCCGCCCATGGTGGTGGGGATGTGGCGGCCGCCGCAGGCCTTGGCCAGTTCCGCCCTGCCGGGGGAGCGCAGCACCATATCGGCCCCGCCCTCGCGGGCCAGATCCGCCTGGAAGCCGTGGCGGCCTATAGCGATGATCGTGCCGTCGAAATCAAGGGCTCTCAGGCAGCGCACTGCGTGCTGCCCCAGAATGCCCAGCCCCCAGACCACCACGGTGGTTCCGGGTTGGGGGAAATTATTCAGCACGGGCTGGAGCACCGAGGCCATGGAATCGGTGAGCACCGCGTCTTCGTCGGATATGCCCTCGGGCACGGCCAGCAGCTTGGAGGGATGGGCGGCTGTGTATTCGGCCATGCCGCCTCCGGCTTTGGCGTTGAAACCCAGCACGGAACTGGGCGGCAGCGCGCCTTCAAGATAACACTCGCACAGGTTGTAGTCGCCCTGCTGGCAATACCGGCAAGGCGGCAACTCGCGGGCCGTGCAGTCGAGCATGGGTTCCACCACCACCCGCGTGCCTGCCGCAATGGCGTGGGCCGGATCGTCCTTGTCCACCACGGCCAGTATCTCGTGGCCAAGCACGGCAGGCAGAGAAGCGTAGGGTTCCAGGAGCATGGACTCCGCGCCCTTGAGCAGGTTGAGGTCCGAGCCGCACACGCCGCACATGAGGGTTTTAAGCGCCACCCAGGTGGGCCTGGCCGGGACAAAGGGGATGTCCTCGAACTTGAGCGGGGTGACCAGATGGTGGAAGCGCTTGCGCTGCACTTTGGAGCAGAGTGCCGAGAGCAGGTAGCGCGGAACCGAGCGATGGTAGACGAGGGCTTTCATGCCGGGGTTTTGCGGTCTCGGGGCTCCGCTGTCAAGCCCGGCTGCCACAGGGAGGCGCGTTTGCAGACACAGTTGACTCCACACTAGGCCCGGCGTAGACAATCCCGGCCCGGTGGTTCGTAAACAGCCGGGATTTCCACACTCCGCCGCAGGCCAAGGTCTCGGCGTGCGAGGTTGCATGTCCAAACGTTCCAGCATCGCCTTGGGGACCATCCTCAAGAATCTTGTCCGGGTGGGCAGCCACCCCTGGGTGGCCTCCCGGCTGGTGGCCCTGGAGAAGGAAAAAATCTTCTTCAACTGGCTGAACCCCAAAGCCGAAGAAGGGCACGCCCGCTCCATCCGCCAGGTCTCCATCCGCATCACGGATATGTGCAACCTGCGCTGCCACACCTGCGGCCAATGGGGCGACCAGGGCTTTCTGCACTGCGCCGATCTCAAGGATCTCAAACGCACAGAGGTGCCGCCGGAGCGCTACCACGATCTCCTGGACGATCTGGCCGCCAACGGCCATTTCCCCTCGGTGTATCTGTGGGGCGGCGAGCCCACCCTGTACAAGGGCTGGCTGGAGATCATCGAACACGCCACCCGTCTGGGCATGCCCACCTCCATAGCCACCAACGCCACGGGCATCGCCAAAGCCGCCGACCGGCTGGTGGGCGCGCCCATGTTCCTGCTGCAAATTTCCATCGACGGCCCAACGCCCGAGATCCACAACGCCGCCCGCCCGGCGGCCGGCGGAGGAAACAACTTCCAGGACATCCAGAACGCCCTGGAGGCGGTCAATGCGGCCAAGGCCCGCACGGGCAACAAACTGCCCATTACGGCTGCCCTGACCACCATATCCCAGGCCAACGTGGGCAGACTTGTGGATATCTACGAGAATTTCAAAGACAAAGTGGACATGTTCGTCTTCTACCTCTCCTGGTGGATCGACGAGGCCAGCGCCACGGCCCATGAAGAGGATTTCGCCGGGCGTTTCGGCTTCACCCCCAAGCTCCATCGGGGCTGGGTGGGCGACTGGACCATCAAGGACTACGCCCTGCTCGACAGCCAGCTCAAGGAAGTGCTCAAACGCTCCAAGAGCTTCAGCGCCCCTGCGGTGAACATCATCCCCAACATCACCGGGGTGGAGAACCTGCGGGAATACTACACCGACCACTCGGCCAACTACGGCTACACCAAGTGCCTTTCCATCTATCAGGCCGTTGAGATCGATTCCAATGGCGACATGTCCCCCTGCCGCGACTATCACGACTATGTGGTGGGCAACGTCAAGGATCAGACCATCTCCCAGATATGGAACAACGCCGCCTACCGGAAGTTCCGGTCCAGCCTGTGCACCAAGGGGCTCATGCCGGTGTGCACGCGCTGCTGCGGGCTGATGGGGTACTAGCGTGGCCCCTCGCAGACTGGTCCTGGTGTTGCAGGATCTGCTCTTCGGGGGCACCCAACGCCACGCCCTGGAGCTGGCCCGGCGGCTTGACCGCACCCGGTTCCTTCCTGAATTCTGGATGCTGGCCGGGGGCGACGATTTCGCCGGGAAGGCCCGAGAGGCCGACATTCCGCTGCGGTATCTTAGCGATAAGCGGTCGGTAACTCCAGGCGCGGTGCTGGACCTTCGCCGCGCCATTGCTATCCAGCGTCCGGCCTTGCTCATGCCCTTAACCGCCGTGCCCAATATCTGGGCCAGGCTCTTCGGGCGCATAAGCTGCCTGCCCGCCGTGCTGGGCACCTGCCGGGGCGGCGGGGCCATCAAGCGCCAGCACGAACGTTTTCTGGCGCGTACCGCCCACCACCATCTGGTCAATACCCGGGCGCTCAAAGAGGCTCTGCTGGCCCTGGGGCGGCGCGACGATCAGGTGAGCGTCATTCCCAACGGCGTGGATACGGGGTTTTTCGCCCCGCCTCCGCCGGAAATGCGGCCGGTACGCCAGGTCATCCTCTGCGTGGCCCGCTTCGTGGAAGACAAAGACCATCAGACCCTTCTGGCTGCTTTCGAACAGGCCGCTCCGCACATTCCCGGTGCCGAGCTGTGGCTGGTGGGTGAAGGTCCGCTCAAACCCCGCATCGAGATGACGCTCAAGCGCATGGCCAGCCGGGATCGGGTGCGCATCTACCCTGGCGGGGCGGATCTGCGACCCTTCTATCAGCAGGCCAGCCTGTTGGCGCTGACTTCCGTGCGCGAGGGATTGCCCAATGTGATTCTGGAAGGCATGGCCTCGGGCCTGCCGGTGGTGGCCACCGCCGTGGGGGGCATTCCCGAGGTGGTGGTCCAGGACGCGACAGGGCTTTTGTCCCCGGCTGGTGACGCGGCAGGCTTGGCCCGATCGTTTGCGGCTTTGCTTACCAGCGAGGACAAACGCCTGGATATGGGACTGGCCGCCCGCCGTTCGGCCTTGGACGGGTACTCCATGGAGGCCATGGTCGAGCGCCATCAGGATGTTCTGGACCGTCTAGGCTGAAAGGCTCAGGCTTCAGGGCCGCGCCTGCTCCCTTCCGGGCCGGGGAGACAACATTTCATTCTACGAGGCACTGTGGCATATGACCAAACGACTGGTGTTTTGCATAATGCTGTGGGCTGCGCTTGGCCAGACAGCCTTTGCCGGGGAAAAGGACATCACCGGGCTGTGGATCAGTTCCATGTACGGCAACGCCGTGGAGTGCCACCTGGAGCAGCGCGGACAGTTTCTCTACGGGGTGGCCCAGGTGACCACCCGCACCGGCGAGCGCAATATCTACCATCTGGGCGGCCTCATCGCCAACGGCGAGGTGAGGGCTTCACATGGTGCCGGGCACAGTTTTGTGGGCAAGTTGGAGGGCGACAACCGCATCTCAGGACAGTTTACCTTCAAGGACGGCCCCACCATAGGCATGCAGGCTGAGCGCACCGTCTGCGGCCTGACTGTTCCGGGCGGGCTGCAATGGCCGGTCGGCTTCGGACCCAGTAAATAACCACAGGATTTCCGAGGGCTTTATATCGTGAGATTGCTTTTCATCGTATCTTCGGCGCTCTCTGTCCTGATGCTGGGGGGGCTTTTCCTGGCGGGCAGGCGTCATGTGTTGTCCGGCTTGAGGCGTCCGTATGCCGGGCCGGAACGCCTGGCGCTCGAACCCAATCTGGCCATGATCGTGCCCATAACCGGGGACAATCCGGAGAGCCGCGCCGGGCTTTCCACCCTGCTCAAGCAGGATTATCCCAACATGCGGGTGATGCTGGTCACCCGCGACGAAGCCGACCCGGCCACGGCCATGGCCAGACAGTTGGTGCGCAGCCGCCAGGACGCCCAGCACATCCTGGCTGGAGCGGCCCTTGGTTGCGGCCAGAAGAATCACAACCACCTGGCGGCCATCGCCGCTTTGGGCGATTGGCCCGAGATCTATTTATTCTGCGATGCCGGCCATCTGGCCCGGCCTGATCTGGCCCGGCTGCTGGTGGAGCCATTGGCTCTGGGTAAGGCCGTTATTGCCGGAGGTTTTCACCGCATTGTGCCACTCGATAACGGCGTCTCCACTCTGGGGATGCTGCTCACCTGCCTGGCCCTGCACTGCATGCAGGCCATCCGGGCCATAACCCAGCCCTGGGGCGGGGCCATGGCCGTCACACGCAAGGTGTTCGAGGAATACGGCATCGCCGGTATCTGGGCGGAAAACATCGTGGACGATTTTTCCATGGGGCCTCATCTGGCCAGTCACGGCATCCGCACCTGGCGGGTGGGGCGGGCCTGCCTGGAAACACCCCTCCAGGGTGTGAGGTTTTCCACTTGGGAGGCTTGGCTGATACGCCAGTTGCTCTATCTCAAGTTCTGTACGCCAGAGATATGGTTGGGCGCTGTTGTGGCGGCCTGGCTGTTTGGCTTCCCGCCCGTAGCCGCCGCGCTCGGCTTGTTGGGGGGGCTGACGGGCATGGCCGATCCCTGGTGGATCGGCGCGGGGTTTATCTATCTGGCGGCGTTCATCCCCCTGGGGCTTACTTTTAGAACCCTCTCGCCAAGACCTGTACCCGTGGTGGCCTGGTTCAAGGGCTACGTCGCAGCCATGGTCATAACCTTCTGGTGCTACCTCCGCACATGGTTCACCTTCACCATGTCCTGGCGGGGCATTTCCTATCAAGTGGGCTGGAGGGGACGGGTGGTGCGGATCATCCGGCGATGACAGCCGTGGCGTACGATCTTGAACGGTATCCCGGCCTCGTGGCTGCGGTTGGTCACTTCGACTATCATGACGCTTTTGGTGTGGAGTCCGGCAAGGATCTGCGCCGGATCATGGCCGGATTTTTTTCCTGCCGACCGACATGGCTTCGTCTGCTTTTCCTCCTCCGAGCGCCTCTTGCCCGCTTGCTGGGGCTCGAACACTCCCTGGAAGCGCAACGGACGTTCACCCCTGAGGAAATCCCTTTTGCAACAGGGGAGTCTGTCTGGATTTTCAGTGTGGCCGGGGCGCAGGAGGACGGGTTCTGGGCCGGAGAAGCGCAGGATGCCCATCTGCGGGCTGTGCTGGCCTTTACCTGCGAACCGCTGGGGAGCGGGCGGTTCCGGCATACGGTTTTGACGTTCGTCACGTACAAAGACTGGCGCGGGCCGGTCTATTTCAACTTGGTCCGGCCGTTTCACGCTCTCATCATCAAGGCTACACTCAAGGCCTGCGCCTAGGCCCCCCGGCATGCAGGCCTTGCGACGCGATGCCTGTTTGGCATCAAGCCGTTAGCGCATCATCTGGCTCTTCATATCCTTCCACCAGTACCAGCCCATGACGAAGAAGGGCGACAGAGCCGCTATCTCTGAAATCTCGCGTATGTGCAGGGGAAGGCTGGCGAAATAGAGCCCGGTGCCGATGGCAGTGGCCAGAATTACCGGTGCCAAAGCCCGCCATTTTATCAGCCGCATGGTTTTCTGGCAGTACCAGGTGGAACACACCGCCACGGCGAATTTGGTGAGGACGATAGCCAGGGCCGCACCCAACAGCGGGTTGAGCTGGATGCCCAGGGCCGTAGCCAGCGGATTGGCCGGGATGAGCAGGGCGCACAGCCCGATGTTCAAGGCCAGTCCGCCCAGATACATCCAGAAGAGCAGGTTCTGCTTGTGCTGGGTCATCATCAGGTAGGCGCTTAAATTGTGCAGAAAGCTGCAAGCCACGGCGGGCACCAGGAATTTCTGCAACCACATGGCCTGCTGGTATTTGTCGCCGTAGATGAACCCGATGATGCGGTCCGACTCCATGAACAGTACGAACATTACCGGCATGGAAGCACCCAGCAGCCATTTGACGGAGTTGTTCTTCAAACGGTCGAACTCATCCTTGTTGTTGCGCCACAGGCCCACGAACAAGGGATAGAGCACGCTCTTCATGAGCAGGCTGGAAATGGGAATCTGCACCGCGTCCACCACCTCCCAGGTGGCGGCGTACTGGGCCACGATGTTGGGGCCGCTGACGCGTTGCAGAAAGAACAGGTTGGCCTTGTTGTAGAGTATGGAAAAGAAGGCCATGAGCACGAATACCAGTCCGCCCTTGGCAGTGGCCCAAGTGCGCTCCAGAGCCTTGGTTTTGAGAGCCAGCCCCTGGATGTCAGTGCGGTTGATGGCGATCCAGGCTCCGCCAACCAGGTTGAAGCCGTTCTCAATAAGCTTGAACAGGGCGATCCAGTGGGGTTGCAATCCCATGTACAGCGCGCCCAAGGCCCAGCCATAGCCCAGGAGGGCGGCCATGGCCCGTATGCGTGCTTCCAGGTCGTGCCTGCCTTGCACCCGGCAGGCAACGAAGAAGCTGCTGGAGAGGGCCTCCAGGCCGACGCCCGCAGTGATTACCAGTACCAGGTTCTTCAGGCCGGGGGTGTACCCCTGCTGGTTGATGAAGGCGAACACTCCCAACCAGCCCAGCACCAGAATAAGCCCCTTGATGAGGGTATACTGGGCCAGGATGTCGCCTTTATGGCCGAACTTTTTGGAAAGCGAGCTGACAAGGGGCTGGTTGAGGCCGAACTCCCCCAGAAAAAGCACGATCATGGCCGTGTTGAAGGCCAGTTGGAATTCGCCGTAGTGGCTCTGGTTTTGGCGGGCCAGGTAAATGAAGAAGACGGTGTGCAGGACATCCCGAATGACCTGGGCCGAGGCCAGATGCAGGAATTTCCCAATGATGCCGTGCGAACGGACGCCGCCCTCTTTCGGGGCGTTGCAGTCAACTGACATGTGGTGCGTTAGCGTCCTTTCCCTGGCGGCGCAGGGAGATTTCCGGGGCGAACGCACGCCCGCCCCGGAAGGCTATTTCTTTTTCTTGGGGCTTTTCTTTTTGGCTGCCGGTTTGGCCGTCGGCTTGGCAGCAAGTACAGCCTGAGCGGCTGCCTTCGGTGCAGCGGCAGTCGGTTTGGCTTTGAGCGATGGTTGCTGGTCCGAAGGTGAGCTCGGCGCGGCTGCCGGGGGTTCAGCGGAAGTGGCCGCGACAGCGCTCTCAGGGGCCTTCGCACCCCCGGAAACGCTCTCCGTCACAGCGGCGGAGGGTGCAGGCTTTTCCGTCGTTTCCGCATCGGCGGCAGATGCCTTGGGCGTACACGCGCAGGGGCGCGGCGCGCAACTGACGAATCCGCCGAATTTCTCCAACTCGTCCACCCGGCAACTCCAGACCATCTTGCCGTCGAAATGGATGGCGTCCGGGCAGCCGTCACACATGTTTTGGCGGCCGTCGGCGAACACGTCGCAGGGCTGAATGATCATGATGGACTGAATGTCCACACATTCAGTGTACTTTGCGGGCTCTTTGAGCCAGCGCCAGAAAATTTTCCGCAAGCCTTTGTTCACCAGGGCCAGGGGGAACATGGCCTGGGCGTTGCGGTTGAGCCAGGGCCGTGTGTAAGCCACGTAGGTGCCAAAAAACAGGTGGTGGAACGTCTGGACCATCTCGGCAAGTTTGTCGTCAAGATAGCCCAGGATGCGGCTTTTGCTTCCCATGCGCATGGTGAGCAGCCATTTCATGGAGCGGGGGTCTTCGGTGCCGTTCAGATAGGCGCAGGGCTCGAATTCGGGATCGCTCTCGCGCAGAATATCCACAACGTCCTGGGCCAGGATGTCCTGATGCCCTTCCATGTGGTCCAGGTGGTAGGTCAGCTCGCCTGGGTTGACGTTCTTGCCGTCCACCCAACAGTCGAACCCGGCCTGGGCCTTTACAGAGCGGAACAGGATGAAGACCATGGTTTGGACGATGTCCATATGGTCCTGCGCCCAGCGGGAGAGCATGGGCACGTCGCCCAGGGTGTCGCGGTAGATGGTGGCGTTGAAGCCGCAGGCAACCTTGCCGCCGCTGTTTTCGTGGATCATCTGCGCCAGATGCAGGCGCAGATCGTTTAACTCCGCTTCGCTCTTGCCCTGCCAGCCGGGGCGCTTCTGGTGGGAGTCCACGTGCATGGTGAAGCCCACCAGCCCGGCCTTGGTGAGGTCGCGCACCAGGGCCGGAGTCAGGGCCTGGCCGTTGGAATTGATGATGGGCTTCCAGCCTTGGGCGGCCACGTAGCGCACCAGTTCGAGCAGATGGGGGTAGATAAGCGGCTCGCCCCCGGCAATGGAGATGCCGTCGGTGCGCCGCAGGGCGCGCCCGGCCTCCAGGGCGGCGATGACGTCGGCCAGCGGTTTGTGCCCGTCGGGGTCGTTCTCGCGGTAACAGCCCTCGCAGTACAGGTTGCACTTGGTGGTTGGCTCAAGCCAGGTGATGGCGTTGTCGGCCAGATTCCAGGGCAGGCGGTAATACGACTCGGGCGTGAGGGGGCGTTTCGGATTCATGTGCAGGCATCCTTGCTGGCGGACGGTTCCCTTAAAAGCAAGGCACCCTTACAGAATTTGAGGGCTCAAGGCAACACGGGGGCCAGGCGCTTTCCAGCGATGAACTGCTCCAGAATGGCAAAGGCCCGTTCGTTGCCACGGAAGTCCGTCCGAGCGATAGCCTTGCGGCAGCCCTCTACCCTCTCTTCGAATCTAGCCACAGCAGCCCTGTCCAGCCGGTGCATGTCCAGGTGCAGGCCGTAGCCCAGTTTCTCCAGGTAAAACGCGTTCATCCATTGCTCGAAGGCGCCCTTTACAGGCAGCGAGACCATGGGCTTGCCGTAGTACAGGGCCTCGCTCATCAGCGTATGCCCGCCGCCGCAGATGACATACGCCGCTGCCGCCATGTCGTGCAGCAGGCCGTCTTCGCTGAAGCTCTTGAAGGTCACGTTGCCGTCCACGGCGTCGCGGCCGTAGCCGTAGACAATCACCGGGCGGTGCAATGTTTTCAGCATCGGCACGAAATCATCGCAGATGGAGCAGCTCTGGTACACCATGACGTGCTCGCCTACGCTTGGTTCGTGCTCGAAAACCTTCTCCCGATGGATGGGTGGGCAGACCACGGCCCGCACCCCGCTCTTGAGGGGCGGCTGGTAGAACGAGATGGCCACGTAATCGGTGCAGTTGCTGAACAGCCAGTTCACCGACGCCGAGGTGGAGTTCATATCCCACCACACCGTGGCCGGAAGCTCATGCCTGCACAGCGTAATAATATGCTGATGGTCCAGCGACAGGCACGGCACGCCCGCACGCTTGGCCGCAAGGGGCACGAAATACTCGTAATCCGAAATGCACACGTCGGGCTGGAAGCGCTCGATCACCCCGGCCAGCCGCCGCAGTTCCTCCCCTCGGTGCAACAACGCGTGGCCGGCCAGCTTCAGCGTGGCCACCAGATCCAAGGAGTAGTTCTTGTAGCGCGTGCCGGGGTTGAGCACGGTTTCAACCCGGTGTTCGCGGCCAAGGATGCGCGCGGCGTCTTCACTGGTGACGAAAAGAAACTCGTGCCCGGCAAAACGCCGCGCCAAAGTCAACGCCCGGATGGCGTGGCCGTGCTGGGAGCCGTGAACACCGTAGAGTATGCGTGCCATAAGTATGGGTGGGAGAGGGAGGAGAACCGGGGGGAAAACCTTTTGTGAACAAAAGGTTTTCCCCCCGGACCCCCCTTTCCCAAAAACTTTTTAACGGCTTCGCGTCAGGTGCGTTCAGTCGTCGTCCGGCCCCCTATATGGGGGGTCCGGGGGGACATTGTCCCCCCGGTGGGGTCAAGGGGCAACGCCCCTTGCTTCTTTATCCGATGCTCGGCTTGTTGTGCTCGAGCCACAGCTGCAGAACGAGCAGCGTCCAGAGTTCCTTGCGGCGGTCGGCGCGGCCGGAGGTGTGCTGGTCCACGAGGGCGCGCACGGCTTTGGGGTTGAAGAGCCCTTGCCGTTTGAGGTGCGTTTCGCCCAAAAGGTCGTCAACCAGGGGTTTGAGCTTGTCGCGCAGCCACCTGGCCACCGGTATCAGGAAGCCCCGTTTGTTGCGAGTGAGGATTTCCTTGGGCAAAATATCGGCGCAGGCCTTTTTGAGCAGATATTTGCGGGTGAAGCCGTTGAGCTTCATTGCAAGGGGCAGCCGGGAGGCGAATTCGGCGAAATCGCGGTCCAGGAAGGGCGCGCGGGCCTCCAGGGAATGCATCATGGTGCAGCGGTCCACCTTGACCAGGATGTAGTCGAGCAGGAACTGCCGGGCGTAGAGGGTGAACATCTTGTCCATGGCGGTTGCGGCCGGCGCGCGGTCGAAGAGTTCCTTGGTGGAGGCGAACAGATTCTCAGGGCGCAGCAGCGAATGGTTGGGGCGCTGCCAGAGCGTGGATTGGAGATCCGGCGACAGGGCGCTGAGCCAGGTCTGGATGCGCAGCCACTCCGGGGCGCGCGCGCCGCGCAGGAAGGTTTCCACGGCAAGCCGGGGGTTGATGTAGCCGTCGGAGACGGGCAGATGGCGGCACAGGGGTTCAATGGCACCCGTGCGCAGGAAGCCGGGCAGGCGGTTGTACCATCCGGCCACTTTGAAACCGATGAAATGTTCGTAGCCCGCGAAAAGTTCGTCCGCGCCGTCGCCGCCGAGTGCTACGGTGACCCGCTCCCGGGTGATCTTGGAGAGCAGATAGGTGGGGGCGATGGAGGGGTCGGCCATGGGTTCGTCGAAGCGGGTGACGATTTCGGGCAGCAGATCCGCGCAGTCTTCTGCGGAGAGGATGCGCTCGTAGTGGTCGGTGTTAAAGCGCTGGGCAACCAGCCGGGCGTAGCGGGATTCGTCGTAGCTGGCTTCGGTGAAGCCGATGGAGAAGGTTTTGATGCGCGGAGCCATCTGGGCCATCAGCCCGGCCACGATGGAGGAATCGATGCCCCCGGAAAGAAACACGCCCAGGGGGACGTCGGAAACCAGACGGCGGCGCACGGCCTGGGTCAGCAGGCGTCTGAGCTCTTCGCCGAGTTCCTGTTCGGTCCCCATGGCCGGGCCGGGCGCGGGGATGTCCCAGTAGCGCTCGACCTTCACGACGCCGTCCTGGAGGAGCAGGTAGTGGGCCGGGGGCAGCTTGTCCACCTGTCGGTAGATGCTTTGGGGCGTGGGAACGTATTCGTAGGCCAGAAAGCGGGCCAGGGTGGCGGGGTCGATGGAAAGATTGAGCCCGGGCAGGCAGCTCAGGGCGGAAAGCTCGGAGGCGAAGGCCAGTTTGCCGCCCTGGAGCGTGTAAAAGAAAGGTTTTTTGCCGAAGCGGTCCCTGGCGGCGAAGAGGGTGCGGCTGGTGCGGTCCCACAGGGCGAAGGCGAACATGCCCTCGAAGCGGTCCAGGCAGGCAGGCCCCCATTGCAGCCATCCTGCCAGGATGACTTCGGTGTCGGAGTGGGTGGCGAAGGTGTGGCCTAGGGCTTCGAGTTCGGCCTTGATGTCCTGGAAATTGTAGATTTCGCCGTTGAAGGTGACCACGCAGCGGCCTGAGGAGTGCACCATGGGCTGGCCGCCGGTGCTTAAGTCGATGATGGACAGGCGGCGGTGGCCCAGGGCGGTGGGGCCTTCAATCCATTGCCCCTGGCCGTCCGGCCCGCGGTGGGCCATGGCGGTGGTCATGGCCTCCAGCCATTGGGAGGCCTGGTCCGGCAGAGTCTGGCCGTTGGTCTGGATGAACCCGGCGATGCCGCACACGGTTACGGCTTCTCCAACTGATGGGACAGGGGCGGAAGCACGAGGTGGCGCGTGAAGAGGTTGAAAAGCGCGCGGCCATTGGTGTCGGGGTCGAACATGCCGGTGACCAGGGTGCGGCCGACATCGGCCATGGCTCTGGCGCGGTCGCGGTCAGCGGTCATGGCCCGGATGGCTTGTGCCAGACCTGCAGGGTCTTGCTGGGCGACGATGAGTCCGGTTTCACCGTGGCGGATCACCTCGGGAATGCCGCAGACATCGGTGGCCACAACGGGCAGACGATGGCTCAGCGCTTCCATGATGACGTTGGGAATGCCGTCGCGGTCGCCGGAAGCGTGCACCACACTGGGAACGACCATCATGTCGTGGCTGTCGAGCATTTCCGCAAGATGGTCATGGGAGACGAAGCCGGGCATGTCCACCATGCCGGTCAGGCCGAAACGGCGGCGCATCCAGCGCAGCCTGGGGCCTTGAAGGCCGGAGCCCACCAGGGTGAGCTTGAAGGGGAAATCCTGTTTCTTGAGGATTCTGGCGGCTTCTAACAGCACGTCAAAGCCTTTGGTGCGGGCGAAGCGTCCGACCGCAAGCAGCTTATAAGGAGGCTGCATGCTCACGGCGCTTTGTCCGTTCTGGCGCAGGGTGAGGCTGTTGTAGACCAGATGCACTTTGTTCGCACTCACAGGCGATTGGGATTGCAGGTAGCCGACATTGGCCTGGTTGTTGGTGCGGGTGAACAGGCTGTCGCGGATTTTATCGCTGAGAGCGCCGTCTGGGGGATAGATGTCGCCTGCGCGGCCAGCCAGGGAGAAGGGGATGCCCGTCAACCGGGAAGCAACCCAAGCCGCCGTTGCCGGGCCGTTGGCCCAAGGGGCGTGGATGTGGTCGATGCCGTCGCGCTCCAGCAGGCGTGCAAGACGGAAGCCGGCAAAAAAGGCCCACCAGCTTTCGCCCGCTACTTCAATGCAGCTCCAGCGCCGCGACAGCACGTCGCGGATGAGTTCATTGGTGGAGTCGGCGTCGCGGCGCATCCAGTACCGCAGGGCCGAGGCCATGGCGGGCAGGGCCCTGACACCCAGGTGCTGCACCCCGGAAGAGGCCTCGAGCATCTCCGGCGAACAGTTTGTGAGCTTGGGAGCATACAGCGTATACACGTCGATAGGCATGCCAAGCCGCCGCAGAGTGACGACTTCGCGGAAGATGAAGGTTTCCGAAGACAGGGGAAACCAGAGCAGAACATAGGCTGTTTTTGGAATATGCAACATTTTCCCCGGGATGATGGCCGTTTTTCGCGGTGGGTGGTTTCTAGTCCAGCCGGGACGCGCTGTAAAGCGCCAGAGTAGGCTTGCCGTGTTTCTTGACAAAATTCGTTTTGCACCGCATCGATTGGAGCTTAGAAGGGCAGTCACAGGGCATTGCGCCCGGTTTGCGCGACACGTACGATGTAGCCGTTGCAGGGGCGACAATGAGTCAGACCAATATTCTTCTTGAGTCCGGTACAAACGAACTTGAAATTGTTGAGTTCTACATTGATGAGGTGACGGACGAAGGCGGTTCCTATCGAAGTTATTTTGGGGTCAATGTTGCCAAGGTATTGGAAATTATTCGGAAACCAAAAGTTACTGAAATGCCCAACACACCCCATCCGGCCGTCAAGGGCACCTTCAATCTGCGTTCGCGCATTATTCCGCTCATCGATCTTTCTGTCTGGCTGGACAAGCCTATGGTCAAGGCAGACGCCCCGAAGGTCATCGTTTCCGAGTTCAACAAAGTGACCAACGCTTTTCTGGTGTCAGGCGTCACTCGCATCCATCGCCTGAGCTGGGAGCAGGTTGAACCGCCCAGCGGGTATGTGGCCAGTTTCAGCGGCAACAGTTTTACCGGCGTGGTCAAATTCGAGGACCGCATCGTGCTGCTGCTCGATATGGAAAAAATCATCTGGGATTTGAACCCCGCCCTGGCCATGCGCGAAGAACCGGAGGCCGAGGCCAAGGTAGTCTCCACGCCGGAATACGGCTACCGGGCGTTGGTGGTGGACGATTCCAATTCGATCCGCAAGATGATCGTGGCCACGCTTTTGCGCGACGGCTACGAGGTGATGCAGGATGTTAACGGCCAACAGGCCTGGGACCGGCTGCTCACCATCAAGAAAGCCTGCGCAGAAGAGGGCAAGGACATCCTGGAAGTGGTCAATCTGGTGGTCACGGACATCGAAATGCCCGCCATGGATGGCCATAACCTGTGCAAGCGCATCAAGGACGACACTATTCTGCGCGACATCCCGGTCATACTGTTCTCCTCGCTCATCAACGACAAACTTTTCCACAAGGGTGAATCCGTGGGCGCGGACGACCAGATTACCAAGCCGGAGATGGCCTCCCTGACCCACCGGGCCAAGGCGCTCATCGAGCAGAAGGGCATGCGCCGGGCCAGTTGAGACGCCCTGGATGATGCCGGAAGGGCAGAGCGCAGCGACCGCCTGACCTGCACTGCGCGCGAAGCGGGTGTCCGCAGGCGTCGGCAACCATGCCGGAGCCGCTGCTCAAGGGCAGATGTGGGAGCACCAATGTGCGACCGGGCCCCCAAGGGGCTTGCCCCAGGGGGCCGCAAAAGTGTAGAGGCTAACCGCCACAGCGCGGAGGGATGGCCGAGCGGTTTAAGGCGGTAGTCTTGAAAACTACTGAGGGGGTAACTCCTCCTAGGGTTCAAATCCCTATCCCTCCGCCACTTTACGAGATTTTTATGGAGTCTGGCCACGGCCTCCCCAGCTGATCCCCCCACGCATTCTACAGCTTAGCGCTACACCTCTTAAAGCCACCATTCGGGGTTGACCTCCGTGCTTATTCTGGGCGGAACCGGCAACGACGCAACCGCGTCTGTTTGTCCTCCGACGATTTAATGAGGAAGGAAACTTCATGTACGAGCACCTCACCCTGTTGGCGATGTTCATCTTCGTTTACAGCTTGGTTGCAGGGCGACTGAAGCAAACGCCGCTTTCCGGGCCTATCGTGTGGGTGTTGTTCGGGCTTGCGCTGTCGTTGACGTGGCTGGGGTTGCCCCCCGGGTTGGTTCCGAAGGAGAGTATTCGCACTCTAGCCGAGATCAGTCTTGCCCTGGTGCTCTTCACCGACGCGGCCAACGTCGACCTGAACCTGCTCAAACGCAACTCCAGGCTGCCGCAGCGGCTTCTACTCATCGGCCTGCCGCTTACCAACTTTCTTGGCTTTCTCGGCGTACTGGCGATCTTCCCGTCCAGGATGCGCCGCGCAAATGACTGTGAGCTGTGCTTGCTGATGGATTACAGAAGAGGCATACTCTTGAGGCTGGACGCGAGGAAAGAGGCTGTTTCTGAGGATTGCAGAATTTTCTGTCGTGCATACTTCAACTGCTGAATACACCTGAGAGAGGATTTTAAGTGATTACGTTTACTGACTCATACCGAGCGTATTTCAAAGAGTATGTCTCCGAAGAAATTTGCCAGGCAACGCTGAGCGGGCCGGATTTCTCGCAGGATTTTTCGTTCGGCAGGCAAGACAGGGCTAAAAAATATAGTCTATTTGTAAAGATGGTTTCAATTAATGAAAAGCACTGCTTTTCGTGGGTTCTTTGTGAGTCGTCAGATGAAGTGAACACTGTGATGATTGCGCTTAAACTTCCTGCACGGATAAGTAAACCTCTCGATCCTAAAAAGCCAATTGCAATGCTTGAGAAGTTTCTTGAAAAAAACGGCACTACTGTCCATTCAGGGCATAAAACTTCAAAATTCATTTTCCATGATGTTTTTAAAAGCAATGTGGATTATTCTCAAGGGCTGTGGTCCATAAAACCTCAGGGGGATGAATGCGTGCTCAACGCCTTTGTCCAGTCTGTAAAATATGGTGGTGTCTATATTACAGAGTCATTTATGGTGTTTGCACTAAATTTGAACAGATACAGAGAGTGGGCAAGCTCTTGAGCGTGTCGGGGTGGGCAACTGGAGGTTTCTTGAGCCAAGAGCTCCCCAGAGGAATGCAATGAGAAATGAAATTCCATCTCTCACGCCGCGTATCGTTTGGCACGGTGTAAAGCTATTTTTTATTGTGGTCTGCTTTCTCTCTGCAGCGCTTTGGACCTACTATACGTCTGAACGGAACACCCTTCTGCGGCAGCTTGAGGATAATGAGCTTCTGTCTGTTCAGCTTGGCGCGCGGTTCATTCAAAAGAGCCTGAACGAAGTCACCACAGACATCAACGTCGTGGGGGGGCTTCCAGAACTGGCCGCCTACCTGGATTCACCCACGCCTGCCAAGCTGAACGCAGTGGATGATGCACTGCGCAATTTTTCCAATGCCAAACGGATTTATGATCAGGTGCGGTTTCTGGACGAGCGGGGCATGGAGCTCGCACGGGTGAATTACGGCCCAGATGGGGCCGAAGCCGTCCCAAAAGCAGAACTTCAGTCAAAGTTCGACAGATATTATTTCACCTCTGCCGTGGACCTTCCCCCTGGGGACATCTTCATCTCCCCCCTGGACTTGAACGTCGAGCACGGGGAGATTGAGGTTCCATTCAAACCGACGCTTCGCATTGCGAGTCCGGTCTACGATGCCAAAGGCCGTAAACGCGGCGTTTTGGTGCTCAACTACCAGGGGAATCGCATCTTAGAGCAGTTGGAGGATAGTTCTGCCACAAATTTGGGCCACATGATGCTCCTCAACCAGGAGGGGTATTGGCTCAAGGGCGTTTCCTCCGAGGACGAATGGGGCTTCATGTTCCCTGCTCTACAGGACCGGACACTTGAAAAGCGATGGCCAGAGGCGTGGAGCAGGATGAAAAACGTCCGTTCAGGGCAGTTTTTGAACCAGGAGGGACTGTTTACCTTTGAACAGGTACGTCCTTTCAGCCCGACCGCCTCCGCCGCGTTGAGCGCCGCCCCCTACTGGACGGTTGGGTCATGGGTTTCGGACCAGACATTGCGGGAGGACACTCTGGCCTTGCGCCGGTCCCTGGGGCTTTTCGGAGCGTTGATGTTTGTGGTGGTGGCTCCAGGTTGTGGGGCGTTCGCATGGCTTTCCGCTTGGCGCGAATCCACGGCGCGTGCCCTTCGTGGCAGGGACAAGCTCTACAAAACCTTGGCAGAGAATTTTCCCAACGGAGTGGTCATGCTGATGCAGCCCGACTTGTCCTGCGTCCTGGCCGAGGGGCGGGGCCTCGAGCAACTGGGGCTCGACAGAGAGCGGCTGGTCGGACGTCACGTATTGGACGTCTTTCCGCTTGAAACCGGAAAGATGGTAGAGGAAAAACTTCTTAAGGCCATGCAGGGCGAAGAGGTTGTCTTCGAGGTGGATTTCGGCGGGAAGTATTTTCAGTCGTACATTGTTCCAGTGTATCACGACCAGGGCGGCCTGATGGCCGAGATGATTATGGTGCACGACATCACTGAATGCAAAAAGCTTGAGTACTCCTTGCAAGAGGCAGCCACTGTGGACCCCTTGACCGGGCTGCACAACCGCCGCCGCTTTGATGAACTGCTCGACATTCTTATGGGCTTGGCGCGGCGGTACGATACGCCCTTGTGCCTGTGTATGTGCGATATCGACCACTTCAAACTGGTCAACGACACATACGGCCACGCAACGGGTGATTCGGCCCTGATGCTGTTTGGTGAGACGCTCCGTGCTCAGGTGCGGCAGACGGACCACGTGGTTCGTCTCGGAGGGGACGAGTTCGCCATCCTGTTCCCGCAGACCGAACCCGCGACAGTTGTGGAAGTGCTTGAGCGCATCCGTTTGGTCATGCGGGAAAACCGTCTTGAAAGCGGTTCCGGCGCGGTTCCGCCGGTCACGGGCAGCTTTGGCGTTGCGAGGTATATATCCGGCATGACGGCCGCCGGGTTTATGGAAACCGCCGATCTGGCCCTCTATGCTGCTAAGCGTGAGGGGCGCGATCGCGTGCTGTTTCAGCCTTCCGGCGGGTAGACGCGGTCCACACGGCGAACGGTCACGCAGCAGTCGGCTGGTCGTGCAGGCCGCTTGGTTAGTTTTGCCCTGGCTCTTACGGTGCCAAAATCACCGCTGCAAGGGTTTCGTGCGAGAGCGGCAGGCTCAGGCGCAGGAAGTCCTTGGCCTCGGGGCAGAGGTCCAGAGTGGTGAAGGTGGTGTTCCAGGCCATGATGGCGGCGTCCATCATGGACGGGTTGCATTCGCAGATTCGGGGAAGTGCCTGGTCCAGGCGGTCGAGGTACGCTGGATTTTCAAGATCGGCAGTGCTGTCCTGTAAAAAACCGGCGTGAACCATAAGTGCATGGGAGTTCCACGGTCTGTAGGCCGTCGATCCGCTCGCTCTTTCGGCGTCAATCCCCGTGGAATAGGCTTCGCTAAACGCATCTGATTTGCTGGCAAAGAAAAAGCCTGGGAACCGCGTCTTCATATCGGGACTATCTTTAATGATGGTCTTAGCTCCGTACTCCCTTCCGGCCGCAATCCAATCGATGGCGTTCAGCTGAAAGAGTGTCGGCCCTGCAAAGGACATGGGAAAATCCCAAAACATGTGTGATTCGAGCATGCGTGAGTAGTGGATCAGCACGCCCTGGTCATGCATTACGCGAAACACTTCATGAGCGGTGGCGGGTTGATTTGGTCCGTACATGAGAGCGTTGATGGACACGGCCAGGTCAACAGAGCCATCAGGGAAGGGAAGCATCTCACCGATGTTGCCAGTCAGAAAGTGCAGGTTGTCCATGCGAAAGTGATGGCGGGCCACTTCAAGGGCGGCTTCACTGGCGTCGATGCCGATAACCTGCGCGTCCGGGTAGCGCAGCGCCAGAGAGCGGGCCGTCTGTCCAAGGCCGCATCCCAGATCCACAATCCGCCGTGGCGGAGTCCTGACGTATTTTTCCAAATGCGGCGCAAGGTAGGGATGGTAATCCACCGTATTGGCAACAACCTGAGGCCAGCCGATTTCTTCGGTGTTAAGCAAGGTCGCGCAGGCGTTGTTCCAATGTTCAAGATTGTAATTCAATACCGCGCGTTTGAGGTGAACCTCAACTTCTCCTGTGCCGTCATCCTGGAAAAGTCTTCCGGTCATGCTGTCGAAAAGAACGACATCAATTGATTCTGGGTGATGTGCGGAAATATACTCGTCAATGTACTCTTCGAAAATATCCAGAGAGTTTCCCAGCCATATCCAGTCAATGCTTTCTGTCGTATGGTATTGCCCTGGAAATTCATTGTGCAGGGAACCGCAGCTGAAAGGGTAGATGAAGGGCATCCTGATCCATAGCGACGTGCAGGAAAAACGCACGATGCAAGCCCTCACGCTGTCAAGATTGCAACATCCGGGTGTGCTGACGAATCGAACACCGGTACGCTGTCTGGCCTTTACTATCGCTTCCAGAGCGGAGGCGGCCAGCGACATGGGGAAGTAGATGGTCAAGGCAGTACTCTCCAGTCACTCAAAGCTTAAACGGTTGAGCAATAATCGAACCGCAGCTCTAGCGTTTATGCCTCGTGACACCACAGTGAATGTTTATCAAAAGGGCCTCGCCATGTTTGCAGAAGACACCCAATAGCCAGATCGGCCAAAGTCTGGGAGGCTTGCCAGTGAAGAGCTCCGCTCCTGTAGCGCTCGTACCATTCTAGAGTTTTTTTTGCCCCTCGCCAATGAGGTATGGAATCAACGTCTGGTCGAGGCCGGTCGTGTGGTTGATGAACCAGGGTACGAGATAATCCAGGAGTTCGTTGATGTGGACATCATGATGATTCATAAATCTGGCGTGAAAATCGAACGCTTTTTGCGCGCACTCAAGGTGTGTTCGTAGACTTGCTGAAAGTATTGCGGGTAGGTCTCATGGTCCATAAGAGATTCTTCGTCGCGGAAATGGTTCATAGTATAGTCAAAGAAGCGGCGTATTAGCCCGGAAAGCGCAGCTTGTGTGGCCTCTTGGTCCGCTGCCTCATCGATGTCGTTGATAAGGGCAACCAACTCCTTGTGCTGCTTGTCGATATTGTAAATGCCGATAGCCATACTGTCCTTCCATTCGATGATCGCCATATAAATCCTCCAGTTCTCCGTCAGGCTCTTTTTCCACACTTCCAGGGGTAATCCAAGTCCTTTCCTCTTGGTGGCGAAGCATGATGATTGCGTCACAAGGTAATAAACATCGCTTGAATCGTTCACAAATGCAGATGGACGTGCCAGGAAGGATGAAGGCGCGTAGCGAGCGTTCAAGAACTATTGTAGGCGGGGTTGTTGAACGTAATATGACGGGTTGTAGATTTCTACTGACCGTGCTGGTCTCATCGCCATGCAGGACGTGGGTAATTCCTCAAGAGGCAGGGCATGGCCACCAGCAGGGAACGATGGTGGATTCGCGCCAGGTTGAAAATGGACCTGAGCATGAAAGTCCTGCATGAATGCAGTGATTGGAGGGCGTCGATGGGTGAAGAGAGCTACAAAAAATTTTACTTGTCCAGAACGATCAAAACCGTTCTGACTGGAACTTCATGAGGCTGTAGTCCTCCAAGGTAACAACCTGTCGGATTGGTATCGATGAAAACTCCCGCCCGTATGCTGTTTGTAGAATAACCGGACTTCCATGGTAGAGTAATGTCCAGAAAGCCTTTTTCAGACAATTCTTGAGATGCTGGATTGGTCACGGAACGCTGCGATCTCAGGTTAGGGGCCATCCCTTCAACCATGAGTGTAATGTCATTAGAAACATGAAAATACTTCTTGAGATATATCGCAGGACTAAGGATACGTTCAAGCTCGTTCGTATTGCCTGTGCAGAGCACGAGAGGCTTGTTGGGATGGTTCTTCAATAATAAGGACAATTCTTGGAGAGCCTTGAAGTAACTATGGCTGTTGTCATGGTATATTTGCAAAATACACCGAGAGGCAGATGGGGTAGAAGTTATAAAGTAACACAATAAAAAGAGCACGCTTGCTTTGGACAACGGCGTCAAAGATGCTGAGGGCATGGATGTGAAGGCCTTCAGAAAGAGCCATGCCAGGGTAAGCCACATCAGGACGGGGATCGCGGAAAAAATGATCGAATAATGCTGGTTGCGAATGTCGCCATGGTAAAAAACATACTGGGCAAATCCTATCAGCAGAATGCAGACCGTAATGCCTACGAACGTTGCCCTGTCGGACAATTGTTCGGGGGCCGTTAGAGTTTGCCTGGAAAGCATTTTGTGCAGGAAATAAACGACGATAGCAAGCGGTAGAAAGATTCCAAGGCGGGAAATCTCGATATAGTCAGTGATATATTCTGGAAGAGACGACAACACTCCCTGTAGAGAAATGCTCTTTCCGTAAAAATCTGCTCCACGGAGGTGAAGCGTCCTCAGTATGCCGAAACTTACATAAGTGAACATAAGAGAATTCAACCCAGTTGCTGCAAAAGCCAATACTTTATGCTTTTGCAGTATGCAGCATCTCAGCAGGAATCCCAAGGGCAATATAGCTATGCACAAGAAAGGCTCTTTTGAGCCAATGGCTACAAAATGTGCCAAGGTCAGTAAGGTATAAGTAGTTAAAGAGATGTTGTTGTTTGAAAAGTTTGTGATCACAATATAAACTAAAGAAGAAATTCCTATGACGCAGTATATCTCGGATAATCCAGTATCCCTGAACATCCAGTGCCACTGAAGGAAGGTTAAGACTGCGGCTGAGGCAAAGAGGGAGAGCACGCCACCGAAAACATGCTTGAATGACAGGAGCATGAGCACAATGGAAGCTGAAAACAGGAGAAAATTCACTGTGTACCAAAGGTGTATATTGTCCCCAAACACAAGAGCCTGGAGGCCATACATGGCCATGAAAAATGGTCTGAACCGTCCGCTCGCATTGCTCAGTATCCCGCCAAGCTCTTCATTGTCTCTGATGTAGTGCAAGAAGTGCGAGAAACTCATGCGGTTCGCGTCGTCCAGCAGGGGCAAGATCATGTGGTCGTCTGTCATGCTCCAAGAGAAATCAGTTAATGGGCGGCAAATCAATGCTATTGCAATGAGTATGCCCAATGAACCAAGCCTGAATGCAAGTGACTTATTCTTGGGATTGAGTATATCTTCAGCCTTGAATATGAAAAAATACGTAATTATGGAAACACAGAGAGAGAAAATCAAGCAGAGTTGAGTGTTGATGGTGTAAGACTTGAAGAACAAAAGCAGGGAGAGCGTTAGCGACAAGAGCAGCGATCCCGCGATTGCGCTCCATCGTCCGCAAGCAGGTGCAGGATCATTGCAGCTGTATTGTCTAGAGGGGGTGGCATGGTTCATTGGAGTACGCTTCTCGTGCAGTCGAGGAGGTCCATACGCCCACGGCGGCAGCCTGCTCGTTGGGCCGGTTGCAAAGTGCGATGTCTGCCGGAAGGGGTACTGCCTTATTTTTCTTCATAAGGCCATCACAGAACGGTGCTGCGGGATGCGGCGGGGCGCGCCTCAAGGGAGCGCCCCGCCGTGGGCATCAGGCTTCAAGGGCCTTGGACACCACCTCGCGCACATTGGGCGAAAGGGTTTCAACTGCGGCCAGACGCTTGAGCGCCTCCTTCATGAGCTGCCCGCGACCGGCGTCGAAATCGCGCCAGCGCAGGAAGGCCTTGGCCAGCCGCGACGCCGCCGAGGGGTTGATGGCGTCGAGCTTTGCCGCCATATCCGCCACGAAGCGGTAGCCCGAGCCGTCCGGGGCATGAAACCCCAGAGGGTTGGCGGCAAAACCGCCGATGAGCGCTGCCACGCGGTTGGGGTTGCCCAGGGTGAAGGCCGGGTGCGACATCAACGTTATGACCTTGGCGAGCACTTCGGGGCGGCGCGCCCCGGCTTGAACGCCCAGCCACTTGTCCATGATGGAGGGGTTGTTGCCAAACGTTTCGGCAAACAGCGCCAGGGACGCGTCTTTGTAGGGCGTGTCGCCATCCACCAGGATGTCCAGTCCGGCAACCTTATCGGTCATATTGCGCGAATCCGACACTGCTGCCGCCGCAAGGGGGGCCGCTTTTTCGGGTTCGGCCTTGTGCAGGTAGGCCAGGCAGAGGTTTTTGAGGCTGCGTTCCCCGCGCGCCACGCCGTCGCTGGCCTGTTCGTCCAGGGTCTTGCCTATGGCGTCATAGGTTTTCCAAAGGGCTCCGGTCAGACCCTTGGCCACCGCCAGGATGACCTCCTGGCGCTTGCGGTACACCTCCACCGGGTCGATGTGCTGGCCCAGCGCCACCAGAGCCAGGCCCAATTCCGCCTCGCCGGGCACGGTAAGCGTCATGGCCTTGGTTCCTGCATCCAGGTTCCTGTCCAGCAGCACGTTGCGCAGGGCGGCCAGAAACGCGGGCGGCAGGGCTTCGCCCGAAAGGGCGTGGCTGGTGAAGAGTTTCTGTGCCGCGTCCCAGCGGTTGAAGCCGTCGGTGTCGTAGCCCATGATGACCAGCAGCTCGTCATCTGTGGCGGTGAAGTTCAGGCGCACAGGGGCCGAGAAGCCGCGCAGCAGCGACGGAATGGGTTTGCTTTCGATTTCGCGGAACACGAAGGTCTCTTCGGGCTGGGTCAGAGCGAGCACTGTGGTGCCCATCAGCTCGCGGCCGCTTGCGTCCAATAGCCCCAGGCTCAGGGGCATATGGAAGGGCTTTTTCACCGGTTGGCCGGGCGTCGGAGGGCAGCTTTGCCTGACGGTCAATGAAAATTCCCTCATGGCTTTGTCGTAGCGCGAGGTCACGTCCAGCACCGGGGTGCCTGCCTGGCTGTACCACCGCAGGAACTGGGTCAGATCCACGGAGTTGGCTTCCGCCATGGCCGAGACGAAATCCTCGCAGGTGGCGCTGTGTCCGTCATGGCGCTGGAAATAGAGGTCCATCCCCTTGCGGAAGCCCTCGCGGCCCACCAATGTCTGGAGCATGCGGATAACCTCCGCGCCCTTGTTGTACACGGTGGAGGTGTAGAAGTTTTCCACCGCCTGATAGCTGGCCGGGCGGATGGGGTGGGCCATGGCACCCGCGTCTTCGGGGAATTGCGCACGCCGGAGCACCATGACCGCATGCAGCCGTTCTTGGGAGGGGCTGTTCATATCGCCGACGAATTCCTGCTCGCGGAAGACGGTCAGGCCTTCCTTCAGGGTGATCTGGAACCAGTCGCGGCAGGTCACCCTGTTGCCGGACCAGTTGTGGAAGTATTCGTGGCCCACCACGCGCTCAAAAAAGGCGATGTCGGCGTCGGTGGCGGTCTCGGCGCGGCCGAGAACGCGCGCGTCGTTGAAGATGTTGAGCCCTTTGTTTTCCATGGCCCCGAAATTGAAATAGCTGACAGCGACGATCATGAACCGGTCCAGATCGTATTCCCTGCCGAAGCGTTGTTCATCCCAGCGCATGGACTTGTGCAGCGCGACCCGTGCGAATTCGGTCTCTTGGGTCTTGCCGGGTTCGGTGTAGATCTCCAGCAGGATTTTGCGGCCCGATTGGGTGACGAAATGGTCCGTCACTTTGTCCAGCCTGCCTGCCACGAGGGCGAAGAGGTAACAGGGCTTGCGGAAGGGGTCTTCCCACTGGGCGAAGTGGCGGCCTTCGCCTTCCTGCCCGGTTGCCACCAGGTTGCCGTTGGAGAGCAGCACCGGATAGGTCTGCGCGTCCGCATGAATGGTCACCCGGTAGGTGGACTGCACGTCCGGCCTGTCCGGGAAGTAGGTGATGCGCCGGAAACCTTCGGATTCGCATTGCGTGCACAGCAGCGGACCGGCGGCGTACAGGCCTTGCAGCGCGGTATTTTCAGCCGGGGAGTTGGTGCTTTCAATTGCAATGACGGCTTCGTCCGGCACGGTGGGGAGCGTGAGGGTTTTGTCCGTAAGGGCATATTCACTGGGCGCAAGCTCACGGTCGTTGACGCGCACGGCCAGCAGGTGCTGCCCTTCGCCGTTGAGCACCAGCGGGGCGTGGCTGTCCTGGCTGTCGGGGTTGCGGCGCAGCGCCAGGCGCGCGGTCACGCGGGTGAGGGGGTCGCGGATGTCGAAATCCAGGTCCACCGTATCCACCAGGAATACCGGCGGACGGTAGTCGGCAAGGCGGGTTTCAGCGGGTATGGTCGATTGGGTGGCGGGCGTCATGTGCAAACCTGTTCTTGGGTAGGCCGGGTGCGCGTATCAGGAGAGAGTGAGCCTCCTGCTGGGTGATGGAAAGCGCATCGCGCGGCGGTTGGCCGAAGGCGGCAAAGTAAGGGAGGGCGGCTCGCCCTCCCTGCTGAGCCAATAGGCTCACATGCCGCTTCGGTCAACGCTCGAAGGAACAGCCCGCCGGGGTGAACGCGGGACGGAAAGCATCATCGGTCGCCCCTGGCTTTGCGTACGGCGGCAGATCAACAGGTGTGTTCAAAGAAATCCACGGCCTGCCTGAGTTCCCAAAAATTGTGTATGACGTAATCCGGCTCCACGTTGTCCATGTGTTTTCTGCCCTGATTGGATGAAAAAAACACGGTTTTGATGCCCAGGCGCTTGGGGCCGAACACGTCCCGGTACATGTCGTTGCCGACGTAGAGCGCTTCCCAGGGAGCCAGCCCCATTTTGGAGAGGGCCATCTCGAAGAGCCGCCGGTCCGGCTTGCGGAAGCCGTGGTCGCCGGAGATGACGAAGTGCTCGAAATGGGAATCGATGCCCACGGTGCGCAGTTCGGGAAGCGCCCAGGCCTTTTGCGCGTCGGAGAGCACCGCCAGCCGACGGCTGGAGCGCAGATCGTCCAGGGTTTCGCGAACGCCGGGGTAGAGTTCCAGACGGCGGCGGGAAATGCCCCGGAACAGCTCCGCCAGAAACACCGACATTTGCCCGATCTTGGCCTCGCACAGGCCGAAGCCCTCATGCGCCCGCCTGCGCAGGAACTCCCGCCAGACCTCCTGCACGTCGTACTCCGGGTGCTCCTCGCGGCTGGAGTGGCGCTGTTCGCGAATGAGCTGGAAGTACTCTTCTTTGAGGGCTCCATGGTGGACGTTGATGCCCTGGTAGGACAAAAAACGGCTGATGAACCGGTAGATCTTGCTGTAGTGCTCGTCGGTGTGGATGTTGATCAGGGTGCCGTTGACGTCGAAGATGATGCCTTTGATTTTCATAGGTGTCCTTGTCCGGCGGCGTTAAAGACGGCATGGTTGTGCGATTCTGGCGGGAAAGAAGCGGGGGCATTGCCCGCCCGACTGACGCGTGGGCAAGCACATCCCATGGGCGCATGTCTCTTGGAAGACTGTCATGTGAAGGTTTGGAGACGTAAGGGTGGGCTGCGGCTGTCGTAAAACCGAGGCATGGCCGTTGTAGCATGCGGTACAACGTGCTATGGGCGGACTGCTTACAGACGCCACGCGCGGGAGGTTGGGTATGCACGGGAAAAGAAGGATGGAGTTGAGCATGGACCGGGCCGGGCTTTCAGCCTGGCTGATGAACCTGGCGGAGAGTTTCGAGCGGGGGGAGTATCTTAGCGAAGAACCCCCGGTGGATCTTGAAGGATTCAGAAAGCTTAAAGTGTCGCTCAGGCAGAACCCTGACGGCTCCGTCCAGGTGAAGCTTTCGGCGAAATATCCCAGGCCTTCCGGCACGCCCCAGAGCGCCTCCGGCGGCCAGCCTGTCTCCGGCGAAGGGGATGCTCAAGGTGCTACGGACACGGCCGTTCCCAAATACACGTCGCTCAAAAAACATATGAAGCAGACCTTCAAATCCATAGGCCATGCCTTGTCCGCAGGTCAGCTTCCTCCCTCTTTGGAGGCGCGGAGTTTCATTGCCGACTCCCGGCTTATGATCGAGTACCAGGGGAAAGGCGAAGGATACTACGAGGCCTACAGGAACTTGACCGATGATTTTGAAGCCGCCTTGAGCACCGGCAGCCTTGACGGGCTCCGTTCCGCCTATCAGGCCTTGGCGCAGCTCAAGAGGGAATGCCACTCCCGGCACGCATGAAGGGGGCGTCCCTGCAACTCCTCCAGACTTTCGAGCGGGACTCCAGACAGCGGCCAAGGCCTTTTGACGCAACGTCCTCTCATGCGCTGGCGGGTGGTCGCGACCATTATTGCGCCGCCCCCCTTCCGTCATGCGGGTGAATGAATTTCGAGGGTGCCACGCCAGACCATCTTGCCTCACCAGTCTTCGGTCGGGTGCAGCGTTGTGTTGCGCAAGGCATGTGCCGGTACAGGTTGCCTTATTCAGCCCAACATTCTACACGAATGGTAATTATTGCGGCTCAGGCAAAGCCTTACGTCTTGCCTGCCGCAGTGGGCTGTTCCGGCCGGGGGCCTTGGCCAAGCCGCCGAAAAGTCGTACAAGGTGGTGTCCCTATGGCGAAAACCTGTTTCCTGGCGTTCCTGACCTTTTTGGCGTGCCTGCTTCCGTGCCACGCCAGGGGGGGTGAAATCGGTTTCGCCCTTATCGGCACGGAATCCTCCAACACCCTGCTGTCCATCTGGAACCCTTTGCTGGCGGACATGTCCGAGGCCACCGGCTTAACGGTCAAACCTCTGGCCTTCCCGGATTACTCTGGAGCCGTATGGGCTTTGAAGACCCGCAAGGCTCAACTGGCCTGGCTCGGCAACAAGGCCGCCATTGTGGCCGTGGACCAGGCCCAGTGTGAAGTAGCCTTCATCGGCGTGGAGGAGGGCGGTAAAACGGGGTATTCTGCGCAGCTGATCACCCGGGCCGATTCTTCGCTGACGAACGTGGAGGACGTGCTTAAAAACGCCTCTTCCATCACCTTCGGCCTGGGCGACCCTAACTCCACCTCGGGATATGTGGTGCCTTCGTACTACATATTCTCGCATCACCAGATTGACCCGGGCAAAGCGTTCAAACGGCTCATCCGGGGCAGCCACGAAGAAAATTTTCTGGCTGTGGTCCAGGGCCGCGCGGATGTGGCCGCAAACAACAGTTTCGACATGAAACGCATGGAAACCAAACATCCGGGCATGTTTTCCCAGGTGCGGGTCATCTGGAACTCCCCGCTTATCCCTTCCGACCCCATCGTGTGGCGCACGGACCTGCCGGATGGGGACAAGTCGGCCATCCGGGCATTTCTGCTGGGCTACGGCCAAGACCGGCCCGGCAAGAATCCGCAACGTCTGGAGCACGAGCGCGCGGTGCTCCAGGATGTAGGGCGGCAGGCCTTTCGTGAATCCGGCAACAGTCAACTGCTGCCCCTCCGCAGGCTGGAGTTGTTCACCCTCAAGGAGCGGGCTCTGGGCGACCCGAAGCTTGGCGAAGAAGCGCGGAAGGAGAAAATTCTGGAGATCGACCAAAGCCTTGCAGCCCTTGAGGCCGCTGAAAAGGCAACGGGACCATGAGTATTACGGAGGGAATCCAAACCGCATCCAACCAGCGTGGCAAGCGGAGCCTGCGAGTGCCGTTGACATTCAAGGTTCTGGCCCCGGCGCTTACCCTCTCTCTTCTGGCGGCGGCGATTCTTTTCGCCTGGCAATACAGCGTGCTCGAACAGCGGGAGGAGAACGCCCTGCGCGAAAGGATGCAGATCTTCCTTTCCACCCAGTCCGTCCAGTTGTCCGAGGCCATCTGGACCTTCAACCAGGAAAACGTCGACCGCCTTTTCCGCAGCTTCGAACCCCATGCCGACCTGTTGTCGGCCACGCTCTACGACGCCGAGGGCGGAATGCTGGCTCAGGCTAAGGGCCTGGAGGTCCACGGCTACGCCCACACCATGTCCGCAAGCACCGTTCTCACCCGCACCGTCAACGGCGAAACCTTCACCCTGGGTCGTCTGGAGGTGGTCTACCACGACGGGCGTTTGCGGGCCACGGCAGCTTCTCGGCTTGAAGACGGTTTGAAGACCCTGGCCCTTATGGTGGGTATCCTTGTGCTGGCTTGCTCCCTGGTGGTCCACTTCCAGATAGGCATCCCCCTTGGCCACCTCAAGAAATCCTTGGACCGCAATACCCAGACCGATGCCCGCGTGCCTCTGGCCTGGTCCAGCAACGACGAGTTGGGCGATGTGGCCGCCTCCTACAACCTCCTGCTCAGCGATATCGAAGCCAAGACCCATGACCTGAAATTGGCGGGAAAGGTGTTCGAGAACTCCATGGAGGGCATCGTTGTCACCGACCCCGGCGGCGTGGTCGAACGGGTCAACCCCGCCCTGACCGCCATCACCGGATACCAGCCGGAAGAGATCATCGGCCGCAATATCCGGCTGCTCAAATCGGACCGGCATCCCGACGAGTTTTACCAGGACATGTGGGAGGCTCTTCTGCGCGAAGGGCACTGGTCCGGTGAGGTCTGGAACCGGCGCAAGGACGGGGAAACCTACCCTGAGTGGTCCACCATCAGCGCCATCAAGGACCCGCAGGGAAAACACGTCCACTATGTTTCGGTCTTTCGCGACATCACAGAGATCAAGCGCCAACAACGCACCATCGAGTTCCTGGCCAGTCATGACGCACTGACCGGGCTGCCCAACCGCCTGCTCTTCGAGGACAGGCTGGGCATGGCCATCACTCAAAGCCGGAGGCAGGGGTCCAGGCTGGCCCTCTTGTTCCTGGATCTGGACAACTTCAAGGGCGTCAACGACAGCCTGGGCCACGGCAAGGGTGACCTGGTGCTCAAAGAGACCGCCGAACGCATCAAAAACTCGGCCCGCGACATGGATACCGTCTATCGCCAGGGCGGAGACGAATTCATCGTCATCCTGCCCGAGGCAGGCGAACCCGACGATACCCTGAGCATAGCCCGGCGCATCGTGGACGCCATCGGACAGCCCTTCCTCCTGGAGGGTTACGAAGTGGTGACCACCGCCAGCGTGGGGGTGACCCTGTGTCCCGACGACGGCAACGACCCTGCGGACCTGCTTCGCAAGGCGGATCTGGCCATGTACCGGGCCAAGAAACAGGGCGGAGGTGCGGTCCATTTCTTCACGCAGGCGCTTGATATCCAGGCTAAAGACCGTCTGACCCTGGAGATCGCTCTGCGCGGAGCGCTCGATCGCGACGAGTTTGAATTATTTTACCAACCCGTGGTGGATTTTGCCAGCGGTAGGATACAGGGGGCCGAGGCCCTTTTGCGATGGAGGAGGGAAGGCCACTACGTGGGGCCCAACGAGTTCATCCCCGTGGCTGAGGAAACCGGGCTCATCATGCCCATTGGTGCCTGGGTTATCGCCGAGGCCTGCAAACAAGCCAGAATATGGAGGGACATGGGCTTTGCTCCCCTGACCATGGCGGTGAACATTTCCGGCAAGCAGTTCAGCCAGCAGAATTTCGAGGGGATCATCGAAAAGGCCCTTGACGAGCACCAGCTTCCCCAGGGACATTTTCACCTGGAAATCACTGAATCAGCCCTGATCGCCAGCCTGGACATCTCTGCGGAGCGTCTGCGGCGTGTGCGGGATATGGGTGTCGAGATACTTCTCGACGATTTTGGGACAGGGTATTCCTCCCTGGCCTATCTCAAACGCTTGCCGGTGAGCGGCCTCAAGATCGACCGCTCCTTCGTGCGCGAGCTTCCAGGCGATCCCGACAGTCGGGGCATTGCCGCTTCGGTTATCGCCATGGCGCGTGTGCTCAATCTGGATGTCGTGGCCGAGGGCGTGGAAGACAGGTTGCAACTGGCCTATCTGCACGCTCAGGGTTGCGGGAGTTTCCAAGGCTATCTGGCCAGCCCGCCGGTATCAGCAGGAGACTTCAAAACGTTTCTGGAAGCTGATCGCCCCCTGATCGCCCCGGCCACCGCGGAAGAAATCGCTGCACTGGAGGATGTCCCGGGCTGATCCGTCGCAGGCTTGCGGTTGGGCGCGGGGGGCACCCTGGCGAGGGAATGGCGCGATATTCAAAACGCAAGGACGTGGAGTGTCAGCACACCAACCCCCGTCGCATCGTCGGGCCGGGGGTTCAGTTCCAGTCGCCCATGAGTGGCGTCAGCGGGGGCGGATTGTAGATGCCGTAGGGATTGTTGATATTCTCGCGCATCTTCAGAAGCCGTGGGCAGTTGTTGATGGTGGGCGCGGGGGGAAAATAGAGCGTGCCCTTGCCGCAATCCGCCAGCAATTTGTGGGCGTAGAACACCGGGGCATAACTGGCCATGTCTGCGCCGTAGGTGATGGTGTAGATATCTTCAGGAGCAAAGCCTGCCTGGAATTCCGGGGGCGGAATCTGAAAGGAGGTTACCGGTTGGGAGTTGGCGTAACGGTCCAGATCAATCTTCTCGGGAATTTCCAGGTACAGCGTGTTGATGGACAGCCCCCCGATCACCAGGAGCTCAATCAGGCTGGCCGGAGTGTACCAGCGGATATGCCCGGTGTGCCACAACCCCGGTCCATAGGGAAAACGCCCGGACATGACTTCGTGCTGGAGCGCCCAATACTGGAAATTCGGCGTAGCCAGCAGGATCTTGCCGCCGTCGGCCAAGAGCGAGCGGATTTTGGGGAGGGTGTGCCAGGGATCATAGAGATGCTCCACCACGTCATGCAGGATGATGTAGTTGAAATATCCCTTGTACGGCTCAAATGGGGCGAAATCATTTTCAATGTTGATATGCCAAAGTTTAGTCGCCGCATTTTTCACCAGTGCGGATTCAGGCTTGTTCAACTCCACGCCGTAAAGTTCTGAGCATTGTTTATCTCTCATGAGACGAAGCAACAATGCACCGTTGCCGCACCCAAAATCAAGAATGCGCTTCGATTCCGCTGGGATCATGTTGAATATATTTTTCCGAAAAGCTGAATTGGCAATCACTTGGTCAAACTGAGCTTGTAGTGTCATGGGTTTAATTTCCGATAAAGTGGATATTGTAACAGGATGCTTCCATAAGATCCACGGAGTAACTCCAAGTCCTCCTGATGCATGTTGGCATGTTCTCTGTAGCGAATAGCAACTCCAAATACAAGGATGTTTCCTTGGACAGGAAAATCTTGAACTCCAAGTGTTTGCAGTCAGGCGGAGCAGTCAGGCAGTGGGTTGTGTGGAGGGTTCGGGGCGGCGTTTGCGGGAAAGAGCAGGGTCAGCTGTTTCGCTTGCTGGATACGGGGCAATGTTTTATTCCGCGTTATCAACTGGTTGGGCAGTTGGACGCCTGGAGCGGGGTATGTCGTCGCAAAGGTGGCTGTGCTGTCCGTAGTAGTATGCAAGATGAATTGTAGCCGTGGGCAATTCCTGTGCCAGCATACAGGGAGCGGTGTTTACTGCGTCTGTTGATGGCGTGATGGTCTGCATGATGATGTATTATAACATGGGCATAGTGTAGTAGTTGCGTGTTTAAGTTGTTTGCTTGTACAATGCTAGCTCAGATAGAAATTTACTGTAGCATGTGTAGTTACTCACTAAGAGTCGAGGCTCTTGCTGTGGAAGATTCTGGAGAAAGTGTCGTGGGTCACGCATTTTAATGCATAACAAATATTAGGTTATAAAGTATTATGTCAATACGATTTAACCGCGCAGGACTACGTGCGATTGATCCTGTTTATGCCGCAATAATACTTTCTGGGAGCGCACTGCGGCTATATGGGCTCGGAACACAGGGGCAGTGGGTTGACGAAATGCTCTCAACCCTGAATGCATCGTTTTCATTGCACTATATTTTCGATCTTTGTTGGACTGTCGAGGTGCACCCGCCTGGATACTATCTGTTCAAACATGCTCAACTGTATTTTGGCGCGAGTGACACCTGGCTCAGACTTCCTTCGGCGCTCTGCGGCATCATCGCCCTCCATTATGCGTACAGGCTCGGGCGCGTGCTGTTGGATAGCAGGCATTTCGGGCATCTTTTCATGGCCATGTGCGCGTTTAATCCCCTCCATATATGGGTTTCGCGGCAGTCCAGGCCCTATGGCATAACGCTGTTGGCATCTATAATCATCGTCACCTATCTTGCTCGCGCTGTAAGGCGAGGGAGACAGACTTCCGTAGTTGTTCCTTCAATGTGCAACTTTGTTTTTGCAGCTTTTCACTTCTCAGGAATATTGTTTTTCGCCTCACAGGTGTTGAGCATTTTTCTGTTGAAAATATGCCAAAGATCACGCGCATCGTGGAATATTATGGTTAAATATTCTGTCTTTGGATCGTTTTGTTTAATTCCATCGGTTGTGTTTTTTGTACATGCAAGATTTATCAGAATTGATCCATGGATTTCGCACCGTGCTAGCGCAGGAAAATCTGCTGAGCATTTTTTTGCCGTCTTCAAAGAATATTTATTCTTAGGATATCAGGGTGTAGAATCAATTTGGAGAGTTACAGCCGCCTTAATTGTATTATCACTTATAATGCTTGCAATGAACAAGAATCGTGTTGGATGGTTGCTCGCGTCAGTGATGCTAACAACGATTGCAGCGTTGATTCTTGGAGGATATTCCGCGCATTTTACCGCAGTGCATATATCATTTTTGCTTCCTGTGTCGATCTGCCTGGCCTCGTACGCCATTTTTAGCCTCTTTCATGCTTTTCGGGCAGAAAAACTTGCAGTGTGGAGTTCGGTTCTTTTCCTGAGTGCTTTCCTTCTTGTTGATAGTCAGTACTTTTACTCTCCCAACAAAAGCCCCGCTGATCTCTATGGGCCAAATGACAGGTACAAGGTGGTGGCTGAATTCATGAATTCGTTCACTTCTCCCGGTATCGTAGCAGCGTATGACGATCAGATGGATGCTAATGCCGTGTCATGGTATACGGATTTGCCGTGCCGGAGACAGGGGTGCTCCCAACGGAATCTCTCTGAGAACGATTTAGAAGTGCTTTTGTTTTATTTTACAAAATCCAGTGATTGGAAGCACACGGACTGTTGTGCAGTGAACAAGACGTCCGGTTTGGAGATCCCTGCGTTGTTTCAAACAAAGGTCGGCAGTTTAGATTTGTATTTGCAAAAATATTCGAGAAGCAGATCGATACGCTTGGATAATGCTGAAAATACTGTAAAGATCACCGCACAACCAGAAGATGTTCTGGCAAGATGTCTCAGCTTTCAGGGGCTGAATCTTGCCCTTGAGAACGACGGACAACGTGTCGATGGTGGGTCGTTCTTCCTCTCCCCCTCTTACGCCAATGTCCCTGGCGAGTGTACTTTCCGGTTCGTATGCGATGGAAAGTCACAACATCCAGTGCTTGATCTCGTCATACACTCGTCAGTTTTCAGGGAAGGAAACGAAGTCATTGTCCAATACAGAACAGGTCAAGGAATGTGGACGACGCTTGAGAGAAGAAATCAGGCAAGGTCAGAAACAATACAAGGCCGTATTGCCTTGCCTCAAGGGGGCTCGAGCGTCGATGTGAAGATCAGCATGGTCTTTCAGGGCTATTCCGCATTCACAATGTATGGGCCAAACACCCAGGTGCGGTTTAAAAGCATGACCGCCACGTTGTCCGAGGATGGGCGGGCCGGTATCTCTGGAAAATAAAGCTAACGAGTATTCTTTGAAGGCGTTGGCCTGTTTCAGCGTCTTGGCCAGGGTGGAGCAGCCCTTGAGGGCAAGCGTTCCCATGGCGTTGAGCAACTGAAAGAAAGAGATCGGCGATGATCCACATGTGTGCGTGTCTGGCCTTGGGAGCCGTGAAGCGCGCAAACGCTTGACAGACCGCCGCGTTTGCGTTGAGCCTTCCCCATCTCCGGCGCAGCCAAGGTTTCGCGCCATCCTTCCAACCTAGGGATACGGCAGGAATATGAACGCCCTTACCTCGTTGATGTTCGCCTTTCTGCTCTTTTGCGCTCCGGCCTTTGCGGCAGACCCTGCTGCGGACATCATGAACGTTTCTGGAACTGTAACGGTCTTGCGGGCGGACGCAAAAAGCCCGGCCCTCGCAGGTGGGCAGTTGGAGACAGGCGATCTTCTGGCCACAGGCCCCAACAGCTCGGCTGGCCTGAGTTTTTCAGACGGCTCACGTATTTCCCTGGGGGCTGATTCCGAGTTGCGGGTGGACAGTTATGTCTTCGAGCCCCAGGACAAGCAGTACGGCATGGAGATGCTGCTGCGCAAAGGCGTGGCGGCAATATCCACCGGCAAGATGGCCAAACTCGAACCGCAATCCATGAATGTTTCCACTCCCCTGGCCACTCTGGGCATCCGGGGCACCAAGATACTCGTCAAGGCTCAATAGGAGGCACGAATGAAAACATGCATCGGGTCCCTCCTGCTGCTGCTGGCGCTGAGCGCCTGCGGGGCAAAGACCACCGTCGTCCTCGTGCCTGACGACAACGGCCACGTGGGCACGGTGGACATCACTGCGTCCAACGACAAGCTGACGCTCAAGGGCGCAGACGAATTCGTCAGCGTGTCCAAGAAGATTTCAACCCCGAAGATCATGGACCAGGCAACCATCGCCAAGAATTTCGGCCAGGCTCTGGCTGCAGCGCCGCAAAAGCCGGAGAGTTTTCTGCTGTATTTCGGCTCCGAATCGGCTGACCCAGACCAAGCCTCGCTCAAACTGATCCCTGCAATTGTTGGGGAAATCAAGGGGAGGCCGGTGGCGCGCGTCAGCATCATCGGGCATACCGACAATACGGGCGACCGACCGTACAACGAGCGGCTTTCTCAGTCACGGGCGGCAACGGTACGGAAGCTGCTCTTACGAGCGGGGGCCGATGCGGATGTGCTGAGCGTGCGCGGCTTCGGTCCCAACGACCCTCTGGTGCCCACCGCGCCGGGCGTCCACGAACCCAAAAATCGCCGGGTGGAAGTGCTGGTGCGCTAGCGGTTATTTGGAGAAATTCTGCGGGCCGCCAGCACGGGCCGCCTGTCTGGCTGCGGCAAAACCGGAAAGCTTTTTATAGGAATAATACCCTGCGCCGACCACGAGGCTCCAGGGAACAACCGCCACAACAACGCCTGCGAGTTTGGCGATGCTGCCGCTTTTGATGGCCAGCGGGGCGAGCTTCTTGAGGGCAATGAAGCACAAACACGCTTCAATGCTGAGGAAAATCCAGTAAGGAGTTTTATTCATGATGGCCTCCTGCCTGTGATCTGAAGAGTGTGTCAGCGCGGGAGGGGGGAGACCCTCAGACGAGCCAATATTGACTGCGCACGCGAAACGGGAAAGTGCCGTTGATTGCAAATTAAACCTTTGCCTCCGGCATGTAAACCTTCCGCCTCTGGCCTGCACCGAAATGGGGATCGTCGGGATTTTGTGTACAGGGTTGACCTTGAAGCCTTGACAGTTCAAGGTAAAAAAAACAATCAAAGACAGGTTCTTGGGCCACGCATCAGGCGATCAGGCTGGAGACGGAAACTCTGAACGGTCCTTTCGTGAAGGCTCAAGGGATTACTGTATGGGGCTCACCACTCTTTCTCGCTTCACCTGGGCTGTCGCTCTTCTGGCGTTTCTGGTTTTTCCGTCCCAAGCCCCGGCTGCCGGGGACGCGGCCAATCCCTCCGGGCCGAAGCCGTTGCGCATCGCTGTTTTCAATGATTACGCCCCCTTCTCGTACGTTTCCGCTACGGGCAAGCTCACGGGTCTGTTCATCGATATCTGGACGCTTTGGAGCGAAACCACCAAGACTCCGGTGGAGTTCGTCCCGCTCTCCTGGCCTGAAACAGTGGAGGCGGTTAAAAGCGGCAAGGCCGACATCCATTCGGGCCTGTTCAAGAGCCCAGAACGGGAAGCCTGGATGGCGTTTACCGGCCAGATTTTCGAGATCAACACCGGTTTGTACCATCTCTCCAAGGATGCTGGCACGGAGAGTTTGGACGATCTCGCCGGACAACGCGTGGGCGTTCTGGCAGATACGTTCCAATCCGCCTGGCTCGCCACGAATTTCCCCACTGTCAGGATGGTGGAATTTCCCAGTGACGACAACGCGCTTTTCGCCCTGCTCAACGGGGAGATCCGCGCAATTTTTGAGGAAACGCCAACCATGGATATGGCCATCGCCCGTATGATGGCCCAGGGCGAGGTCGAGCGCATTCCGGGGGCCGTGCTGTCCAACGCCGTCCATCCGGGAGTGACCAAGGAAAATGCGGCCCTGGCTGCGCGCATCGACGAGGGCATGTCCCGGATTCCGCTGGCGGCCCTGGCCGAGGTCGAACGCCGCTGGTTCACGGCCCCTCAGGACCGCTACTGGGAGCGGCGCAAGGACGCCCTGTTCACTCCCGAAGAAAAGGCCTGGCTCGCTACCAGGCCGGTCGTCCGCCTGGCTGTTACCGATTTCATCAAGCCCATGGATATCGTCGACTCCCAAGGGCATTATTCCGGGTTCAACGCCGATTTGATGGCCCTTTTGAGCAAACGCACCGGCGTGCAGATCGTGCCGGTTTTCCACAAGAGCTGGCCCTCCACTGTGGAGCGTGCCATGAGTGGCGAGGTCGATGGTCTGCTCTCGGCCTCCCGGACGCCGGAGAGGGAAGCGTCCCTGTTGTTCACTGAACCCTATGCCTATGATCCTGTGATCGCCGTTACCCGTGGCGGGCGCACGGATATCGGTGCCTGGGAAGACCTGGCGGGCAAGCGGGTGACCATCACCGAGCGCACGCCCATAGAAAAACGCATCCGCGACATGGTCAAAGACGGCTCCCTGGAGATCGTCAAGGACGACCGTGAAGGCCTTACCCGCGTGTTGGAAGGCACAAGCGACGCCCACGTGACCTGGCTTATTCCCTTCGGAAACCTCCAGCGCCAGGGGCGCATACCCAATCTCCAGGTGGCCCTTTCGGAAAACGCCTCAGGCGGAGACCTGCGCATCGGCGTGCACAAGTCGCGGCCTTTGGTGGCTGGAGTGCTGGCGCGCGGCTTGAAACAGATAAGTGATGAGGAACTCGCGGTCCTGCGGGCCAAGTGGTTCTCGGTGGATGAAAAGGACGAAGGCGGGCTGGTGCTGACCGCCGAAGAAAGAGCCTGGATCGAGGGCCATAAGAACATTCGGGTGGGCTTTGCCCCTGATTTGCCGCCTCTCGAAAGCCTGGGAGGGGGAGGCGCCTACGAAGGCCTGACCGTGGATGTACTCAAGCTGGCCGCCAACCTCATGAATGTCTCCATGACCCCGGAGAAGGGGCTGTCCTGGGCCGAAGTGCTTACGCGCATAAAGGGCAAGGATATCGATCTGGTGCCCTGCGCCGCCCCCACCCCGGAGCTCAAGGGCAGCCTGCTCTTCACCAAGCCCTTTCAGAAATTCCACATGGTCATCGCCACCTCGCCGGAAACGCCTTTGGTGTACTATCTGGCCGAGCTTGGAGGCCGTACTGTGGGAGCCCTGCGCGGGTCAGCGGCTGAGGCCGTGCTGCGGCGCGACTTTCCCGACGTGAAGGTGGCGCTTTTCGACAGCACTCTGGAGGGCCTGAAAGCCGCCGCAACGCGCACCGTCGACGCCTATGCCGGGAATGCGGTGGTGGTGTCCTATGTCATGGCCCAACACGGGTTGGAGACCTTGCACCTGAGCATGGCCGAAGCTCCCTACGAGCTGCGCATGGCCGTGCGGGCGGACTGGCCTGAGTTGGTCTCCATCCTCAACAAGGCTCTTGCCGCCATCTCGGACAACGACCGGGAAGCCATCCTGAAAACCTGGACCAACCTGCGCGTGGAGCGCTCCGCCGATTGGGGCCTGGTGTTCAAGGTGGCCGGGGCGCTTCTGGCCCTTGGCCTCGTGGTCATGACGGTTGTGCTTGTCGCCAACCGTAAACTGGCCCGTGAAGTGGCCGAACGCCAGCGCGCCGAAAAGGCCATCGCCCTGGCCCAGGCGGAGATGACCCAGATATTTAACACCGCCGCCAGCGGAATGCGCGTCAATGACCGGGAATGCACCATCCTCAAAGTCAACGACGCCTTTCTGGCCTTGACCGGCTTTACGCGCGAAGAATTGATCGGGGCTAAGTGCCATGAGAAATTCGGCGGTTCGGAGTGTGGCACTGAAGACTGCACGCTCAGGCGCATTCTGGCAGGGGAGAACCGGGTCGAGACCACGGTGATTCGCGAAACCAAGAACGGGGACCCTGTATACTGCGATGTGGCGGCCACCCCGTTCCTTTCGCCGGACGGCGAACTGCTTGGCGTCATCGAGGATTTCCGGGACATGACCGAGCGCATGAAATCCCAGCACCTCCTTCGGCAAAGCGAGGTTAAATATCGCGAACTGGTGGAGAGCGCCAGCAGCATCATCCTTAAACTGGATATGGATGGCAACATCAGCTTTATCAACGAGTTCGCCCAGACATTTTACGGCTACAGCCAGCAAGAGGTCATAGGCCGTCCCATGGTGGGCGCGCTCATCCCGGAGTCGGAGACCGCTTCCGACGGCCTGACCGAGTTTATCGGGGACATCGTCCGAGATCCAGGACGCCACGAGAAGAGTGAAAGCGAGAACCAGCGCAAGGACGGAACCCGTGCCTGGATCAGCTGGACCAACCAGGTCATTAAGGACGATGTCTCAGGCACGCCCAGAGGCCTTTTGTGCATCGGGCAGGACGCCACGGAGCGAAAAAAAGCCCAGGACGGACTGCGCGACGCCATGGAGATCATTTCCGGCAGCATCCGCTACGCCAGCCGCATCCAGCGGGCCATCCTCCCCGCGCCGGAGCAGTTCGAAGCGCTGCTTCCCCGCCATTTCGCACTCTGGGAGCCGCGCGACGTGGTGGGCGGCGATATGTACTGGATCAGGCCCTGGGGAGGGGGCGTGCTGCTCATCCTGGCCGACTGCACCGGCCACGGCGTGCCGGGCGCGTTCATCACCCTCATCTCCAGCGGCGCCCTGGACCGCGCCTTCCTGGAGGTCGAACCTGGAGACCCCGCCGGGCTCATCAGCAAGATGAACACCTACGTCAAGATCGTGCTCAGCCAGGACATCAACTACGGCCAGGAGGATAGCTCCGACGACGGCCTGGAGCTCGGCGTCTGCTATATCCCGCCGGATAAAAGCGCAGTCACCTTTGCCGGAGCGCACTTTCAGCTGTTTACGGTGAAGGACGGCGAGGTCGAGGTGGTCAAGGGCGACCGCAAGGGTATCGGATACCGCTTCGTCTCCCTGGACGCCACGTTCTCCAACCAGAGCATCCCCGCCGAGCCGGGCCAGCGTTTCTACTTGACCACCGACGGGTTCATTGACCAAATTGGCGGCTCGCCCCGGCGCAGTTTCGGTAAGAAGCGCTTCACCGATCTGCTCATGTCCCTGGAGGCGCTGCCCATGGCGCAGCAGGGAGAGGCCATTTTTTCAGCTATCGAAACACATCGGGGTGAAGAATCGCGGCGCGACGATATCGCGGTCATTGGGTTTGAGCTTTAGCCGCGTGGGCAGCAAGGGCATGTGCTGAGCAATCATAGGGTGTACGCATGGTGCGTTTGCGTTCCCGGTTCGCCGGGCAATCACCAACCCTCATAATCCTCATGGAGCATCCATATGGCTTTTGTGCAATGGGACGACGCCCTTTCTGTCGGAGTCGCCGAAGTCGACGAGCAGCATAAATCCCTGATATCCATGCTTAACACTCTTCATGAGGCCGCAGCTGACGGCGACGGGGCGGTGGTGCCGGAAATAGTGACCAAGCTTAAGGAATACGCCCTCATGCATTTTGCCACGGAAGAGCGCTACATGAAGCGCAACAAGTATCCCGAACTGTTCGACCACATGGCCGAGCACGCCTTCTTTGTCTCCAAAGTCAAGGATTTCACCGCTACTACGGCCCAGGAAGTGGACATGCTGCCTGCGGTTCTGGATTTTTTGAAGAAATGGCTGGTGGAACACATCAGCAGCATTGACGTGAAAATGGGGCGTTTTCTGCAACAGAATATGTAGGTTGTACAGTGGTAACGCGTTGAACCGGCGCAGGAATTCTTGCATAGGCCAGGCCTATGCGTTAGGCTGAATCATATAGCGCAGGGCTATGCAATAATCTGAGCCTGAAAGTGAAAGAGGAAACACCTCCATGATGAATTGCATGCAAGAATCCGCCAACCAGCTTGGCGTCGATCTGGCCGGACGGGTGCTGGAACAGATTCCCACCCCGATTATGGCCGTGGACACCGACTTCAACGTCATCTTCATGAACGCCGTGGGGCGTGACCTCCTGGGCCTCCCCTGGGAGGAAATTCAGGGGCGGCCCTGCCACTCGCTGTTCAATTCCTTGCATTGCCGCACCCCGGAGTGTTGCATGCGCCAGGCCCTGGACAGCGGCAAGTCGGTCATGGCGCGCAATGAGGTGGATCTCGACGGCAGGAAGGTGCCCATCGAATATTCGGCCACGCCCCTCAAGGACGCCGAAGGCACCATTGTCGGCGGGCTGGAATACATTCTCGATATCACCGACCGGGTACGGGCCGAAAAGAAACTCCGGGAGCAGAATCGCACCATCCAGGAGATCTCCACCCCGGCCATCAGCCTGTGGGAGGGCATTGTGGTGCTGCCCGTGGTCGGCGTGGTGGATTCCATGCGGGCTAAGCAGATGATGAGCGCCATGCTGGCCAAGATCAAGGAAACCTCGGCCAAGATCATCATCCTGGACATCCAGGGCGTAGCGGCCATCGACACCGCCGTGGCCAACCATCTTATCAAGATCACCAAGGCGACCAAGCTCATGGGCTGCCGCTGCATCATCTCCGGCATATCCCCGTCGGTGGCCGAAGCCCTTGTGCAACTGGGCATCGAGCTTGGCGACGTGGCTACCAACTCCACCCTGAAGGACGCCCTGGGCGACGCCTTTACCCAACTCCATTTTGAAGTGAAGAAAACCAAATGAGCGGTGCCGCTGGCCGTTCGAGCCCGGTCCGGTCCCCGGTCCGGCCCCTGGTCCGGCTCCGGCTCCGGCCCCGGCTCCGGCAGGTCCGGCCCCCGGGCCTGCCGGAGCCGCGCCTTCCTGGCGGCCCTGCGCGGGGCGTCCGGTGACGCGGCAGTCCCCGGCACGGGCCAGCGCGGGCATGCACGCCGTGGACGGCATCCTTATCGCCCCGGCCCCGCGTGATTTTGCCGACGAAGCCTTTATGGCCTTCAAACAGGGCATTCTGGCCGCAGTGCATGGTTCGTCCCTGCGCGGTGTGATCATCGATGTCTCCAGGGTCGAGCTGCTCGACGCCTCAATGTTCGCCATTCTTGCGGGCACCGCGCGCATGGCCGGGCTGCTGGGTGCCAGGGCCGTATTCGTGGGCTTTCAGCCCGGCGTGGTTTCGGCGCTCATCGACATGGATGTGCCTTGCGAAGATATCGAGAGCGCTCCAACCCTTGAGGACGGCCTGCTGATGCTCCGCACGCAGCGCCCCGCCGAAGCGGACCCCGAACCGGAGGAAGGCTCAGACCCGGAGGACGGCACGGAAGGCACACCCCAGGCAGGGGCAGGCGGTGAGGCAAAGTCCTGTGACGGCCATGCCTCATAAGATGCCTGAGGAAGTGCAGATGGACATCTCCTGCGCTGCCGACAACGCCCTGGCCATCAGCGCCGCCCGGCGGATAGCCAGGGAGATAGGCTTCGGGGAGTCTGAAGAATTCCTTATCGCCACTGCCGTGTCGGAACTTGCCACCAACATCCTGCGCTATGCGGGCAGCGGCCAGGTGACTTTGCGGGCCGTCAGCGCAGGCGGGCGCTCGGGTATCGAGGTGGTGGCCCTGGACGCCGGGCCGGGAATCGCGGACATCGAACAGGCCATGCAAGACCATTTCAGCACCGGCGGTAGCCTGGGGTTGGGGCTGCCCAGCGTCAGGAGAATCATGGACCTTTTTTGCGTTGAACCCCGGCCGGTGCGCGGCATCATGTGCACCGCCCGCAAATGGGTGGATTAGCCATGCCAGCAGTCGATTGCCATCTGGTGAAACGCGCCCTGACGGGGGAAGCCTCGGAATGCGGGGATACCGGCGTCATCGTCGAGAACGGCGAAACGTGTTTCATCGCCCTGGTGGATGTTCTGGGCCACGGCCCGGAGGCCGCAGCCGTGGCAGCCTTGGCCGAAGCGTTCCTCCTTGAAAATCATAAAATGAATCCGGCAGACCTCATGGGGGAGTTGCATCTCCATCTCAAAGGTTCGCGCGGGGCTGTGGCTTTTTTGGGGTGCCTGGACTTGGCCACGGGGGAGTTTCGCAGCTCCGGTATAGGCAACATCAGCGCCAAGGTGTTCGGCGCGGACGATCCCCGCAGGCTGCTCTCCAAGGACGGCGTGGTCGGCTACATGATGTCCACCCCACGGGAACAGGCCCTGCGGTTGCTCCCCAGGGATATCGTCATGCTCTGCTCCGACGGCTTGCGCGACCATTTCGAGGTTCTGGAACATCCAGGCCTGTTGCGCGGCAGCGCCGAAACAGTGGCCGGGAACATGCTCTCCCTGTTTTCGAAAGGCGATGACGACGCCTCCTGCCTGGTCATGCGGTATCTGAAATGACGCGGCTTGGCGTGCTGTGTATCGATTCGCCCGAGGCCTTTAACGAGGCCCGGCGCAAGGTGTTGCGCCTGGCCGCGGCCTGTGGCTTCGACGAGATAGAAGCGGGCAGGCTGGCGTCCATTTTTTCCGGCCTCACCCGCCCCGCGCCCGGCAGCCCAGGGGCGAGCGCGGCCATCGACCTTACGCCCGGCGAGCGCGGCCCTGCCCTGGCTTTCCGCTTCGGCAACGTCTCTCGAAGTGTTTCAACAGGGTATGCGGCCCGTTTTTTCGACAGCTTCTCGCCCTTGCCCCCGGAGGCGTCTCCACCGGGCTTTTTTGCCCTTAAGCATCTTCCCGGCCAGGCCTTCGAGGCCACCGCCACGTTCATCGAGGCCCAGCGCGACATGCTGGCCCGGCCCTCCCGCGAGGAACTGCTGCTGGCACTGGAGCTGAAAAATTCCGCCCTTGAGCGGGAAGTAATTGAGCGCCGCCTGACCGAGGAGGCCCTGCGTTCCAGCGAAGCCCGCATTCAGGCCGTGCTGGAAGGAACCCCGGATTCCCTGATCATCGTGGATGGGGTGGGCACCATCACTTACGTGAACTCCCAGACGGAAAAAACTTTCGGGTACGACCGCAGCGAACTGCTGGGCAAGCCCATTGAGCTGTTGATTCCGGCGGAATCCCGGCCCGGACACGCGGAAAGAGTGCGTTCCTTCTTCCGGGAGGGGCGGACGCGGGAAATGGGCATGGAGTCTAACTTGTACGCCCAGGCCAAGGACGGTCGCCGCATCGCCGTGGACCTCAAACTGAGCCCGATGATGACTGAAACCGGGCCCCAGGTGATCGCCTCCATCCGGGACGTGACGCAGCAGAAGCAGGCCTTGGAGCTGGTGAAGAAGCTTTCCCTGGTTGTGGAGCAAAGCCCGGTATCCGTGGCCATCACTGACAGGACCGGGGTTATCGAGTATGTCAATCCCGCCTTCTGCTCCACGACGGGGTATCTCCCGGAAGAGGTCATCGGCCAGAATCCCCGGTTGCTCAGGTCGGAGAAGACCCCGCCGGAAGTCTACAAGGACATGTGGGAAACCATCAACGCCGGGAAGATCTGGAAGGGACTGTTCATCAATCGCAAGAAGGACGGGCGGGATTTCTGGGAAAGCACCGCCATCGCCCCTATTTTCAACCAGCAAAACGAGATCACCCACTTTGCCGCAGTCAAGGAGGACATCACCGAGCGTATCCGCAGCGAGGAGGAAATTAAGCGTCAGCGCGCCTTGCTGGATACCCTTATCAACTCCCTGCCTCTGGTGATCTATTCCAAGGATCGCCAGGGCCTCTACCAAGTGGCCAACGACTCCCTGTGCGAACTTGTTGGGCGGCCCCGCGAGGAAATCATCGGCAAGACGGCCCACGACCTTTTTGCACGGGATGTCGCAGACAGCATCATCCGGGGGGACAAGCGGACCCTCGACCACATGCAAACCTCTTCCGAAGAAGACTGGCGCACCTATCCCGACGGTAGAAAGGCGCTCCTGCATATGACTCGCGTGCCCCTCAGAGATGACGACGGGCAAGCCACGGGGCTGGTCGGCGTGCTTACCGACATCACTGAGCGCAAGAAGGCTCAGGACCTCATCCGCCAGAGCGAGATCAAATACCGGGAGCTGGTGGAAACCGCCAAGAGCATCATCCTCAAGCTGGATATGGATGGCAACATCACCTTCTTCAACGAATTCGCCCAGCGCTTCTTCGGCTTCAGCCAGGAAGAGATCCTCGGTCGCCCCATTGTCGGCAGCATCGTGCCCTACTCGGAATCCGGCGGGCGCGACCTCAAGGCGCTGCTCAAGGAAATCGTCCGCAACCCGGAACGCTACGAGAAGAACGAAAACGAAAACGTGTGCAAGGACGGCGCGCGGGTGTGGGTCAGCTGGACCAATCAAGTGGTGAAGGACGAAGTCTCTGGTCAGCCCAAGGAGCTTTTGTGCATCGGCCTGGACGCCACGGAGCGGAAAAAGGCCCAGGACGGCCTGCATGACGCCCTGGAGGTCATTTCCGGCAGCATCCGCTACGCCAGCCGCATCCAGCGGGCCATCCTGCCCGCTTCCGACGCCTTCGCCCAGGCGTTCTCCAGCCATTTCATCCTTTGGAATCCCCGCGACGTGGTGGGGGGCGACATTTACTGGAGCGCGAAATGGGGCGAGGGCAGCCTCTTCGTGCTGGGCGACTGCACCGGGCACGGCGTGCCAGGCGCATTCATGACCCTTATCTCCACCGGAGCCTTGTCCCAGGCGCTCACCGAGGTGCCTCCGGGAAATCCTGGCCTGCTCATGCGCCGGGCACATCAGATCGTGCAGTCCAGCCTGAACCAGCATGTCGAGGGCGGCGACTCGGACGACGGCATGGAATTGGGCATCTGCTATGTGGAGCCCGGAGCCCAGGAAATGCTCTTCGTGGGGGCCAGGTTCCCTCTGTTTATTGACGACGGCGGGGAAATCGTCGAAATAAAGGCTGACAAGAAGGGCATAGGCTATCGGGGCATTCCCTACGAACAGGAGTTTTCCGAGCGCCGGATCGCCCTGCGGCCTGGACTGCGCATGTATATGGTCAGTGATGGCGTTTTCGACCAGATCGGCGGAGAAAAACGGCGCGGTTTCGGCAAGAACCGCTTCAAGGAAGTGCTGCTTTCCCTTGCCGAGATTCCTTTCGAGCAGCATGGGCAGCATATCTACGATGCCCTGCTGGCGCATCAGGGCTCCGAATCCAGGCGCGACGACGTTTCCATTATGGGTTTGGAAT
>JBBRUD010000010.1:0-67656 GCA_038248065.1 Desulfovibrionales bacterium | reverse complement strand
GGCGCACCTTGGGGGTGGTTTTGTTTTTTTGTGTGATGTTTTGTGCGGCGCCGGGGGGGGGGGGGGGGCCTGGGCCCCCCCGCCCGCCCCGTTTAGCTTCGCGTCGTTGCCCAACAATGGCACTGGCGTGCAAAGTGTTGAAGGGTCAGAAGATTGTTCACGTGTTTTCCGTCAAGTGGGCAAGGGAAGATAAGCAGAATTCCCTTCCGGCTGGGAAGGTGCTAGGAAACGCCTGTGAATTTCCCCTCTCCATCTCTTCATGGTGAGCACTGGCAATGAGTGTTTCGCGTCGGAACATCACGTTTTCCTTTTTTTGCCTGCTGGTTGGCCTGGCGCTTTTTCCGGCCCAGGGCTTTGGGCAGGCCAAGAAGCGCGTGCTGGTGCTGCACTCCTACCACAAGGGGCTGGCCTGGACCGACAGCGAGGACGCGGGCATCGCCTCGGTGCTTAGGGGCAATGCTTTGGACGTTGAAATCTATACCGAATACATGGACGCCAAACGCATCCATGACACCGCCAATGACCGGCTGCTTACCGCATATTATAAAGAGCGTTACGCAGGCCTGGCCTTCGACACCATCATTACCACCGACGACGACGCCTTTCAGTTCATGCTCAAGCATCATGACGTCCTGTTTCCTGGTACCCCCGTGGTGTTTTGCGGCGTGAATTTCTTTGATCCGGCCATGATAGCGGCCCGCGAGTCCCTGTATACCGGGGTGGTGGAGGCCTACGACGTGCGTAACACCCTGCGCACGGCCTTGAAGCTCCATCCCGATACCTACCGCATCGTGGTCATCAACGACCGCTCGGCCACGGGGCTGGCCAACAAGAAGATTTTGAACGAGGTCATGCCGGAATTCGAGAAGAAGGTCAGCGTGGTCTACCTGGAAGACCTGGACATGGATGACCTGCTGGCCAAGGTGCGCACCCTGGCCCCTGGGGACATCATCCTGCTCATGACCTTCAACAAAGATAAATCCGGCAAGTTTTTCGTTTACGACGACGCCATATCCCTGGTGGCCGCACAGGCCAAGGTGCCGCTTTTCGGCGTATGGGATTTCTACCTGGGCAAGGGGCTGGTGGGCGGCATGCTCACCAGCGGCTACGACCAGGGACGGGTGGCGGCGGAAATGGCCTTGCGCGTCCTTGGCGGCGAGCGCGCCGGAGATATCCCGGTGGTCAGGGAGAGCACCAACCGCTACATGTTCGATTACGAGCAGCTCCGGCGCTTCGACATTCCCCTCGATGCCCTTCCCGAAGGCAGTACGGTCATCAACCGGCCCACGTCCTTCTACGAGGAGCACAAGGGCAAGGTGTGGGGCACGGCAGCGGTCATCAGCCTGCTGCTGGCCATGCTGGGCGTGCTGCTGGTGAACATCGAGCGCCGCAAACGCACCGAGGCCAGCCTGCGCGAATCCGAAACACGGTTCGAGAAGATCTTTCGCCACAGTCCTGATTGGATTGCCATTCTGCGTCTGGCCGACGGCAAATACCTCGACGTCAACGACGCCTTTGAAAAGATCACCGGCTTCGCCCGCGCAGAAGTGATGGGCAAGACCTCACTCGATATCGGCATTTACGCCAACCCCGAGGAGCGCTACGAAATTTCCGAGAGCTTCCTGCGCGAAGGCAAGGCACAGAACCAGGAACTCAACTACCGCCTGAAAACCGGCGAAGTGATTACCGTGGAGCGGTCGGGCGAACTGGTGGAGATCGGCGGCGAGAAATGCATCGTCTCCATCGTGCGCGATGTCACGGACAAGAAGCAGGCCGAACAGGCCCTGCTCGACAGCGAGCGCAATAAGAAGCTGCGCACCGAGGCAGAAATCAAGATGCTTCAGGCCCAGATCAACCCGCATTTTTTGTTCAACGCCATCACTTCAATATTGCACTACATTCGCACTGATCCCGAGGTGGCTTCCACCCTGCTGGTCAAGCTGGGGGATTTTTTCCGCAAAAACATCAAGCCCGGCGGCAAGGCCGTGCCCCTGGCCAAAGAGCTTGAACATTGCGAGGATTACGTGGCCATCGAGCGCGCCCGTTTTGAGGAGCGGTTGGTGGTGCGCTACGACGTCGATCCCGCTGTCCTGGAGTGCCAGGTGCCGCCGATGATTCTGCAACCGTTGGTGGAAAACGCCCTCAACCACGGTATTCTGCCCAAGGAAGAGGGCGGTGAGGTCGTCATCGGCGCGCATACGGAAAACGGTTCGGTGCGTATTTTCGTCAAGGACGACGGGGTAGGCATGGAGAGCGGCAAACAGGCTTCCCTGTTTCAGGATGTCCCGGAGACCGGTGGCATGCAGGGCGCGCGCATGGCCTTGCGCAACGTCAATGACAGGCTGACGGGCATCTATGGAGCCGGGCACGGGCTGGCTATAGAAAGCGTCCCGGGTCAGGGCACAACCGTATCCTTTTCCATACCACGCTTATGAATCTGACAGTTTTCATCATCGACGACGAAACCCCGGTGCGCCGGGAGCTGCGCTATCTGCTGGGAAAGATCGAGGGCGTCACCGTGGTTGGCGAGGCCGGCAGCGGCACGGCCGCCTTGAAGGACATCCGCGAGATGGAACCCGACCTGGTGTTTCTGGATATCCAGATGCCCGGCGTCAGCGGGCTGGAGCTGTCCTACCTGTTCGGCAACTTGCCCAAGCGGCCGCTCTTGGTGTTCGTGACCGCCTATGAGGAGCACGCCGTCAAGGCCTTCGAAGCCGAGGCCCTCGATTACGTGCTCAAGCCCTTCACCCTGGAGCGCTTGGAAAAGTCCATCGTCCGGGCCAGACGGTTCAAAGGCCTGGCCGAAAACCAGTCCGAAAGCCGGGCCGGGGATCAGGTAATGGAGCCGGGGGCCGTTGCCCCGTCCGTCGATGTGCCCGGCGCGGAGCGCCGCGTTCCACTCTACGACGGCGAGCGCATCATCCCCACCCTGCCCAAGCACATTCTTTTCGTCACTAGCGACGAAGGCCGTATCGTGGTGCACGCCGTCCACGGCAGATACGGCACCAAGTCCACTCTGGCGGACCTGGAGGCCCGGCTCCTGCCCCACGGCTTCTTCCGCGCCCATCGCAGCCATCTGGTGAACCTCAACCACGTGGCCGAGGTGTTGCCCTGGACCAACGGCAGCTACAAGCTGACCATGAGCGACCGGGAACGCACTGAAATTCTGGTCAGCCGCTACAACGCCAAGGATCTCAAGGCGTTCTTCGACCTGTAGCTTCCGCCGGACGCAGCGCCGCCAAGTTTACACTTCTGTAAACCCCTTGCCTTGCTCAGACAAATTTGTTAATTCGCCGCCCATTGCAGCGGCGTGTGGACACTTTTGTACTGTTTCGTCCCACAGTGGGGCGCGGCGGCAGGACTTTTGGCGGCTGATTCCGGTGGGGTTTCTTCGCTTTGACAGCGCTGGGAATTCCAGCGGCGTCGCAAGCCGTCGGGAAACTTGGCCCAGAAGGGAGATTGTTATGATTCAGGCGGGAGATACCGCATTCGTACTGATCAGCGCCGCCCTGGTGCTCCTGATGACCCCGGGGCTGGCCCTGTTCTACGGCGGCATGGTGCGCCGCAAAAACGTGCTGGGCACCATTCTGCAAAGTTTCATCATGATCTCCCTGGTGAGCATCGAGTGGGTTTATCTGGGCTACACCATGAGCTTTGGCCCGGACGTGGGCGGGTTGATCGGCAATCTCTCCTGGGCCGGCCTTGTCGGCGTGGGCGCGGCCCCCAACCCGGATTACGCCGCCACCATCCCGCATTCGGTGTTCATGATCTATCAGTGCATGTTCGCGGTGATCACTCCGGCCCTCATCACCGGAGCTTTTGCCGAGCGGGTGCGCTTCAGCTCCTTTCTGGTGTTCAGCCTGCTGTGGACCGTGCTGGTCTACAACCCGGTCTGCCACTGGGTGTGGGGCAGCGGCGGCTGGCTGAAGGCCATGGGCGTCATGGATTTTGCCGGCGGTCTGGTGGTGCACCTCACCTGCGGCGCGGCGGCACTGGCTTCGGTTATGGTCATCGGGCGGCGCAAGGACCACGGCAAACGCCAGTTCTTTCCGCATAACCTGCCCATGACTCTCTTGGGCACCGGGCTGCTTTGGTTCGGCTGGTTCGGCTTCAACGGCGGCAGCGCCCTGGCCGCAGACGCCCTGGCCGCCACGGCCTTCATCAACACCCATCTGGGCGGCATGGCCGGCATGGCCATGTGGACCGTTGTGGAATGGATGTACCAGGGCAAGCCCACCACTCTGGGCGCGGCCTCCGGGGCCGTGGCCGGGCTTGCCACCATCACCCCGGCGGCAGGGTTCGTCGGCCCAAATTCGGCCATCCTCATCGGCTGCGTTGCCGGTGTCCTGTGTTATTTCGCGGTGGTGCTCAAGTCGCGTCTGCGCTTTGACGACAGCCTGGACGTCGTGGGCATCCACGGCCTGGGTGGTGTCATAGGCACGCTGATGGCCGGGCTGCTGGCGGATAAGGCCGTCAATCCGGCAGGCGGCAACGGGCTCTTCTTCGGCGATGCCCACCAGTTCGGCGTGCAGGCCCTGGCGGTGGGCGTGGTTGGCATTTACGCTTTTGTGGTCAGCTATGGGCTGCTCAAAATCGTCCATGCCACCATGGGGCTGCGTCTTGACGGCAACGCGGAAGGCGTCGGCCTGGATGTGGCTGAACACAATGAAACCGCCTACAGCGAGTAGCGTCCTGCTTTCAGCAGGGTGTGAGGAGACCGCTTATGAAGAAGCTTGAAATCATCATCCGTCCCCACAAGATCGAGGATGTGAAACAGGCCCTGACCAAACTGGGCGTCAAGGGCATGACCATCAGCGAAGTCAAGGGCTTCGGACGCCAGCGCGGGCACAAAGAAATCTATCGTGGGGCCGAGTATCAGGTGGATTTCGTGCCCAAAATGAAAATCGAGATCGTGGTGGACGACGAACATTTGGCCGCTGTAGTGTCTGCCGCCCGCGATGCCGCACAGACCGGTGAGGTGGGCGACGGCAAGATCTTCGTCCTGCCCGTGGAAGACGTCGTACGCATCCGCACTGGAGAGACCGGGCCTCAGGCTGTATAGCCTTCCGTTTCGCCGAGACTGATCACCAAGAGGGCTTCACCGCAGTGGAGCCCTCTTTTGACTTTCTGACCGTCATCCGCCACTCTTTGCTCATGAACACAAACTCTCTCCCTCTCAACGATCTGGGCCTTGATCCCGCTGTCCTGGAATGGCTCAAGGCCCGTCTGGCTGCAAACCCGCCTGCGATGCAGGATGTTCCGGTTCGCGTCCTGCGGGCCGGGCTGGAAATGGCCCAAGCCCAGTGCACGGATAAGGCCCCGGCCCTTTCAGATGATATCACCATCCCAGGTGGAGCATCCGGCCCAATCGGCGTGCGTTTGCTGCGGCCCTCGGGCGTCTCCGGTAGGCTGCCCGTGGTGGTGTATCTCCACGGCGGCGGGTGGGTTGTCGGTAGCCCGGACACCCACGACAGGCTGGCAAGGGACATCGTGGCCGCATCCGGCATGGCCCTGGGCGTGGTCCATTACAGCCGTTCCCCGGAAGCGCGCTACCCGCTGGCCTTGGAAGAGGCCTACGCCGTCACCGCCTGGCTGGCGGAAAACGGCGAAACACTGGGATTGGATGGCTCCCGCCTGGCCGTGTTCGGGGACAGCTCCGGGGCCAATCTGGCCGCAGCCGTGGCCATTCTGGCCAAACGTCGCGCCGGGCCTGCCATCCGGCAGCAGATTCTACTCTATCCGGTTCTGGACGCCTCCTGCTCGCTCCCCACCTACACAGAATTCGCCAGCGGACTGAACCTCACCCGCAAAGCCATGCAGTGGTATTGGGACCAGTACGCCCCGGACGCAAAGGACAGGAGCCAGGATACCGCTTCGCTGCTCAACGCCTCCGTTGACGCCCTGCGAGACCTTCCCCCGGCGCTGGTGCTCACGGCTGAGTTCGATGTGCTGCGCGACGAGGGCGAAGCCTATGCGAAAAAACTCGCTCAGGCAGGCGTGTGCGTGACGGCTGTGCGCTATATGGGCACCGTCCATGGTTTCATGGCCAACAACGCCCTGGCCCGCACGCCCGCCACCCGCGCGGCAGTTGCGCAAGTAAGTGCTGTGTTGCGGGACGCCCTGTAGGGACGGGGACGGCCTCCGGCGGCCAGGGGGAGCGCTGCCCCCCCTGGACCCCTCCCGCCGGGGGGCCAATGGCCCCCCGGTCCCCCCTTATAGCTCCGCGACGACGACAGTGCGCTCCGTCGACGTGGGCTACTATCGCGGGGGGCCGCAGGGCGCCTGCTTCCCGGTGGGGTCAAGGGGTAGCGGCCCTTGCTCCTGCCTCACATCTCTCCGGCAGCTCGTCGTAAAAGCCGGTTCTTGCAGCCAGCGGGGATTTTGCAACCGGCAGTGAGAGGGTGTCAGGATCTGTAAGTAACGAGGGTCCGTGCGCCTCAGCCTGTCTCTGCAACCATTCGGGGTTTGTTTCCGACTGTTCGAAACGTTGTTGCACGGTTAATCACTTGAAATGTTTGCTTTTTAAACCTTATCCGTCAAGTGTGGCCATTTTCGTCAGGTCATTGAACCCCCAATTTGCGCCATTCATCCTCCGCTATGGTATTTTCAAAATTATTTTTTCGAACGTGAACAACTTTTGGTAATTCCCTCGGAAACACATCGTCATGCTGGCCTTCAGGCCGTCTGGCGACACTGTGAACGCCGCGACCGGACGGCGACAACATATGAGGAGGGAGCACCATGTTCGAGACCTTCAAGGCCAGAGCCGAGGCGGTAAGCGCCGAAGTGCACCGTTTTGCGGAGGCAAGCGACGGATTGGCTTTCATCATGAAAACGCTTCAGGATGAGGGCGTGGCGGACACCCCGGAGTCTTACGCCGTGTGGGCCGACAGTTCCATGCTTGCGGGCCTGGACAAGGCCGCCCTGGCCGCGCAAGTGCCGGGCCTTACCTTCGACGTCACCCGCGAAAAGGCCCGCGACGCCAAAATTGGCATCAGCCAGATGCAGTGGGGATTGGCCAACACCGGCTCCGTGGTCCAGAACTCCACGGACCCCAAACAGCGGTTGGTTGCCAGCCTCACCAATATTCATATCGCCGTTATGCCCACCGACGCGATCCTGCCGGATCTGCCTGCGTTGCTTTCCGCTGTCCATCCAGACGATTGCGGATATCTTTCCGTGATTTCCGGGCCGAGCCGCACCGCCGACATCGAGCGCGTGCTGACCATCGGCGTACACGGACCCGAGCGACTGATCGTCGTCTGCATCGATGCACTGGGAGGGCACAACTAATGTCGGAGCAATTCAAAAAATCCGTTGATACCGCCTTGAATAACGCCAACTTAACCGGCGCGCTGGGCCGTTTTTCCGAAGCCTACGCAGTGGCCCGCAAAAAGGCCTACGAGGGCATCGATTTCGAACAGTTGCGCATGCGCATCGCGGCCATCAAGGGCTATGCCGCCGAGCACCTCGACGAACTGGCCGAAACCTTCACCGCTGCCGCCACGGCTCGCGGGGCCAAGGTGTTCCGCGCCAACAGCCCCCAGCAGGTCAAGGATTACATCGCCAACCTCGCCAAAGAAAAGGGCGTCAAGAGCATCGTCAAATCCAAGTCCATGGCCACCGAAGAAATCCACTTGAACGACCATCTCATCCAGCAGGGCATCCAGGTCAACGAGACCGACCTGGGCGAGTGGATCATCCAGTTGGCCGGGCAGAAGCCCTCCCACATGGTCATGCCCGCCATCCACATGACCCGCGACGAAGTGGCCGACCTGTTCAGCAAAGAGGTCAACGAGCGCCTTTCCAACGACATTCCCAAACTGGTGAAAACCGCCCGCAAGGAACTGCGCCAGAAATTCCTGGACGCGGATATGGGCATCTCCGGCGCCAACATCGCCGTGGCCGAGACCGGCACCATTGTCCTGGTGACCAACGAAGGCAACGGCCGTCTGGTGACCAGCCTGCCCAAGATCCACGTGGCCGTGGTGGGCCTGGAAAAGCTGGTGCCCTCCTGGGCGGACTGCGCGCCCATCCTGACCGCCCTGCCCAAGAGCGCCACCAGCCAGCAGCTTACCAGCTACGCCACGTTCATCTCCGGGGCCACACCCAATGACGACGGCTCCATGAAGGACCTGCACATCATCCTCATGGACAACAAGCGCACGGAAATGGCTGCCGATCCCAAATTCAAGCAGGCCCTCCAGTGCATCCGTTGCGCCAGTTGCTTGAACGTCTGCCCGGTGTACCGTCTGGTGGGCGGCCACGTGTTCGGCCACATTTACACCGGCGGCATCGGCACCATCCTTACCGCCTGGTTCGACGAACTCAAGAAATCCGAGGACATTCAGGGGCTGTGCATCCAGTGCGGCAACTGCAAGCAGGTCTGTCCGGGCATGATCGACATCCCGGAGCTTATCCTTGAGGTGCGCCGTCGCCTGGTTCAGGAAAAGGGCCAGGGCGTTGTCAGCAAGGGCATCTTCGCGGTGGTGAACAACCGCACGCTGTTCCACTCCATGCTGCGCGTGGCCTCCAAGACCCAGGGCATTGTCGGAGCCAAGGACGGCTTCATCCGCCATCTGCCCATGTTCCTCTCCGGGCTGGCGGATTTCCGCAGCCTGCCTGCCATTGCCGAAAAGCCCTTCCGCGACGTGTTTGATACCATCAAGCAGCCAGTGCTTCCCAAGAAGGTGGCCTTCTACTCCGGCTGCCTCATCGACTTCGCCTACCCGGAAATGGGCACGGCCCTCATCACAATCATGAACAAGGCCGGGTACAACGTCACCTTCCCCAAAGGACAGACCTGCTGCGGAGCGCCCGCCCGCTATAACGGGGCGTACGAGGTGGCTGCCCACAACGCCACGGACAACGTCAAGGCCCTGCTGGCCGAGGACGCCGAATACGTCATCTCCGCCTGCCCCACCTGCACCGGCGCGCTCAAGCACGAGTTCATCGAAGTCTATGAGAGCCTGGGCCAGCGCAACCGTTTGCAGGAGGCCCGCAGGCTGGCGGTGAAGACCGTGGACTTCTCCACCTTCGTCAAACAGCTGGTGGATGAAGGCAAGTTGAGCTTTAAAGACGGCGAAACCCTGGGCCAGATCACCTATCACGACTCCTGCCACCTCAAGCGCAGCCTCAAGGCCGATAAGGAACCCCGCGAACTGCTGGGCAAGGCCGGCTACGAGATCACCGAGATGTTTGAGTGTGACATGTGCTGCGGCATGGGCGGCTCCTACTCGCTGAAGTTCCCGGAGATCTCCAAGCCCATTCTTGGCCGCAAGTTGGAGAACATCAAGAACACCGGCGCGCCACTGGTGGCCATGGATTGCCCCGGTTGCGTCATGCAGATTCGCGGCGGCCTGGATAAGGACGGCAGCCCGGTGAAGGTGAAGCACACTATGGAACTGTTGGTGGACAGACTGAAATAATCAGACGTTAAGGGGCGGACCAACGCACGTTGGCCCGCCCCTGATTGCTCTCCCGAGCGTTGGCGGCTCATCTGGGGTTCCGGTCAGTTCTCCCAGATGAGCCGCCAATTTATTGTGCGGAGGGATTTATTGTCGAAATGTTGTAAGAACCATACTCAGAGAATGCGGAAAATGATGAGCTAAGCCACCTCAATACGGTTACGTCCATTGCTTTTAGCTGCATACAGTGCCTTGTCAGCAGCTAGGATGCAGCTACTTGGTTCAGTTGAAGGAGAACATACAACCGAGTATATTCCTGTGCTGACTGTTAAAATGTTACAAATTTCTGACTTATTGTGTTCAATGTTTGCTTTGATAATCATTGTTCTGATTTTTTCAGCAATATGCAATGCGCCACTCGCATCAGTCTCTGGGAGTACGCATAAGAACTCTTCTCCACCAAATCTGACAACAAGATCAGATGGCCGAAAAAAGCAATCAACAATAATTCTGGAAACTTTTTTAAGACACTCGTCGCCTGCCACGTGACCATAATAGTCGTTGTATTTCTTGAAGTAGTCAATATCAATAAGCATTATTGAAATGTATAGATTGTTTCTTGACAGTCTATTGTACTCTGTTTTTAGTCGGTCATCTAGATGTCTTCTGTTGTATAATCCTGTTAAACTGTCAGTGATGCTCGTTTCTGCAAGTTTTGTGTTGAGGTCTTGTAGTTTGTCTTCAAAATTTTTGCGGTCGTTAATATCTGTTAGCATCGCAAATGAACCAGAAAATTTGCCATTACCGTCAGCGATAGATTTTGCAGAGATGAGCATCCAGTGAGTTGAACCATCTTTTTTCTTCAGACATTGTTCGTAAACCGCATCTTGACCCAGTTTGCTTTTGCATGTTTGCTCTTTAAATTGATGTATCTGCTCGGTGTGGAAGTAATTATAAAAGAGGGTGCCTGTCATTTCTTCGCGAGAGTAGCCAAGTATGTCTGCAAGTCGTTGGTTGACGTATGTCAGCGTAAAATTACGATCCAACATCATGATGCCTTCTGAGGCTGTCTCAACTATCATTTGGTATTGTGATTCTGTGGCCTCAAGAGAAGATTTTGCTTTATTGAATTTTATGTCAATTTTTTCTTTCGCAAGTAGCAGCATGCTGAAGCTTATTACTATAAACATGAAAAATGTTGAAAAGGGAAGAATCTGTTTGATAATGTTTTCAGTATGAAACTGAAAAATAATCCCTCCAGACATGTATGATAATGAACCAATTGAATACAGTATTGTTAAGCATAAAAATCCTCCACTGAGAATGTACTTTAGAGATGAATGTCTAATTCCAAAGTTTAACAAGACAAGACAAGGTATGAGGTAAAAAGTGCTATGTAGCGCAAAAACTACGGCATCTCTGTCCATGGGACTGATGAATATTGTCAAGAGGCAGACTGCAATTGTAAGAGCAGAGATGGTCAGATGCGTACGCTTGGTAACGCGATATTCTGTGATGTAACAAGCAGCCCATCCTTCGTAGGAACATCCAAGCAAGAGGATGGTGCTGGATAAAATTCCTGTTATGGTCTCAGGTGATGGGCCTGAGTAGTAAAGTAAGAGTGAACCAAGGCCCTGTAAGAATTTTGCTATTGTCCAATACGGTATCTTCTGCTGCTCACTTTTATTATACTGAAATATGAATAATAATGAACAGAAAATGAACGAAGCAATTGATAAAAGAAGTAATGTTGTTGGGGCGTCCATTTGAATCCTGCACTACGGTTCGCATTTCAGCGCTGGACGAAAATAAATACATTGTTTGAAAAACACTAGACTTGCATGGGTGATGTAGAACCGAATGTCTGCCTGCCTGGCAGAGCGTGAGTGTATTCACGCGGGCAGTGTTCACCGTTCCATGCAAGACGGCTAATCAATTCTGTAATGGTCAAGCAACGATCGAGCTTTGCTCATTGTGCCGTTGGAAGCGGTATGTTCTACTGATCGTACCGGTTGGTGGACCAGATCCCCTGAAGGATGTATCGTTTCTGTCTCCCCCCTACATCAGTCATAAGCAACATGACAATTTTCTTGTTGAGAAAAACGAAATGTAACCATTCCGGTTCAGTACAGCACACCAGTCAAGCCGCACAGATATGTCCTGGAATGCTGGGGGATATTGACTGAAAAAGTAAGCGAATCGTAGTGTTTTTGCAGAAAAAGTTTGTTGTTTCATTGCAAGGTATGAACAGGAAACTCTGTCAATACTCTCGCAGTTGAACGGGTTGACGGCTGCATAAAATGGCGGGGGAGTTTTCACTCCCCCGCCAGCCCTTCGATTCCGAAGAAAATCGAATGCTACTGAGCCTTCTTAGCCTTGGCTTTGGCTTTGCCCATGGGAGCGGCCTTAGCCGGGGAGGGCTTGGGGAAGTTCATCACCATGCCGCCCATCTTCATGCACTCGTCCAGGGTGGCGGTCATGAGCTTTTTGTCGCCCACGGTGCATTCCACAGTCTTGGCAGCGGCCTTCTTGGGGGCCTTTTTGGCCGCGAAAGCCATACCGGCGGAAAGGGTCATGGCGAGCACCAAACCAGAGATCAGAACCTTCTTCATGATAAGCTCCTTGAAAAACACGTTTTTCAGCACCACTGACAAATTTACGGCTGACGGCCAAGGCCATTGTCGCAATTGCCGCAGACTACATGAACAATATTTAATCTACTCGTTTGGCAATGGCAAGAATGAACACGCGTTTACATCGGGAAACATTGCGGGCTGTTGAGGGGGGACGCGTTATTGCCCGCTGAAGCCCGGGCGCGTGTAACCAATCGCCATAAAAAAGGCAGGGGGAGGATTTCTCCTCCCCCTGCACGGTTGGGTCGACTGGCTGGCTGGGCAGCGTGGTGAGGCTCGCGGCGGGTAGGGCGGGGTGTGGTGGGGCGATGCCGCGAGGGGTTACCGCCAGTCGACCCGGGGGCCGTTAGTGGTTACTTACCGGCCCGGCCGTCGTCGCAGGGCTCCGAGGAGCCGCCGCTGTGTTCGGCGGTAGCGGTAAGGGTGCAGGCCTCGGTGGCTGCATCGTCTTTGCCAGCCGCAGGCTTGCCATCAGCGGTGCTGGGGTCGAGACCGGCCAGACGACACAGCTCGCTCCAGCGGTTCATGACGTCTTTCTGCAGGGTGGCGCGCAGCACAGCAGCCTGGTCGGGGATCATCTTCTCCAACTGGGCGAAACGGTTTTCGCTCATGATGAAGTCGATCACCGAGCCGTCAGGGGCTTTGGAGTCCATGACCAGAGGGTTTTTGCCCTCATCGGCCAACAGGGGGTTGTAGCGGAACAGGGGCCAGTAGCCGGAGGTAACAGCCAGCTTGGCCTGATCCTGGGTCTTGCCCATGCCGCGCTTGATGCCCTGGTTGATGCAGGGCGCGTATGCCAGGATGATGGAGGGACCGGGGTAGGCCTCGGCCTCGGCAAAGGCCTTCATCATCTGCTGCTTGTTGAAGCCCATGGATACGGCGGCCACGTAGACGTTGCCGTAGGTCATGGCGATGCGGGCCAGGTCCTTCTTGCGGGTGCGCTTGCCGGCGGCGGCAAACTTGGCGATGGCGCCGGTAGGCGTGGACTTGGAGGACTGGCCGCCGGTGTTGGAGTACACTTCGGTATCCATCACCAGGATGTTGATGTCTTCGCCGGAAGCGATGACGTGGTCCAGACCGCCGAAGCCGATGTCGTAGGCCCATCCGTCGCCGCCGAAGCACCACACGGATTTCTTCACCAGCAGGTCGGCGGAGGCTTCAACAGCCTTCAGGGTTTCGGACTTGTCAGTCATGCCAGCCAGCAGGGACTTGATCTGGTTGCCGAACTGGGCGGACTTGCCAGCCTCGGCAAAGCCTTCCAGCCAGCCGTTCATGGCATCTTTCAATTCGCCGGAGGGGCATTCGGTCAGGGCCTTGCGCACGTTGTCGGCCAGCAGGCTGCGGCGCTGGAACACGCCCATGCCGATGCCGTAGCCGAACTCGGCGGCGTCTTCAAACAGGGAGTTACCCCAAGCCGGGCCGTGTCCGTCCTTGTTCACGCAGTAGGGCGTGGTGGGAGCGGAAGCGCCCCAGATGGAGGAGCAGCCCGTGGCGTTGGCCACGATCATGCGCTCGCCGAACATCTGGGTGAGCACGCGCACATAGGGGGTCTCGCCGCAACCGGCGCAGGCGCCCGAGAACTCCATGAGGGGCTGATAGAACTGGGAGCCCTTTACGGAATCACGCTTGAGCAGGCCTTCCTTCCAGGCGATGGTATCGGCGAAGGTGAAGTTGGGCACTTCGCTTTCAAGCTGGCTGGCGATGGGTTTCATCTCCAGGGCCTTCTTCTTGGCGGGGCAGATGTCTGCGCAGTTGCCGCAGCCCAGGCAGTCCAGGGTGTTGATCTGGATGCGGAAGCCCATGCCTTTGAGTTCCTTGCCCTGAGCGGGCAGGGTCTCGAAGCTTGCCGGGGCCTTGGCCTTTTCGGCATCGCTCAGCAGCACGGGGACAATGGCGGAGTGGGGGCAGACAAAGGCGCACTGGTTGCACTGAATGCAGTTGTCCTTGATCCACATGGGCACGTTGATGGCCACGCCGCGCTTTTCATACTTGGAGGTGGCCGAAGGCATGGTGCCGTCGGTGCTGAACAGCGACACGGCCAGGGCGTCGCCCTGCTGGGCCAGAACGGGCTTGGCGATCTTGGCCACGTAGCCGGGCAGCGTGTCGGTGGCGGCGGCGGCGGACTTGGCGTCGGCCCAGGAGGCGGGGTACTTCACTTCCTCCAGCGCGGCCACGGCCTGGTCAACGGCGTCGATGTTCATCTGGACGATCTTTTCGCCCTTGCGGCCGTAAGCCTTCTGGATGGACTTCTTCAGCAGTTCAAGGGCCTTTTCGAAGGGCAGCACGCCAGCCAGCTTGAAGAAGGCGGTCTGCATGATCATGTTGATGCGCCCGCCAAGGCCCACGCCAGCGGCGATCTTTACGGCGTCGATGTTGAAGAACTTGAGTTTCTTCTTGGCGATGGCGGCCTTCACGGAGCCGGGCAGCTGGGTTTCCATGTCTTCCAGGGACCAGGCGGAGTTCAGCACGAAGGTGCCGCCGTCCTTGATGCCTTCCAGCACGTCGTAGAGGGAGACGTAGTTGGCTTTGTGGCAGGCGATGTAGTCGGCCGCGTTCACCAGGTAGGTGGAGCGGATGGGCTCTTTGCCGAAGCGCAGGTGCGACACGGTGATGCCGCCGGACTTCTTGGAGTCGTAGGAGAAGTAGCCCTGGGCGAACATGTCGGTGTTGTCGCCGATGATCTTGATGGCTTCCTTGTTCGCGCCCACGGTGCCGTCGGCACCCAGGCCCCAGAACTTGCACTGCACGGTGCCAGCGGGGGAGGTGTCGGCGAAGGAGGGCACTTCAAGGGAGGTGTTGGTGACGTCGTCGGTGATGCCCACGGTGAAGTGGTTCTTCTTGGCGCCGGTCATGTTGTCGAACACGGCCTTGACCATGGCGGGGGTGAACTCTTTGGAGCCCAGGCCGTAGCGGCCGCCCAGCAGGGTCACGCCGTTGCCCGCGTCACGCAGGGTGGAGGCGACGTCCAGGTACAGGGGCTCGTAGTTGGAGCCGGATTCCTTGGTGCGGTCGAGCACGGTGACGGCCTTGGCGGTCTTGGGCAGAGCGGCCAGGAAGGACTCTGTGCACCAGGGACGGTACAGGCGCACGGTGACCAGACCGAGCTTCTTCCCCTTCATGGCGTCGATGACTTCCATGATGGTTTCGCAGGAAGAACCCATGGCCACGATGACCTGTTCGGCATCAGGAGCGCCGTAGTAATTGAAGAGGTTGTAGGAGCGTCCGGTGGCTTCGGAGACCTTCTTCATGGCCTCTTTCACGATGCCGGGGACAGCATGGTAATACTTGTTGGAGGCTTCGCGGCCCTGGAAGTAGATGTCGGGGTTCTGTGCGGTGCCGCGAACATTGGGATGTTCGGGGTTCATGGACCGGGTGCGGAACGCAGCCACTTTTTCTTTGTTCACCATGGCGGAGATGTCGTCGAAGGCCAGCACTTCAATCTTCTGAATCTCGTGGGAAGTGCGGAAGCCGTCGAAGAAGTGCAGGAAGGGCACGCTGGACTCGATGGCGGACAAGTGGGCCACCAGAGCCATGTCGTGGGCTTCCTGGACGGAGCAGCCAGCCAGCATGGCGAAGCCGGTCTGGCGGCAGGCCATGACGTCCTGGTGGTCGCCGAAGATGGACAGGGCGTGTGCGGCAACGGCGCGCGCGGAGACATGGAAGACGCCGGGCAGCAACTCGCCGGCGATCTTGTACATGTTGGGGATCATCAGCAGCAGGCCCTGCGAGCAGGTGTAGGTGCTGGTCAGGGCGCCGGAGGCCAGACAGCCGTGCACAGCGCCGGCGGCTCCGGCCTCGGACTGCATTTCCTTGACGCGCACGGTCTGGCCGAAAATGTTCTTCATGTCATGGGAAGCCCACTCGTCGACCATCTCGCCCATGTTGGAAGAAGGCGTGATAGGATAAATAGCCGCGCACTCGGAGAGGGCGTAGGCCACCCAGGAGGTGGCGGTGTTGCCGTCAACGGTCTTTGTCAGTTTCTGTGCCATAGCCTTGTTTCCTTTCCTTTATGTGGGTTAGAGCCCAAGACCCTGCTTGATGCCCGCCACGTCCACATGGGCGGCCACCAACTGGGAGGCTTGTTGAAATTTCACTGCATCGCGCAGCTTATGCCGCGTCAAAAGGGCGTCCATGCGTTTGGCCACAGAGTAGGTGTCTTCGCGCACCACCATGATGGGCACTTCGGCATTTTCCGCCCTGGAGAGAATGATGTCGTTGGGGTAGAGGTTTCCGGTCAGTATCAGGCAGGAACAGGGGCCTTCAAGGGCCACCAGTTGCAGGTCGGACCTGTCGCCGCCGACGATCACCGCCGCCTTGGGGTATTTGCGGAAATGGGTCAGGAAGTTTTCCACCTGCATGGTGCCGATGAGGAAGCTTTCAGCCACCACATCGGCTTTGTGCCCGGCGCTGATCAGCTTGCCGCCGAGGCTCTGCGACAAGTTGCCAACGGTCATGGAGCCCAACAGCCTGTCATGGGGGATGACTCCGAAAACCTTGACCCCCCTGGAATTGAGGAAGGGGACGATGACAGTGTTGATTTCCTCCTGCGAGTGGCCGGGCACGTCTGAGAGCACGCAGCCCAGCAGCTTGTCGCCCAGGATGTTCTTGGCGGCCAGCAGCGCCTCGTAATGCACTTCCTGCGCGCAGCGGTCCACCAGCAGCACCGGCAGGCCCAGGATGCTGGAAATCTTTACTCCATCCACTCCGGCATACATGCCCGATTGCAGAAAGCTGCCCGAGCCGCCCACCAGCATGACGTCCTTGCCTTTGGAGGCTTTGGCGTAAGCCGGAGCGATGGCCGCAGTGTGGTCTTCCCCCGGAGCGGCCGCCAGGGCCTTGTGCATGAAATCTTGGGTGATGAGCACCGGGGTAGCCAGGGCGGGGTCAAAAGGGAGGCTCAGGGCCTGGGTGATGGTCCGCGCGTCCATATCGCCCCAGGCGTTTCCCATGCGGGCGGCCTGCGCGCCCACGGGTTTCATGTAGCCTACAGCCAACCCCTCTTTGCGCAGGCGCAGGCCAAGGCCCAGGCAGAGGGTGTTTTTGCCCCCGAAGGGCGTGGTGGAGCCGATGTACAGACCGGGCATACAGTGTGGTCTCCCTGCGCTATTGTGGCAAAAGCATCATACGCACGTCTGCCACGACGGCGCGTTCGTTGTTGACCAGAACCGGGTTGAATTCGGCCTCGTAGATTTCAGGGAAATCCATGGAAAGCTGGGATAGCCGGATGACGATATCCTCCAGGGCCTCAATGTTGACCGCAGCCGCCCCGCGCAATCCCTTCAGCAGCATATACGATTTGATTTCGCGGATGAGCTGCTTGGCATCGTTCATGGACAGCGGCGCCAGCCGGTAGGAAATATCTTTGAGCACGTCAACGTAAATACCACCCAGGGCGAAGCGCAGCAGAGGGCCGAAATCGTCGTCGCGGCGGAATCCGATGATTGTTTCCACAGCGTTTTCAGGGGCCTGAGCCTGGATCAAGCAGCCGGTGATATGGGCGTCTGGCCTGGTCATTCTGACTGTTCCGGTCAGTTCCGTAAAGGCGCAGCGCAGCTCGTCAGGATTTTTTACCCCCACTGCCACCCCGCCCGCGTCGGCCTTGTGGGTGATCTGCGGGGAGGCCACCTTGCACACCACGGGATACCCGATCTGCTCGGCGGCAACGACCGCCTCGTCGGAACTTCTGGCCAGGATGGTGGCGGCAGCGGGTATGTCGTAGGCCTTGAGCACGGTCTGGGCCTGCACTTCAGTGATTTCGTTCAAACCCTGGGCGCGCACTTCTTTGATGATGCGCCGCACCACGTCCTTGCGGCCTTCCACACTGGCCATCACCGGCGAGGAACGGCTTTTCCACAGGGAGTAGCGGTACATGGCCTCCAGGCTTTTCACGGCCTGTTCAGGGAAGACATAGCAGGGGATGCTGGCCTGTTTGAGCAGAGCGGCCCCCGCCTCCATGCGCACCTTGCCCATGAAGCAGCAGAACACCGGTTTGGTGGTGTTTTTCGCGGTCGCGATGATGGTCTCGGCGATGGCTGCGGAATCGGTAAAGGCCGTGGGTGCCAGGGTGACCAGCAGCGCGTCGGTCTGCGGGTCTTGCAGTACTGCCGCGATGGTCTTGCCGAAGCGCTCCGGTGTGGCGTCGGCCAGGATGTCGATGGGGTTGTACAGCGCGGCGTGGGCCGGGAGCACGGCCTTCAGATGGTCCACGGTCTGGGTGGAGAGCATGGCCATGGAGAGCAGTGATTTTTCCGTGGCGTCGGCAGCCAGGATGGCCGGGCCGCCCGCGTTGGTGACGATGGCCAGGCGCGGCCCGCGCGGCAGGGGCTGGGTGGCGAAGGCCTGGGCCAGATCGAACATGTCGGCGATGGTCTCGGCGCGCAGGATGCCGGTCTGGCGGAAAGCAGCGGTAAAGGCGTTGTCGGAGCCCACCACCGAGCCGGTGTGGGAGGAGGCCGCCTTGGCCCCAGCCGGGGTGGAGCCCGCCTTGAGCATGATGACCGGTTTGTCCCGGGTGATCTTGCGGGCCATGCGCAGGAAGGCCTCGCCGTGCTTCACGCTTTCGATGTAGCCGAGCACCACCTGGGAGTCGGGGTCTTGGGCAAGGGCGAAGAGCATGTGGGTTTCATCCACCACCGCCTTGTTGCCCAGGCTGACGAATTTGGAAAAGCCGATGTTTTCGCCCATGGCCCAATCGAGAATGGCCGCGCACAGCGAGCCGGACTGCGAGAAGAAAGCGATGCCGCCCTTCTGGGGGAAGCCCGGCGCGAACGAGGCGTTGACACCGTCCTGGGTGGAAATGACTCCAAGGCTGTTGGGGCCGATGAGGGCGATGTCGTTGTCGCGGCAGATGCGTCCGATTTCAGTTTCAATCTGCCAGCCCTCGTGGCCGACTTCCTGGAAACCGGCCGTGACGATGACCGCAGCGCGCAGGCGGTGGTGAACCAGCTCCTTGAGGGAGGAAACGACGGCGGAACGGGGCACTGCCAGCACGGCCATGTCGAGGGGGGTGGGCAGTTCGGCGATGGAAGCCATCACGGGTAGCCCGAGTATGGTAGCGGCCTTGGGATTCACGGGGTGGATGTTGCCCTTGAAACCGGCCTGAAGCATATTCTGAAGTATTGTATGGCCTATTTTGCCAGGGGTTTGCGACGCGCCGATGACGGCCACATTCGTGGGACGAAACAGCGCGTCAAGATGCATTGTGATACTCCACTCGGCGGAAGTCGTCATTATATACGGGTGCAGGTCCAAAGCCGGTCCGCTCGCCGAAAAGCGGAAAGTATGAGGGACTGGGACTGCTGGACGCACGGGACGCCACTTACAACTTTTGTTCCAGAAAAATTACGTACGGGATTACGAAGTCTTACGGGGTTTGGGAGGGAGGAAAACGCCCGTACGTACCGTTGTGTCCGAAAAAGCGGACGTGTGGCAACGCTTGATGTATCCGATACTTCAGACAGCCCCGACGCGCAAGCATTTTTGCGTTCGCAGGGTAAAGGCTTTCGGGCAGGCATTTGGCTGTAATCCGGCCAGGAGCGCGGAGAAACCTCAGGCAGGAGGCCTGACCGCAATTTCGGACAACACCCCAAGGGCTTGCGCGGAAATCAGGTTTATCTGTGTATGCCGCAGGCAATGGGTGCGGCATTTTGCTTTGGCGTTCAACCGCTCTTGCCGGGCATGGTCAGTCCGGGCAGCATGAGAGGGGTATTGCGGGCCTTGCGCAGGCGGCGCTCCAGGATCTCCGGGCGTGAGCCCAGGCGGAATCGCCACAACAGGCAGGGCTCGAAAGGCGGCTGTGATTTGGGCGAGGCGGCGCAGGCCCGCACTTGGGCCCGGTCGCCGCAGCAGCAGTTCAGGCACTGGCGGCGGATGGCCCGAATGGCCGGAGTTGTATGCGAAGACGGAGGACTGGGATGTACCTCAGAGGCCGTATTGGTGAGGTGCTCCGTGTTGTCTTCCGCATCGGCCCCTGTTTGGAGGGAAGGGGAGGCCTCGCAGCCCTCGGGCTTGGATTCCATGAGGGGTGTACGGCGGTTTTCCTGGCGCATGTGGCGATAGGCGTACAGGGCGCACTCCGCGCATTCACACTGGGCCACCAGAGCATGCGATCCGCCCATGCAGGCCACGCAGAACTTGCGGATGGACTCTTGCGCCCCGATTTTTCTGCCTTGCGTTCCACCCATGAGCTTTTCGCCTTGATGATCTTTTCAGCCTCGCAGCCATATGACTGTGTGCCCTCCGCCTGGAGGGCGCGCGGACATGCTGTTGCCGCCTCTGTGCGCGAACCTGCAACCGAAGGCAAGGAAAAAGCGGCCCCGGCCTGAGCGAGACGCCCTCACAGGGAGCGGGCAGGCCATGTTTTGGGTCTGTTCCGAGCCACAGCAAGGCCGCAGCACATAAGCATCAGAGCAGCGGCGCTAGGATGCGATGTGTTGAGGGCTTGCTGCGTCCCTGATGTCGTGTGAAAGCGTTACCCGCATTCCTCTCCAAGCCCATGGTATAGTGCAATACGGTGTTTCGATGTTTCTGTCTGAATGTGTGTGTAGCCATATCGACATTTGTTTGGATTTGAGCCAAGAGTACCGCAGGTATGGTTCATAGAAGTGTCCCATAGGAGGTTTTACTTCCATGGAAGATAAGGAACCAATGGTCAGAACAATTCTTGGTGACATTCTCACGCCCGGCATCATCGGCGTACCAGCATCCTCATCCATGGGCCAGGCTATGCAACGCATGCGGGCGGAGCGCATCAGCTCTGTGGTGGCCTTGAGGCGCGGCTGTCCGGTGGGTATCCTCACCGAGCGGGGGGTCATCGCCGCTGTAGCAGAACATGGCCCATCGCTTCTGAAGCGCAAGGTTTCCGATGTCATGTCCAGCCCGGTGGAAAGCGCCCCGGAGGATATGCCCATTCTTCAAGCCTTTGCCATGCTCACCCAGAAAGGTATCCGCCATCTGGTGGTGGTGGACGCCAAGGGCCGGGCCAGGGGCATGGTCACCCAGACCAACATGATCCAGAGCCTCGGTGTCGAATATTTCGTCGATGTGAAACGCGTGGTCCAGATAATGACCCGGCGCGTGGCGTCGCTGCGCGGACTCGACACCTTGGAGCGGGCCCTTCGCCTCATGGCCGACGGCCCTTACAGTTGCGTCGTCATCATGAATCAGGGCCGCCCCGAAGGCATTTTCACCGAGCGCGACATGGTGCGGCTGGTGGCCGAGCAGCGCCCTCTGGCTTCAACGCCCATGCTGGAGGTGATGACCCGCCCGGTGATCACCATTCCTCTGGACATGCCGGTGCACCATGCCGCTACCATGATGCGCGACAATGTGGTGCGCCGACTGGTGGTTGTAGACGATCAAGGGGGAGTGCGGGGATTGTTGACCCAATCGGACATCGTCATGGGCATGGAAGCCCGCTCGGTGGAGATGCTGCGTGAAGTGATCCGCGAGAAGGACGATCTGCTGCGCGAGGCCGTGGGCGAGGTGGCCAAAAAAACTGTCTACCTCGACACCATCCTCAATTCCTCGCTGGATATGGGCATCGCCGCTTCAGACGGCGGGACCATAGCCTTCATCAACCAGGCGGCGCAGGATATTCTGGAGATGGACCTGGCCGGGGTGATCGGCGAAGATATTATGGAATTTCACAAGCGTATCGGCGTCAGTCCCAGACGCATCAAAAAGGCCATGGCCACGGTAGACCGCAACTCCATTCATAAATTTTCAGTGATCAGAGAGTCCGAAGGAAAACGTCGGCATCTTGATGCCCGTGTGAGCGGCATTTGGGAAAACGGCGAGAAACCCTCGGGCTTCGTGCTCATGGTGCGTGATGTCACCGAGCGTCGGCTGGCCGAAGAGACCATCAAACGCATGGCCTACCATGACGCTCTGACCGGCCTGCCCAACCGTTTCCTGGTGGCGGACCGTCTGGAAGTCGGCTTGGCCGCTGCCAAACGCAAGCAGAGCATGCTTGGAGTGATGCTTCTGGATCTCGACGGGTTCAAACAGGTCAACGACACCCTGGGGCATAATGTGGGCGATCTGCTGCTGCGTCAGGTGGCGGAGCGGCTTTCTGCCGTGTTGCGGAAATCCGACACCGTGGGAAGGATGGGAGGCGACGAGTTTCTGATCGTTTTGCCGGAGGTCCGCGAGATTGATGAAATAGCGGCTGTAGCTGAAAAAATCCTGCGCACCGTGGCCGAACCCCGCAGCATAGCGGGACAGGAATTGCGGGTGACCACCAGCCTGGGGGTAGCTCTGTATCCCCGCGACGGCGCGGAATCCCAGACGCTTATCAAGGTGGCGGATGTGGCCATGTATCAGGCCAAGAACGCCGGACGCGACACCTACCGCTTTGCCCAGGCCGGACGCGGCGGCGGCGCAGCCTGCGGTCTTACCGGTCGCTTCGAATAAGAACTTTCAGAAATCGTGAGAGCAGGGGCGCTGCACTGCGTTCGAAACGGTTGCCAAGGCCGATCCGGCCAGGCATCCGTAATCCCCTGCACCCCGCTGGGGGTGCAGGGCACCCCCAGACCCCCCCCATATTTTGCGCGCCGACACGTCGTTGCCCAGCGACGCAAAGTTATATGGGGGGACCGGGGGGCCAATGGCCTCCCGGCCGCCGGAGGCATCTTCGTTTTGTCGGTTATTTCGCTTCCTGGAAGGGCGACCCTTTAAGGCCCTCGCGGATCATCCGCGCGCGCAGTTGGACGTAGGCGTCTCTGGCGGCGGTGTAGGGCTCGATGGCGGAACGCTTGAGCTCTTCGTAGATACCCAACGATTCAGGCAGGCGGTTGAAACGGCCCGCGCCGCTGATGCCCGCTGTAAGCACAAAGGGCACATCGATGTAGGTGGTGGGCATGGCGGCCATATCTCCGGCCAGGCCGAAGGATTCGCGCACCGAGGACGGACCGACAAAGGGCCAGACGATGTAGAAGCCTTGGCCCATGCCCCATACCCCGAAAGTCTGGCCCATATCGATGTTTTGCGGGCCCATGTCCGGCTTGGTGGCTGCCAGGTCGAACAGACCGCCCAGGCCGAAGGTGGTATTGATGATGAACCGGCCGAGTTCCCGTGAGAATTTGTCGGGCCGCAGTTGAAGGATGGCGTTGACCATGCGGGCCGGGGTGAGAAAATTCTGATAGGCGCATTCCAGATGATCGCGCGCATACTTGGGGATGACGTAGGAATAGCCCTTGGTGATGGGGCGCATCAGCTTCATGTAGAAGACGTCGTTGAAACCGAACCAGAAACGGTTCCAGGGCTCCAGGGGATCGGCGATGACCGGGGAGGCGTCTTCGTCATATGACGCGTCAACCGCCTGGGCGGACTGTTGTGACGCCGCTGCGGTAGCGGGCGCTTTTTTCTTGGCGGCGCAGCCGGGCAGAACGGCAATGCCCAGAACCAGCAGTAAAAACGTGAAAGCGATACGTTTACCAAGGGGCATGGGAAGATCCTTTTGACGTCAATTCGTCGAGGCCATGGATTCAACGCGCCCGATGAGCTGAGCAGGGCTTTCCTTGGCCAATATCTGCGTGAATTGATTGCGGTAATTCTGCACCAGGCTGACGCCTTCGATCACCACGTCATAAACCTTCCACTCGCCTTGGTGGATCAGGCGGTAGACGATGGGAATTTCTTTGTTGGCGGTGACGATCTTGGTGCTGACCTCTGCTCTGTTCTCAGCCAGTGCGGCCTCGTCCAGGAAGACCACTTTTTCGTCGGTGTAGCTTTCCAGGCGGCGCAGGTAGGTGTTTTGCAGCAGTTTTACAAAGGCCGTGGTGAAGCGTTTCTGTTCTTCGGCAGAGAACTGCTGCCAATGGCTGGCCAGGGTGCGTTTGGCCAGCTCCTCAGGGTTGAACACCTTGGCTACAGAAACAGCCAAACGGTCGACCCGACCGGGGTCGCCCTGCTTGGAGCCGCGCAACACCGTGAGCACTTCGTCCACAGAGGCCTGCAGGGTGTCCTGGGCCTGCCCGGCCATGGCCGCCTGAGACCAGAGGGCCAGCACGAGCGGCAGCCAGGCTATGCTGAAGAAGCGTTTCATTTCTTTGGTTCCTCTTTCACTCCGCCGAAGACGTACTTGCCGATAAGATCGCCAATATCCACAGAGGATTCCGTTTCGGTCAGCATACCGCCGGGAGCCAGAGGGTCGCCCGCTCCGCCCGGAGTGATCTTCACGTATTTATCGCCGATGAGCCCGCTGGTCTTGATGGACACAATGGCGTCGTCGAACAGTTTTACGCCTTTATCGATGCGCAGGGCCACAATGGCCCGTTTGTCCGGGGAGAGGACTACGTCATCCACACGGCCGATGCGTACGCCAGCCAGTTCGACATTAGCCCCGCTTTTAAGCCCCGTGACGTCGATGAATCGAGCCTTCACCGTGTAGCTGTCTCCGCCGATCACTTCGAGTTTTCCCAGTTTGACCGTGAGGTAGCCAACGCACAACAGGCCCGCCAGGACAAACAGGCCTACGGCGGTTTCCATTGAATACTTTTTCATGACGCAGTCTTGATAGTGTGCATTATACTGAAAAGCAAGCGTTTATAGTAGGAAGGAAGTCAGGGCGTAATCTGCGGCCAGACAGGTGACGCACGATAGCACAACTGCGGAAGTTGTTGCCAAACTGACGCCTTTTGCTCCAAAACCACCCTCCTGGGTGTGCGCCCAGTAGCCCTGGTAGCAGCATATGGTAGCTACCAGCAGGGCGAATACTCCTGATTTCAGAAAACCGCCGGTAACGTCGGCCAACACCACGGAGTCGTGAATGCGCGAAAAATAGACGCCGGGATTTACGCCAAGCATCATTACGCCCGAGAGATAGCCGCCCATTATGGCGATGACATCGAACATGGCCGTCAGCAGAGGAAAGCACAGCAGCGCCGCAACCAGCCGGGGGCTTACCAGATAGCGCACGGGGTTGACGTCCATGGCGTCCAGAGCGTCAATCTGTTCGGAGATGCGCATGATGCCGAGTTCTGCGGCCATGGATGAACCGGCCCGACCGGTGACCATGATGGCCGTGAGCACCGGCCCGAGTTCGCGGATGACCGAAAGGGCCACGGCCGCGCCGAGCAGGCCTTCGGCTCCGAACTTCACCAGGGTGTAATACCCCTGCAATCCCAGCACCATGCCGGTGAAGAGCCCGATGAGGCAGATGACGAATATCGATTTGACCCCGATGAAAAACACCTGGGAAACGATTTTGCTCCACTGGAAGGGCGGGCGGAAGGCGAGGGCCAGACCGTGGCAGAAAAACAGGAACACACCGCCCAACTCCGCCACGAAGCGCAGCGTGTAACGTCCGAGCCCCGTCAGGGGGGAGGTGAGCATCAGGAGAGTATCGTTCATTGCCGGGCCACTTTACTCTATTTCACCGAAATGGGAAGCATCGCTTGCGAGAACGCGGAACAGCAATGATTTCAGATAGTCAGTTTCCGGCATGGCCGGATGTATGGGATGGTCCGGCCCTTGGCCGCCGCGCCGGATGAGCTGCACCCGGCGTGGACCGGAAAGAGCCTTGGCGGTAATGCGCTGAAAATCAAAGGCCGGCAGGTGTTGTGAACACGAGGCTGTAAGCAGCAGGCCGTCGGGGGTCAGCAACCGCGCGGCCAGTTTGTTGATTTTGTGATAGGCTCCGAGGCCCGCCTCTGCGTCGCGCTTGCGCTTGATGAAGGCAGGCGGGTCCAGGCTGATCACATCGAAGCGCTCGCCATCGTCAATCATGGACTGGAGCATGTCGGCAGCATCGCCTCTGACGGCGTTCACCTTGTCTGCCACCCCGTTGAGGGCGGCGTTTTCGGTCACGGCATCGACAGCTGCCTGGGAGGCGTCCACGCAGACGGCTTGGGCAGCGCCGGAAAGGGCCGCGCCGACGCCGAGCGCTCCGGCATAGCAGAACACGTCGAGCACCCGTTTGCCTTTGGAAAACGGCAGAATGCCCAGGCGGTTGGGGCGCTGGTCGTAGAACCAGCCGGTTTTCTGCCCTCCAGCCAGTGGAGCGCGGTAACGGCCAGGCCCTTCGGGCACTTCCACCACCTCGGGCACCTCGCCCTTGACGCTTTCCACCGAGAGTTCCAGCCCTTCAAGCTGCCTGGAGCGTACGTCACCCTTGAGTAGGATGGCTTTGGGAGCCAGCAGCTCGTCGAGCACGTCGATGACATCGGGGCGCAGGCGTTCCATGCCTGCGGTGAAAATCTGCACCGAAAGCACGTCGCCGTAACGGTCGGCCACCAGGCCGGGCAGGCCGTCGCTTTCGCCGAAGACCAGCCGGTAGAAGGGCTCGGCAAAGAGTGCCTGGCGCAGCGCCAGGGCCTCGGACAGCCGCGCGCGAAGCCAGGCGCGATCAAGGCGGGCCTTGGGATTTTTGTCGCAGATGCGGGCGCTGATGAGCGAGGCAGGGTTGACGTAGCCTACGCCAAGCGTTCTGCCGCGCCCGGAAATAATGACAGCCGGGTCGCCGGGTTGAAAGCCTGTCAGTGGCGTTTGGGCGGTATCCACCTCGTTGGAGAACACCCAAAGGTGTCCGGCCAGGAGGCGGCGTTCCTCATGTTTCTTGAGTAGGAGGGTAGGGAGTTCCATAAGAGAAGGCATCCGTATGCCTTCCCTGCGGTATTGGCAACAAGTCCCTTGCGGGTGCAAAGGCTGGCGGAGTTTTCGCTCAGTTTGGTACGTGTGTTTTTGGGGAAAAGCTGGCATAATATATTTTTTCTCTTGTAACTGGTGCCAACGCGGCCGGTTTGGTCCTGAGGTTTGGCTCCTGAGCGAGTATTTGGAGTATCCATGCCGGATTCCGATCTCTACAAAGCTATTTTCCAAAGCAGCCGCGACGGCATCCTTGTTGCCGACATACAGTCCAGGACGTTCCGGTTTGCCAACCAGGCCATGGAAGCCATGCTGGGGTATTCGGCGGTCGAACTGGCGGGAATGAGTGTGTCGGATATTCACCCTCTCGAAGACTTGCCGGGCGTGATCGCGGAGTTCGACCGCCTTGCGAAGCGGGATGGGGGGTTGGGGACGGATGTCCCGTGCCTTCGCAAAGACGGGTCGGTGTTTTATGCCGACATCAGCGTCACGGTTCTTGGTATCGACGGCCGTGAGTGTTCCATGGGCTTTTTCCGGGATGTCACCGCACGCAAGCAGGCCAAGGAGCGGCAGCAACAATCACGGACGTTCCTTCAGTCCACGCTGGATGGCCTTTCAGCCAATATCGCGCTTGTTGATGAGCACGGTGACATTCTTTTTGCCAATCGGGCCTGGCGTGCATTCGGTGAAAACAATGGTGTATCCTCCCAGGAGGTTTCAGAAGGGTCGAATTATCTCGCGGTTTGCGATGCCGCCATTGGGGAGGACTCCGAGGAGGCCTCCGGTTTTGCCGAGGGCATTCGCATGGTCCTCGCCGGCCAGCAGGATTTTTTTCAATTGGAATATCCCTGCCATTCTCCCCATGAGAAACGATGGTTCTCTGGCCGAGTCACTCCCATACGGGGTGCAGCAAGCCCGAGGGCAGTGGTGGCCCATGAGGACATCACCGCCCGCAAACTTGCTGAGGAACGTTCGCTCAAGGACAAACTGGCTGCCGAATCCGCCCAGAAAGACTGGGAGTGGACTTTCGACGCCGTGCCCGACTTGATCACCTTGATTGATCATGACCACCGCATCCTCCGGGCCAACAAGGCTTTTATGAAGACGATGGGCCTTTCATCCGGGCAGGTTATCGGCAGGCGGTGCTATGAACTTGTGCATGGCCTGTCCTGCCCGCCCGAGGCGTGCCCGCATGTGCGGCTTTTGGAGAGCGGCAAAAACGAGCGGGGAGAAATAGCAGAGCCGCGCCTGGGCCTGGCCTTCGATGTCAGCGTGACGCCGCGCCTGGCAGCTTCCGGCGCAGTTTCCGGCAGCGTTCACGTGATGCACGACATCACCGACCGAAAAAAGGCCGCAGAGGCGCTGGCAGTTGCACATGCCTTCACCACGAACATCCTTTCCAACGCACCTGTCGGCGTCAGCGTCTATGACGCAGCGAGCGGGGATTGCGTTCTGGTCAACGAGGCCTTTGCCGCCCTCATCGGCTCCACCCTGGAACAGGCGCGCTCCCAGAATTTCAGGCGTATAGCATCCTGGGAGCAAACGGGCCTTTCCCAACTTGCCGAAGAGGTTTTGACCTCCCTTGAGACGCGTCAAATGGACATTCAGGCAACAACCACCTTTGGCAAGTCTATCCATTTCCATTGCCTGCTGGCCAGTTTCATCACCGATAGGCAGTATCTGCTGCTGATCGCCTCGGACATTGCCGACCGTGTGCGTGCGAAACAGGAACTCAAGGACGCCAAAGAGGCCGCCGAGGCGGCAACCCAGGCCAAATCGATTTTTCTGGCCAATATGAGCCACGAGATACGCACGCCTCTCAACGGCGTGCTCGGCATGCTGCAACTGCTGGAAGCAACATCCTTGACTGAAGAACAGCTGGATTATGCGGAAACATGCGCGTTTTCTGCGAAAACCCTTCTGAACCTGATTAACGACGTCCTCGATTTCTCGAAAATAGAGGCCGGGAAGATCGATATCGTCGAGACTGGGTGCCTCGTATCCAGCCTGTGCCGCCCCTTGCCGAGGATCTTTCAGGCCCAGCTCACCAACAAAGGGCTGTATTTCACCGTCGACATCGCCCCTGAGGTCCCAAAGGTCATCCTCGCCGACGCCAGCCGTCTCCGGCAGATATTGCTTAATTTGGCTGGCAACGCCGTCAAATTCACCGAAACGGGTGGAGTCAAACTCCGGGTCGAAAGCGACGGGGCAGGGCAGGGCAAGGTGAAGCTCCGGTTTACTGTTTCCGATACCGGCATCGGCATACCTGCGGAGAGAATCGTCGACATCTTCAATCCCTTCACCCAGGTCGACGGCGCGTTGACCCGAAACCACCAGGGCACAGGCCTGGGGCTTTCCATTGTGAAGCGTCTGATCGAGCTCATGGGGGGAAGCATCAGCATTGAAAGCGAGCCCGGCCGGGGTACTGTCGTGCGCTTCAACATCGTCGCCGCATTGCCGGGCCAGGCATGGCTGCAAAACAAAGAGAGTCTTCAACAACACGTCTCCATGCAGCCGCAGAATCGTGGCCTCGCGGATCTGAAGATTCTTCTTGTCGAAGACGATGCAGTCAACATGCGCGTGGCGCGCAGCTTTTTGGAAAAGGCCGGGGCCACTGTGGTCTGTGCGGCAGACGGGAAAGAGGCGCTCCAGGCCCTTGGAAACGCACCTTTTGATTGCGTCCTCATGGACGTCCAGATGCCCATTATGAACGGCATTACCGCCAGTCGGCGCATCAGGGCCGCAGAGGGGTTGCCCTATCAGCATGTCCCCATCATCGCCATGACCGCCCATGCCATGACCGGCGATAAGGAGACATACTTGGCCGCCGGAATGGATGACTACATTGCCAAACCGCTGGACAGGGTGGCGCTTGAAGAAACGGTGTTGCGGTGCGTGCTTGGGGTTGGCGACTCGGGACACGGCTCCGTTTAGGTGCAGGGTACATTTCTCTTGAATCCAAGACGGTACGCCGGTAGAGGATAGGGCATGAGAACTTTCGGATTCATCCTCTTCGTCGTGGTTACGGCTGGTGTGGCGGTGTCTTCCACACTGGTCGCTTCGCGGTATCTGGCGCTGGAGAGGCAACTCACCGAGGCCCAGAGCCATCTGGAGCAGACGCAGTCGGAGCGCAAGCGCCAGGAAGAAGACAAAATGGCCTTGTGTCTGGAAAGCCAGCGCATACAGGTGGATCTGGAAGCGCGTCTGGCCGAGCAGAAGAACCAGCTCGACGACTGCGCCGTCCAGCGCCAGCGGGACATGCAGGAGATTCTCAACAGCATCGGCGGCATCAACAAGCGCCTGACGGATATTCTGGTCAGCGCCGCGCCCTCCGCCAAAACCGAGGCCCGGCCCCGCGATGACGGTACGGCAGCAGCGGGTGAGGCTGGCAAGCCCGGCGAATCCGGCAAACCGGCAATACCCGGCGAGTTCCTCAGACCCGGCCAATCCAGCCAGGCAGACCACTCAGGCAAGCCTGGAACTTCCGGCGACCCCGAAAAAGCCGAAAGCCCGGCCAGAGCCGTGGATGTGCCCAAAGGGGCCATCCTCACTCCTGAACAGGAAGCCAGGAAACTCCAGAAAGCGGAGTAGGGGCGCGATTCTTCCCCCTGACGGTGTCCGGTCTTGACGGACATCTGGAAACGAATGTTCTTGACCTGTTTTAACCATCCGTTTAAACTGTCCGGTAGCACCATGGAAACACCACCTCAAGACGCCATTCTGGAGGCTGCGGCCACCATCTTCGCCGAGCACGGCTTTGCCGGAGCCAGGGTGGAGGCCATTGCCAAGGCCGCCGGAATCAACAAGGCCATGCTGTACTACCGCGTGGGCGATAAGGCCCGGCTGTACGAGCTGGTGGTGCTCCGGCAGTTCGAGCGGGCGGCCCGGGCCGTGGAATCTGCGGCGGGCGGCGCGCATCCAGATCAAGGCGCGAGGCCTTCGACGGCGCCGGACGCGGCGAGAATGAGACCCAACAAAGCAACGTCGGGGCTGGACGCTGTAACAGCTGGGTCGTGCACAGAGCAGGTGGGGTCGGGTGCAGTCTCTGTTTCGGAGGAATCCGCCGCCGTTCCTGCAACGGCGCTGTTGGGGCGCATCCTCACCAACATGGCCGATCTGTTCTGCGAAGACCCGCGCCTGCCCAGGATCATGGCCTGGGAATTGGCTTCCGGCGGGGCCAATCTACCGGATTCCGTCATGGCCCTGTGGGGTCGTATCCTCGGGGCCGTTGCCCCGGTGGCGGTCAAAGCCGGGTTCGATCCCGCTCCGGCCTATTTTTCCATGGCCGGTTCCATGATCCTCTTCTGTCTCACCGAACCCCTGCGCAAGCGGGCCGCTGCGTCCCTCGGCCCGGATCTTCCCCCTGCCCTGGCCGGACTCGGGCGGGCCGGGGTCCACGACATGGCCGCCTTTATGACCGCCCTGTTCGGCAGGGCAGCGGAGAACCCCCTGTGAAAGCCCTTTTCGTTTTGCTCCTGCTGAGCGTTGTTGCCGGTTGCTCCAAAAACGCGGACGTTCCCTACCAAGGCTACATTGAAGGCGAGTTCGTCTACGTGGCCTCCCAGGTGGCCGGACGCCTCGACGGGCTGCCCGTGGAGCGGGGCAGCCGGGTGAAGCCCGGTGACGCTCTGTACGTGCTGGAACACGCGCTGGAACAGCAGGGCGTGGATAGGGCCGAGGCCAATCTCCGGCGCGCCCAGGATACCCTGAACGATCTCAAGAAAGGTCTGCGCCCGGACGAGATCGACCAGATTCTGGCCCGCATCAGCCAGGCTCAGGCCGACGTGGAGCTGACCCGCCTGGAGATGGACCGCCGTGCCCGCCTGCTGGCCACCGGTGCCGTTGCCAAGGAAGAATACGACAAGGCCCGTGCCGCCTATCTGGGCAACGCAGGGCGCTTGAGCGACTACAAGGCCCAACTGGCCACGGGCAAGCTGGGTTCGCGCATCGACCAGATTCTGGCCGCCCAGGCCCAGGTCAAGGCCGCCCAGGCCGACGTGGACCAGGCCCGCTGGTATCTTGACCAGAAGCTGCAAAACAGTACCCTGGACGCCCAGGTGTTCGACCTGCTGCACTACCTGGGAGAGTGGGTGCAGGCCGGGAGTCCGGTGGTCAAACTGTTGCCCCCGGACAACGTGAAGGTGCGCTTTTTCATCCCTGAGAGCGATCTGGGCAAGGTGGCCACCGGCAAGTCTGTGACCGTGCGCTGCGACGGTTGCCCCGCGCCCCTGGCGGGCACGGTGAGTTTCATATTCCCCCAGGCCGAGTATACCCCCCCGGTGATTTACAGCCAGGAGTTCCGCCAGAAGCTGGTGTTCATGGTGGAGGCCCGCTTCCCCGCAGGGATAGCCCGCGACCTCAAACCGGGGCAGCCCGTGGACGTGCGCCTGGGAGGCGGCTCGTGAGCGGCGCGGCAACGGACGCCCTTAGGGGCGTCAGCACGATCGCTCCAGCCGAGAACTCTGGAGCGGCTTCCGGCGCGGGCACAGCTGGCGCAACGGATGCGGCGGCTGGCGAAGGCCCGGCGGTCATCGACGTCAGCGGCATCACCAAGGCCTTTGACGGCAAGGTGGTGGTAAACAATCTTTCCCTCACGGTGCGGCGCGGCGAAATTTACGGCTTTCTCGGGCCCAACGGTTCGGGCAAGACCACCTTTATCCGCATGCTTTGCGGCCTGCTTAAGCCCGACGCCGGGAGCGGCACCTGCCTGGGTTTGGACGTCATCCGCGACGCCGAGCGCATCAAAACCCATGTGGGCTACATGGCCCAGCGCTTCAGCCTCTACGGCGACCTCTCGGTGCGAGAGAATCTCGACTTCATGGCCCGGGTCTACGGCGTGGACAGGCGTAAGGATGCCGTGGAGGCCATGATCGAGCGCATGCGCCTGGCCCCCTATGCCGACAGGCTGGCCCAGAACCTCTCAGGCGGCTGGAAGCAGCGCCTGGCCCTGGCCGCCAGCCTCATCCACGGCCCGGAGCTCCTGCTGCTGGACGAACCCACCGCAGGCGTGGACCCCAAAGCCCGGCGCGATTTCTGGGATGAAGTGCACGAGCTGGCCGGGCAGGGACTCACCGCCCTCATCTCCACCCACTACATGGATGAAGCCGAGCGCTGCCACCGGCTGGCCTACATCGCCTACGGCGACCTGCTGGCCAAGGGCACGGTGGAAGAGGTGATTGCCTCGCGCCACATGGCCACCTGGGAGGCCACCGGCCCGGACCTCTACGGCCTGGCCGCCCGGCTCAAGCCCCTGCCGGGGGTGGAGCAGGTGGCCCATTTCGGCAACACCCTGCATATTTCCGGCCCCGATCCGGCCCTGCTGGAGGCCTCCCTGGCCCCGTACATGGCCGGGCCGCAACACCTGCGCGTGGTGCCAACCAGCCTGGAGGAGGTGTTCATCAGCCTCATGAACCAGTCGGGAGGGGCAGCATCATGATGGGCTTAACCATGGACATCAGCCGCCAGTGCTGGACGGGGAGCGCGTCGTGATGGGCTTTTCCCCCCGCCGCTTCTGGGCCATGGTGGTCAAGGAATTCGTGCAGATGCGCCGCGATCGGGTGACTTTTGCCATGATGATTGGCATTCCGCTGATGCAGCTGATGCTTTTTGGCTTCGCCATCAACGCCAATCCGCAATTTCTGCCCCTGGCCGTGCTGTCCAACGACAACTCGGAATTTTCGCGCACCATTGTGGCGGCCATGCAGAACAGCCAGTATTTTCGTGTGACGCAGCAGATATCCACCGAGGCCGAGGCCAAGCGCCTGCTGGATATGGGCGACGTGCAGTTCGTGCTGACTCTCCCCCAGGACTTCGGCCGCCTGCTGGCCCGCGGCGACCGCCCCACCGCCTTGCTGGAAGCCGACGCCGCCGACCCTTCGGCCACGGGGTTTGCCATCAGCGCCCTGGACCCGTTGTTCCGCGACGGCTTCAACCGCGACCTGCTGGGCCGCTGCTGCCCTTGCGGCCAGCGTCTGGGCCGGTGGATCTGCGCATCCACCGCTTGTACAACCCGGAAATCCAGACCCGCTACAACATCGTGCCCGGTCTCATGGGCGTGGTGCTCACCATGACCATGGTCATCATCACTTCGCTGGCCATCACCAGGGAGCGCGAGCGCGGCACCATGGAAAACCTGCTGTGTACGCCGGTGAAGCCCTTCGAGGTCATGGTGGGCAAGATCCTGCCCTATATCGTGGTGGGGTACATCCAGATGGGGCTGATCGTCCTGGCTTCCCAGGTGGTCTTCGGGGTGCCGGTGCTGGGCAGCCTGTCGCTGCTGTTTGCGGTGTCCTTTCTGTTCATCGCCGCCAACCTGGCCGTGGGCATCACCTTTTCCACCGTGGCGCAGAACCAGCTGCAAGCCATGCAGATGGCCTTTTTCTTCTTCCTGCCCTCCATCCTGCTGTCCGGGTTCATGTTTCCCTTCCGGGGCATGCCCGTATGGGCGCAATGGATAGGCTCGGTGCTGCCGCTGACGCACTATCTGCGTATCGTGCGCGGCATCGTGCTCAAGGGCATCGGCTTTTCGGACATCCTGCCCGAATTGTGGCCCATGCTGCTCTTCGTGATGGTGGTGATGACTATTGCCGTGAAGCGGTACCGGCAGACGCTGGATTAAACTGCGCCTGGGGCAGGCGTTGGCGTGGTCGTTACGGCAGTTCCAGCGCAGGCAGTATGGATGAGAGGCGTTTGCCGGTTGCGGCGCTCCAGGCTCGCATGCGTATCGGTCGGCGCTCCATCACTCTGCCTTCTCCGCCACACTCCCCCTCACGGCCAGCACGTCCCTAAGCGTCTGCTTCGTCCCTTCCCGGCAAGCGCTGGAGAGTTGGTCCTTGATGCGTTGCAGCCCTGGATGGCGGGAGGCCAGGGCGTCTACCGCGCTGGTTTCGGCAGCCTCGGTCTGCGGCCAGCGGCCGTATTCACGCCCGTAGCCCTGCCGGTAGCCGCGCAGATGCTCCCAACTGACAATCAGGTCGCCCACGCGCACGGTGTCGGGCGGGGCGGAAAGGGCGTAACATTCCGCGTCGGTTTCGGCCTTCACCCGCACGGCCACGTTCAGGCGGCACAGGCCGCGCAGTTCTTCATCCACCACCCGCAGCGGCGCATGCAGCAGGCTTGCGGCCTCGGCGTCCGCCAGGGGCGGCTGGCGTTTTTCCGCACGTTCGGCAAGCAACAGGGCCAGCAGAAGCATCACGTCGCGGCGGTCGGCCACGGAGTAGGCCTTGGCCGCATCCTCCAGGCGCACGCGGGCGGCGTTTTGCAATGCGTTGGCTACCTCCGCGCCCAGCAGGACGATCACCCAGCTGATGAACAGCCAGATCAGCAGCAGGGGAATCTGGGCGAAGCTGCCGTAGATGGCGTTATAGCCCGTGGCCCCTATCTGGTAGCGGATGTACACGGCCTGGGTGGTCTGCCAGCACAGCCCGGCCAGCACCGAGCCGATCACTGCCGGAAGCAGCTTCACCCGCACGTTGGGCAGGAATTTGTACAGGATGAACAGGGCGATGCTGACCATGGCCGTGGGCACGGCCTTCATTCCCAGCCCTATGAACCAGTCCAGGATGGTGACCGAGTGCATCCACTGGACCACGGCGGCGTTCTGGAAGCCTGCGGTGGCGCTGAAGGCCGCCAGGATGAATACCGGGCACACCAGGATGACCGTGACGTAGTTGGTGAAGCGGCTCCAGAGCCCGCGCTGGGCCTTGGCGTGCCAGATGATGTTGAAGGATTCCTCCATGGTGGAGAGCAGCCCAACCGAGGTGATGAACAGCGTGGCCACGCCGATGAAGCCCAGGGCCTTCACGTTGGTGTTCATGATGTAGCCCAGGATGGCGTCCACGATCTCGGTTTTTTCAGCTGTCAGGCGCAGGAGGGCATCGCGCAAAAAGGGGGCTTCGTAGATGCCGAACCCCTTGGACACGGAAAAGGCCACGGCCAGAAGCGGCACAAGGGAGAGCACCGTGGTGTAGCACAGCGACGAGGCCAGCAGCAGTCCCCGGTTGCGTAGAAAGGACGTCACGATGAACGACAGCCAGAAGAGCGGAGAGGGAAGCCGGTTCATGAATGCCATGCATGCCGCCGCGAGGGAGAGGGTGTGTGACGCCGACAGAGCCTAAACGCCGGGCCGGGGTTTTGTCCATGCCCCCCCTGGAACCGGCACGACGGAGTTGGACGCGGGGACCTCAGACTTTGCGCCCGGTCATGAGGAAGATGGAAAACACCCCTTCGGTTCCGTCGGCCTTGGGCTTGCGCAGCTGCATCACCTCGCTGAAGGCGATGGATGCAAAACCGGCTTCTTCGAATATCTTGCCCAACGTGTTGCGGTCGAAACCGGGATGGAAGGCTTGATGATCAGAGCCGTGAAAGTCCCCGCCGTCGGGGTCCAGGTCGGCGAAGGCGATCTTTCCGCCTTTGGGGAGCAGTTGTGCGAACACCCGCACGGCGGCGGGCACGTCCTCGACATGGTGCAGCACCATGGAGCCGGTGATGGCCGTGGGGCTCTCCGGCAGGGGCGCGGTATGCTCCGCGCTCCAATCCAGCGGCAGAACGTTGGGAACCGCGCCTGCTGCGACTTTGGCGCTAAGCACGGCGCGCATGCCCTCCGACGGCTCGGCGGCCAGCACTCTTCCGGCAACAGTGGCCAGTTCCAGAGAGACCAGCCCGGTACCTGCGCCGTAGTCGAGCACCACATCTTTCGGGGTAAGCTCCAAGGCCGCCAGCATGGCCTTGGCGATGGTCGCGGCCACCATGATCTTGCGGGGGTCTTCGTCCCAGGTTGCGGCTTTGCCGTCAAACTGGCTGGCAGGCGTGGCGGTTTTGGACTGACTCATGGGGTAAAGGCTCCTGGGCTAAAAGTATTAAAAATTTAGGAACATGGGGCTGGCCGCCTGAGCCCTCTCCGCGCAAAACGCCTGCGGTCTAGCGACCGATCCATTTTTTTATCAGCTCGTTGTCGATGCCTTTGGCCTGTACGGCGGCAATGCCCTTGTTGATAAGTTCCAGGGTGGCGGCGTCGCCTTTTCTCACGGCCACGGCGTAGTGCTCGTCATCATCGGTTTTCAGAACCGAGGCCATTTTGAATCTGCCTTTGTACTTGTCGATTTGCAGCACGTACTCGGCGGCTACGGGGTCGTCGCAGACAACGCCGTCGATGCGGCCGTTGGAAAGATCTTCAAAGGCCATTTCCACTTCATCGTAGTATTTGTCCCGCACGCCCTCGGCTTTTTTCACGGCGAAGTGGCCGGTGGTGGATATCTGTGCGCCCAGGGTTTTCCCCTTCATGTCGGCCAGGGTCTTGGCCGTGCTGGCCTCGGGTACGACCAGTATCTGGCGCACCGTGAAATAGGGAATGGAGAAATCCACGGCGCTCTGGCGCTCGCTGGTTATGGAAAGGGAAGAGCAGATGGCGTCATATTTGCCCGCAGCAAGCCCTGCGAAGATCACTTCCCAGGGGGTGGCTGTGAATTCAGGCGTGAAGCCCGCTTCCCTGCCTGCGGCCCGCATATAGTCGATGGAGAAACCGGCGACTTCCTTGTCGGCACCGATGAATTCCATGGGAGCCCAAGTGGCGTCGGTGGCGAAAACGATGGTTTTGGCCCAGAGGGACTGCACCGGCATGCCGGCCAACAAGACGGCAAGCAGCAGAATGGCGCGCATGCGAACGCTCCGTGGTTAAAGGTGGGCAATAGCTTCTCAATGGTTGCGCCAGACAGGCGCATGGGGCACGAATGCGAAACCTTGCCAAATACGCAAGGAATGGCAAGCACTAATCGCAGCGGCTTGTGGTCCTCGGGCTGGGGAAGAGGCGGGAGAAGACAGGTGAGGCGGTGCCAAGACAGAGCTTGCCCGGCGGGCGTTGCCCGGTTAGCTTTCAGTGATGCGCACTTCTCTCATACTTTTTGCTGTTCTTCTCTTCGTGACCGCTGTGCAGGCTGATGCTGCTGACCCGGCGGGAGCACCCCCGCTGTGGACTCAGGACCAACTGCAATCCACGCCGAAGGAACGCCACGCCGGGGCGGTGACCGCCCCGGATCGTACTCCTCCCGCCCGGCTTGCTCCGGTCCGGGGTGCGCCGCCGCTGCCTGGGAGTCTGCGTGGCTCGATTCGCCGGGTGGATACCGGCGGGGAAAAGCTGGTGGCCTTAACCTTCGACCTGTGCGAGCTCTCGGACCAGAAAACAGGCTACGACGGCGACGTTGTTGACGCCCTGCGCCGCCTGGACGCCAGCGCCACCTTCTTCGCGGGCGGCAAATGGATGCGCTCCCATCCCGAGCGGGCCATGCAGCTCATGGCTAGCCCGCGCTTCGAGGTGGGCAGCCACGCCTGGACCCACGGCAATTTCGGGGTACTGGACGAGAAATCCATGCGCGAGCAGATTCTCTGGACCCAGGCCCAGTACGAGCTTCTTCGAGAGGAGTTTGACCGGCGGGGCGCAACTTCCCAAGCGTCTGCTGCGTCCGCACCCGCAGGAGCCGCCCCGCCTGGCACCGGCACCTCCACAGCCTCCGGGACAGTCGCTTCCGCCGGTTCGCCCGCTGCCGTTGCCGCCGCGCCCGCCACCATCGCCGTATTTCGCTTCCCTTACGGCCGCTGCCGCCCGGAGGCCCTGGCACTGCTGGCCCAAGCAGGAATCGCCGCCATCCAGTGGGACGTCAACACTATGGACGCGGCTGCAAGCCAGACCGCGCCGAAGATCCTCCAACTGGTGGAGCGTACAGTAAAACCGGGTTCCATCATCCTCATGCACGCCAACGGTTTCGGCGTGCACACCGCCGAGGCCGTGGGGTTGATCGTGCCTGCCCTCAGGGGCAGGGGATACCGGCTGGTGACGGTAAGCCAACTGCTGGCCGCCGGAAAACCCGTAGCCGCTGCCGAATGTTATGACAGCCGCCCTGGCGATACCGCCATCTACGACCGGCAGTTCGGCGACGGAACGGTGCACGCCAAAAACCGGTAAAAGGCGTTCTGCCTGACCCATAGCGCGGGTTGACAGTGATTCTCATTATCAATAAAGACATGGCCACAAGGAGGCCGCGCCATGCTGTGCCATTTCGATATTGAGGATTGTCTGGGAAGTTACCGCTGTGGTCGTCTTGCCGCAACAGCTCATCAGGTGGCCGAAACCCTCGGCAGGGCCGTTGACGCCAAGGATAAAAGACTCTTCGAGCATTCCACCCTGACGGCGGAACTGGCCACGCTTCTGGCCCTGGCCCACGGCATGACCCGCAAGCAAGCCGATATCGTCCATATCGCCGGGCATTTGCACGACATCGGCAAAATCGGCATCCCCGATAGCGTGTTGCAGAAGCCCGGCGCGCTCAGCCCGGCGGAATGGAGCCTTATCCGCGAGCATCCCGCTATCGGCTCCAAAATTTTGGAACCCATTGAGATGTTTGCCGCAAAGCATGGCGTCCGCGACATGGTGCTCACCCATCACGAGCGGTTCGACGGGTCGGGCTATCCCGGCGGGTTGGCCGGGAACAGCATACCGCTGGGTGGGCGCATCCTGGCCATTGCGGATAGTGTGGCCGCCATGCTCGAATCGCGGACCTACAGGATTCCCATGACCTTTGAGGGTGCCATTGGTGAAATCGAACGAGGTGCCGGAAAGCTCTACGATCCGGCATTATGCCGGGACTTTCTGCTGCATGCGCCCGAGGCTAAGCGGCTAGTGCATCTCAACACTTTGCGAGCGCAAACAGCGGTTCAGTCCGTCTGGGCCACGGCCAGCTGATCGCGGCCGTTGGTCTTGGCCCGGTAGAGGGCCTGGTCGGCCTTGAAGTAGAGAGCGGAGGCCGTGAGCGCGGCGGTGACGGGGCCTCCGGCGAGGCCGATGGAAACCCGCATCGACAGGAAATCTCCATCCGGGAGTGGCACCTTGGCCGCGCGAATGGCCTCAAGCAGACGCCGGGCCACCAAGGTGGCTTCTTCCAACCCGGTTTCGGGCAGGATGACGGCGAACTCTTCCCCCCCCACGCGCACGGGCACATCCCCGGCGCGAACCGTATTCTTGATGGCTGCCCCGGCTACGCGCAGGGCTATATCTCCAAGGGGGTGGCCGTGGGTATCGTTGATGATCTTGAAGTGGTCCAGGTCGAGAACAAGGAGCGAAAGCTCCCGTCCGTGACGGCCGCAGGTTTTGAGGAGTTCTTTCATGCGTTCGTTGAAGTGGCGGCTGTTGAAGAGCCCGGTAAGTTCATCCTGCAGTGCCAGCCTGGCCAGGCGGTCCTCTTCGCGGCCGACCAGCCAGCCGAAGCAGGAAAACGAGAGCATGGTGCCTATCAGCATGTACAGATACAGGCCTGGATCGTTGAGAAGGCTCTGTTTCAGGGAATGGGCCATGAGCAGTTGGATGCCCAGCCATCCCACAGGCGCAAGCACCCCCAACGCAGCCCCTTGCATGGCACGGAGATACCGGTAGGATTTTGTAGTGCCTTCTGCGAGTGCGGTTTTCATAGAGTATGCCGTCAATTCCTATCACACGGGTAGGATATCCCCGGCTGCGCTAAGGCGCTATCACAGTGCGACAATCAAGAAAAGATACGAAAGGGTAGCAATACGGGGACGGACGCCGCATGTGCGCCCGTCCCCGGTTGTCCGCGTACTTATATGAAGGCCAGTTGGCCGTCCCGCACGTCCATGACCACAGGTTGTCCGTCGGCTATGGCGCCGCTGATGATCTGCCTGGCCAAGGGCGTCTCGATGTGGGCCTGGAGGTAGCGGCGCAACGGACGCGCGCCGTATATCGGGTCGTAGGCCGCATCGGTGATGAACACCTTGGCGGCGTCGCTGAGCTCCAGGGTGATCTTGCGCTCCTGAAGCCTGGCCCGCAATCCCGTGAGCATCAAATCGATGATTTCGGCGATCTGCGTCTTGAGCAGCGGTTTGAAGAGCACGGTTTCATCCACGCGGTTCAGGAATTCCGGCCGGAAGTGGGCGCGCAGCACGTCCATCACCTGTTCTTCAGTGCCGGGCTTGAGGGTTCCGTCCGCGGTGATGCCCTCCAGCAGGAACTGCGAGCCCAGGTTGGAGGTCATAATGATGATAGTGTTCTTGAAGTCCACGGTCTTGCCTTGGCTGTCGGTCAGCCTGCCGTCGTCAAGAATCTGGAGCAGCACGTTGAACACGTCGTGATGGGCCTTCTCGATTTCGTCGAAGAGCACCACGGAGTAGGGTTTGCGCCGAACCGCCTCGGTGAGCTGGCCGCCTTCCTCGTAGCCCACATAGCCCGGAGGCGCGCCGATCAGACGGGCCACGGTGTGCTTTTCCATGTATTCGCTCATGTCCAGGCGCACGATGTTGTCTTCGGTGTCAAACAGCGCCTGGGCCAGGGTCTTGCACAGCTCGGTCTTGCCCACGCCTGTGGGGCCAAGGAAGATAAACGAGCCGATGGGCCGCCTGGGGTCTTTGAGCCCGGCGCGGGCGCGCAGCACGGCGTCGGCCACGGCGGTGACGGCCTGGTCCTGGCCGACGATGCGCTGGTGGAGTTCGTCGGGCAGGCGCAGCAGCTTCTCGCGGTCGCTCTCCAGCAGCTTGCTCACCGGGATGCCGGTCCAGCGGGCGATTACCTGGGCCACATCGTCGGGGCCAACTTCTTCGCGCAACATGGGGTTGCCGCCGGAGGCGTGGTTGATTTCTTCCTCGTGTTTGACCAGCTCGGCCTCCAGCCTGGCCAGGGTGCTGTAGCGCAGCTCGGCGGCGCGGTTGAGGTCGTAGTCGCGCTCGGCTTTTTCGATGTCGAGCCGGGTGCGTTCGATCTCGCTCTTGATATGTCGAAGCCCTTCGATGCTCTGTTTTTCGCGGTCCCACTGGGTCAACAGGGTGCCTTGCTCTTCCTTGAAGTCCGCCAGTTCGGCCACCAGTTTTACCAGGCGCTCCTTGGAGGCTTTGTCGGTCTCGCGCGACAGGGCGGCCCGTTCGATCTCAAGCTGCATGATCTTGCGGTTCACGGCGTCAAGTTCCGTTGGCAGCGAGTCGATTTCCGTGCGGATCATGGCCGCGGCCTCGTCGATGAGGTCGATGGCCTTGTCCGGCAACTGCCGGTCGGGCAGATAGCGGGTGGAGAGCACCGAGGCCTCCACCAGGGCGGCGTCGGCGATGCGCACGCCGTGGTGCACCTCGAAGCGCTCCCGCAGGCCGCGCAGGATGGAGATGGTGTCTTCCATGGTGGGCTCATCCACCAGCACCGGCTGGAAACGACGTTCCAGTGCCGGGTCTTTTTCAATGTACTTGCGGTATTCGTCGATGGTGGTTGCGCCAATGCAATGCAATTCGCCCCGCGCCAGCATGGGTTTGAGCAGGTTGCCCGCATCCATGGAGCCCTCGGCCTTGCCTGCGCCTACGATGGTGTGCAACTCGTCAATGAACAGGAGTATCCGTCCCTCGGAGGACTGCACTTCCTTGAGCACCGCTTTCAGGCGTTCTTCGAACTCGCCCCGGTATTTGGCTCCGGCGATGAGCGCGCCCATGTCCAGAGCGAAAAGGGTTTTCTCCTTCAGCCCCTCAGGCACGTCCTTATTGACGATGCGCTGGGCCAGGCCTTCCACGATGGCCGTCTTGCCCACGCCCGCCTCGCCGATGAGTACCGGGTTGTTCTTGGTGCGCCGCGACAATATGCGGATCACCCGGCGGATTTCCTCGTCGCGACCGATCACCGGGTCCAGCTTACCCTTTTTGGCCTCTTCCACCAGATCGCGGCCGTATTTCTTCAGCGCTTCATAGGTATCTTCAGGATTGGCCGAGGTGACCCGCTGGGTGCCGCGCACGTCGGTGAGCACGGTCAGGATCTTTTCCTTGGTCAGGCCGAACTGTTTGTTCACTTTGCCCAGAGGCGATGAAGCCGGTTCGTCCAGAAGCGTCAGGAACAAGTGCTCCACCGAAACGTATTCGTCCTTCATGGAGTTGGCCAACGTGGTGGCCTTCACCAGAATTTCGTTCACCCTTGGCGTGACGTATATCTGCCCTGGTTGCGAACCGGGACCGGAAACGCGCGGCAGACGGCCCATTTCTTCTTCCAAGGCCCGCTCGTAGGCGCGAACGTCATAGCCCGCGCGCTCCAGAAGGCGCGGTACAAGACCTTGCTCCTGCTGCACCAGGGACATGAGCAGATGCTCGGCCTCTATCTGCTGATGGCCCATGCGCACGGCAATGGCCTGGGCCTGATTGATGGCTTCCTGAGATTTCTGCGTGAACTTGTTGATATCCATGGATGACTCCTTGGGAGTAGGTACGATTTTGGGGCTCCGCCCCAAGCCCCGCCGGGGGTGGTCGCCCCCTATATAGGGGGGCCGGGGGAACGCTGTTCCCCCGGTGCGGGGGGGCTGGGGGGCGCAAAGCCCCCCAGTCTTTTCTTGTCTTATACTAGGCGTTCCAGATCGCGGACGCGTTTTTCCAGGGTGTCTATGCGGTCCAGCAGGTCCACGATGATGCTGGCTCCGGCGAGCGAAATATCGAGATCGGCGCACAGCCGGTCGAGTTTTCGCACCCGGTACACGTCGCCGGACCGGAAGAGGTATTGCTCGTCGCGGGTCTGCTGCGGCGACAGCCATCCCAACTCAATGAGTTCGCCCACCACGGCGGAGTGTACGCCGGTGAGTTCCAGGAATTCCGTCCAGGCGATGAGGGCGGATTTCACTGGGAGGCCGCTTCCATAGATGAGCGTGATGTCGACCATGGTTTCCTCCGGGGGCTATTCGTGCCTGGGGTTGAAGGTGGAAACCTTGGCCAGCTGTTCCCAAAGCTCCCGCTCTTCGGCGGTAAGTTCCTTGGGAGCGTGGATCATCACCCGCACCAGTTGGTCGCCGCGCCCGGCTTTGCCGGAAAGGCCCTTGCCCCGGATGCGCATTTTGCGTCCGCTGCTGATGCCCGCCGGCACGTTGAGGTCAATTTCACCCTCCAGGGTGGGGACGCGCACAGTGGCTCCGAGGGCGGCCTCCCAGGGTGAGAGGGGCAGATCGACCACCACGTTGACGTCTTCAAGCTTGAAGCGCGAATGGGGGCGCATCATCACCTTGAGGTACAAATCGCCCGCCGGGCCGCCGCCGAACCCCGCGCCGCCCTGTCCGGCCAGGCGGATTTTTGCGCCGTCGCGCACCCCTGCCGGGATGTTCACCGAGAGGGTTTTGGGCTGCACCATGGGGCGTCCGTCCGGGCCGGCCACTTCCTCGTGCAGGGTGATGGACTTGGAGCCGCCGTGGTAGGCCTCTTCCAGGGTGAGCTCCAGCCCGGCTTCCACGTCGCGGCCGCGCGTGGCCCGGCGCTGGTAGCCGCCGAAGCCTCCTGCGCCGCGTCCCGCGCCGCTAAATCCCTGCCCGCCGAAAACGGTCTCGAAGAAGTCGCTGAAGCCGCCCATGTCGAACTGCTGTCCGCCTCCGCCGAAGCGCATGCCCTCATGGCCTGGCGGCGGCTGGAAGTTCTGCCCGTGCTGCCAGTTGTGCCCGAAGGAGTCGTAGAGCTTGCGCTTCTCGGGATCGCGCAACACCTCGTAGGCTTCGTTGATATCCTTGAACTTTCCCTCGGCCTTGCAGTCGTTGGGATTCAGGTCGGGATGGCATTTGCGGGCCAGCTTTTTGAAGGCCTTGGAAATGTCATCCTGGGACGCATCCCGTTTGACCCCGAGAACTTGATAGTAGTCTTTGTATTCCACAATGATACCCTTGCGATGGGGTGAATTATCCCGTCATCAAGTTTACATAATAACCTTGCGGAGGATTCCGTCAAGGATCTCCGCTGTTTTTGTGCGGTGTCCCAATCTTCTTACACGATTATGGGCTGGAGTGAACAGGGGGGAGGGCGATAATTCAAGGGCTGGGGCAGTGCGTTCCTGAAGCCAGCGGGGGGGGGGAGGAAGACTGGGGCCGGGACGGCGCGTTGCAATTCGGTGCGAACAAGGCTAGCAGGCCCCATGGCTAAAGACGAAGTCTTCAATAATCCTTTTGGCAAGCTCAAGGGCTTCAAGCCCAAGCCCAAACCCGTCAAAGCGCCACCGCCCAAGCCTGCTCCCAAGCTCGCGCCGCCACCGCCGCCCGAGGATGACGAGGGGCTGTTCACCCATGCCATGGGCGGGGTGAAAAAGCTCGACGGCACCCTGAGCGGCCGCCAGGTGGTGGCCAAGGGCGCTCCCCCCGCGCCCCCTGCGCCTATCGATCCTGACGGCGAAGGACGCGGCAAGCTCATGGATATTGTGGCTGGCAAGGTGGAATTCGACCTTGAATACACCGACGAATATGTCCAGGGCTTCGTGGTGGGCATCGACCAGAAAATCTTCCGCCAGCTCAAAGCCGGGAGTTACAGCCCTGAGGCTCATCTGGACATGCACGGCCTCAATGCCGAACAGGCCCAGTTTTCAGTGCTTACCTTCATGCGCGAGCAGTACTATCTGGGCAAGCGCTGCGTGTTATTGGTGCCTGGCCGGGGCATCAACTCTCCGGGCGGCCTGCCCATCCTTAAGGAAGAAGTGAAAAGCTGGCTTACCCGCGATCCCTTGAAGCGGGTAGTGCTGGCCTTTTGCACAGCCCAGCCCCGCCACGGCGGCGCGGGAGCACTCTACGTGCTGCTCAGGCAGCGCAAGAAGACCGAAGGCAAGGTCAAATGGGATAACCTGTGGGGGGATGAGGGCTAGCGTTTCGCTTGGGAACCGTATCGGAAATTTGGCGTCATTGCTGAACTGTCAGAAATTTGAGTCCGATAATGCCTGTGGCGATCATGCCTATGCAGGCCAGTTTGAGGATGTTCACCGGTTCGTCGTAGAACAGCATGCCAAAGATGACCGCACCCAGAGTGCCTATGCCCGTCCAGACCGCATAGGCCGTGCTGATGGGCAGGTTGCGCACAGCCAGGCCCAGAAGCCCCAAGGAGAGCACCATGCTGATGACCACTCCCACGGTGGGCAGCGGGCGGGTGAATCCGTTGGTGGCCTTCAAGCCCACAGCCCAGGCCACTTCAAACACTCCCGCCAGCAGCAGGTAGAACCAATCCATCAGGCCGCCCGTTCGACGTTCTTAGGGCCCAGCGCCACGTCAATCTCCCGTACCTTGACCAGCACGATCTTGAGGATCCTTCGGTATTCGCCCATGTCGGTCGGGTTGTAGTTGATTTTGGTCTGTACCAGGGCGGCCATGTCCATGACCTCGTTGTAGAGGTAGGGCAGGTAGAGGGGGTCCTGGCGCAGGAAGAGCAGCACATTGGCCAGCAACTGGCGGATTTCGCCCTGTTTGCGTTGGGATTTTTTCATCAGCTTTTCCAACTGCCGGGTGGCGTGGCGCAGTGAGGTGTTCCACTGCTGCTGGCGGGACTGGTAAATGGGCCGCACCCGTGGCCGGTTGGCCCGCTCCAGGGCGGAGAGGAAGCGTTCCTTTGCGCCTGGCTGGGAGGCCAGGATGCCGAGCTCGTGGCATTCGTCAAAAGTGACCACTTTGCTGCCTTCAATGACCGCGCCGCCACCGTAGAGGTTGAACACCGGGATCTCCGCCTTGCGCAGGTCCTTTTCCAGGTCGCGCTTGGCCGAGAGGTAGCCCACGTTGGAGAAAATGGTCTGGCCCGTGAGGTCTTTCAGCTGCACGTCGCCACGGGAAGGCTGGTAGGTCTGCACGGTGGCGTGGGCGTGGTGACCAGGGGCGTGAGAGCTTTGGCCGCTCCAGGCGAAATCCTGCCCGGCCAGCACGATGCGGCTGACGCCACACCAAGTGAGGAAGCGCGCCAGAGTGACGCCCACGTTGCCGCCCGCGTCGAGAACCAGCTCGTGTTCCTGGAAGACGTAGGTGCCCACGCCGCCCATGGTCCACAAGGGGATTTTGGGGCCGGGGTAGCGGCGTACAACCTCGGGGTTGAGCTTGGTGGAGTAGATCAGGGGCAGGTCGCGCAGCCACTCGGTATCCTTGAGGCCATTGTAAAGCTGGAGCATATTTTCGCGAAAGTCGATGGCCAGGCAGAAATCGGGCTTGAGGCCAATGCGCTCCAGGGCGGGCAGGGTCTGCAAGGCGGCCCCGTACAGGGCGTGGCCGGGCCGTTCGGCCAGAAGCGGTCCCATGGTGGCAAGAGAGGGTCCCGCACCGAGAATGACGGCGGTGACGCCCTGGCCCATGCCCTTCATGGGCAGCAGGCTGCCGTTGTCCATGGAGGCGGCATAGTTCTTGAGTTCGTTGCTCACCATCACTTCCTGCTTCTGGCGCAGGGTGGCAAGCTCCACGGAGAAGTTCTCCAGCTTGCCGCGGGTGATGTGGCTCCATTGCGCGTAAGCGCTGCTGACCTGCTGCGAGGGCAGGTCGTTGCGCAGGTGGATGCGACCGTAGACCAGGTTGATGTCCAGTTGCTGGATGGCTTTTTCCAACTGGTCATGGTCGGGTATGATGAAACGGAGCTTGCCTGTGTTGATGAAGGGCACGTAATCGGTCTGGCCCAGGCAAGCGATGAGCATGTCCGGCCGGGGTTCCAGCACGATGACCCGGTGGCTGTTGGGCGTGTTGCCCAGCACATGGTTGATGCCATACCCTAGGTTGGCCCCCACGATAACCGTGGCGTCTTTCTCCGGTTCATCCTTCGGAGCCCAGTCCTGGTAGACAAGCGGCAGGGGCGGCACGTTGGCCAGCAGGCCTTGTCCGTCGTCCATGCGCCAGTCCAGCAGGTTCATGGGATTGACGAAGATGCGGCCGAGCGCCGCTTCAATGTCCACGCCGGACCCGGCAAGCCAGGTTGCGACGGCTTCACCGCGCTTGCCCAAGGCTTCCAGGTTGCTTGTGAGGTACATGTGCAGGTTCATAATGGCTTATCCTAAGCAAGTTTCTTGCCAGTTGGGGCACATTGCCCTACATCTCTTGAGCCATGAATCATTCGGACATCCTCTCCCTTATCGGCAATACCCCGTTGGCGTCACTTCGGGCGCGGTACAGCGAACCCGGCGTCACTATTTTGGTCAAGTTGGAGGCCAAGAATCCCGGCGGTTCCATCAAGGACCGGGTGGCCCTGGCCATGATCGAGGCCGCAGAAGCTTCGGGGGATCTTACCAAAGATAAAACCGTCATCGAGGCCACCTCGGGCAACACCGGCATCGGCCTTGCCATGGTCTGCGCGGTGAAAGGCTATAAGCTCACGCTTATCATGCCTGCCTCGGCCTCGGAAGAGCGCAAGCGCATCATGCGGGCCTACGGGGCCGAGATTCTTTTGACGCCCGGCCATATGGGCACCGATGGGGCCATTGAAGAGGCCTACCGCCTGACCCGTGAGCATCCCAAAACCTATGTGCTCATGGATCAGTTCAACAATCCCGCAAGCATAGCCGCACATTACGACGGCACGGGCCTGGAGATCTGGCAGCAGACCAACGGTGGGTTGACCCACGTGGTGGCCACCCTTGGCACCTCGGGCACGGCCATGGGCATCGCCAAACGGATGAACGAACTGAGCCCGGCCGTCAATGTTGTGGCGGTGGAGCCCCGGCCTGGCCACCGCATCCAGGGCCTGAAGAACATGCAGGAATCCTATCCGCCGGGCATCTACGACAAGCGCCGCCTGGCCCGCATCCTCACCGTGGAAGATGACGAGGCCTTCGAGATGGCCCGGCGTCTGGCCAGGGACGAGGGCATCTTCGTGGGCATGAGCGGCGGCGCGGCCATGGCCGGAGCAGTCCGTCTGGCCCGCGAGCTCGACAACGGGCTCATCGTGGTCATTCTGCCCGACGGCGGAGAGCGTTATCTTTCCACCGAACTTTTCGCTACCGCCGACAAGCGCGGTGTGGGCCTGAAGGACGTGGAGACCCGCAAGGTCGTTCATCCGGCCCCCGGAACGGGTCTTGGGCTCTACACCCTGGGACCTGGCCTGGACCAGCCTGGCGATGTCGAATGCTGGCGGCGCATTGTGCTTCTGGACGTGCTGGCCAGATACCAGAAGGCCCGCGACGTGGGCGTCACCCTGGGTGTCGGCCTGGCCGACATGGACGACCGCGCCCTGGCCGCTGCCAGAGCCGACGGGGTGAGCCGCGAGGATTTTTCCGTCAAAGCCATGGAGGCCATGGGCTCACTGGCCGCCATGCTGGGCATTGAGGCCCGGTTTCTTCCGGCCAGCCAAGGCCTGGAGCGCATGCTCGACCTGACCCGCAAACTGCTGGGCAAGGGCCTGGGCTACGAGAAAATGCGTTCGGTCTATTTCGACGTGGCCCGCGACAAAACCTACGGACAGCTGAGCCACCAGGACCTGGGCCAGCTTGCACTCGGCAAGACCGTGGACCTTGAGGCCTACCTCAAAGACCACCCCCAGGATTTCACCCTGCTCAAACGCGTGAGTCTTCAGGATCTCAAACTTGGCCAGGTGGTGCAGACCGAGTGGGGCAACGTGCGGCCCAGCTGGTTTTTGCAGATGGCCGTGGCCGCCCTTACCGGCCTGCCCAAGGTTTCCGTGGTGCTGGCCGGGGAGAACCAGGTGTTTCCGCACCTGGAGAACCTGCGGGCCATCTGGAGCCTGGGAGCCGGGGTGCGCCCCGAGGCTTGGATGGTCAGCGGCTCGGTACGCGCTTCAGGCGAGGCCGTGCCCGAGATGGGGGCTGTGGCCCAGATGATGGGTGCCGCCCAGGCTGCACGGTTGTGGCTGATGTCGGTGCACTACCGCAAGGGCCTGGACGCCTCGGACAAGACGCTTTCCATGTGGGCCAGAAACTGGCGCAAGGTGCAGGAGGCGGCGGCCAACGTGTCGCACTCCGCCGGGAGCGCGGCCGGAGTTTCCGCGGAAGCCGTGAGCGCTGTGGAAACCCTGCGCAGGGAACTCGACCAGTCTCTTGAAGATGATCTGGCCCTGCATCACTTCTGGCCGCAGCTTTTCGCCTACTGCCGCCGGGCCAACGGGGCCTCCCCGGCTGACGCCGAGGCGTATCTGGAGGGCCTGAAGGCCGTGGACGCGGTGCTTGGCATCTTGGATGACTCGCGTCTGCCGCTGCCCAGAAGCGCCTGGCCACAGGAGGCCAAAGTGTTGGCCTTGCGCCGGGAAGAAGCGCGCAATGAGAAGAATTTCGACCAGGCTGACCATCTGCGCCAGCAACTGGAAACCCTGGGCCTACGGGTGGAAGACACCCCGGCGGGCATCCGGCTGTACGCCACCACCCACGCTTCCTGAGAACGTGCTGGAGAGGCTTTTTGCGTTTTTTTGACGGTGTTACAGAGCGGGTTCAGCTGATGTCGGGGAAATGTTCCCCTGTTCATGGGGTTCAAGCGGCAACCTGATGGTGAACGTGCTCCCCTCGCCGAGAGCGCTCTCCACGGATATCGATCCGCCATGGGCCGAGGTGATGATGAAATAGGACACGGAAAGTCCCAGTCCTGTCCCCACACCCGGTGCCTTGGTGGTGAAGAACGGTTCAAAAATTTTGCGCCGCATGGTTTCGTCCATGCCGGGGCCGTTATCCTCCACCTCGATTCGCGCCGACGAGCCCTCGTGGAGGGTGCGGAGAACAATCTTGGCCGGCGCTTTGTCTGGATGCGGGGCCGACATGGCTTGGGCGGCGTTGCGCAGCAGGTTCATCAGCACCTGTCGATCTGCGTGGCGGTACAGGGCACATCCGGGAGGTTGGGGTCGTAGTGCCGTTCAATGACGATCTTGCGGAAATCGTATTTCTTCGTGAGATCGTAATCGTGGGCGCACAGTTCAACCGCTCTGTCGAGGAGTTCCGGCAAGTTCGTCGGCGCTTTGATGGATTCATTCTTTCTGCTGAATTCCAGCATATTGGACACGATCCGCGCCGCCCGGAAACCTGCATCGCGAACGCCTTGCAGGAGTGTCAGTATTTCCCGGGCTTCCAAAAAGTTCCTGATCGATGAAAATGTGCAGCCCACGTTTTCGGCGGCACTGTGATTCGCCTTGGAATCCACTGTGAGACGGCGTTGGATGACTTGTACGCTTTGCAGTATGCCACCCAAGGGGTTATTGATCTCATGAGCCATCCCGGCTGCAAGGCCGCCGATGGACATCATTTTTTCCGTTTGGATCATCACCTCTTTCATCTTTACGCTTTCAGTGACATCCCTCACGACGCTGAGTACGCAGGTTTCCCCGGAGAGGACGATCAATTGGGCTGATACGCTCAAATTCCTTAAGGAATGCTCTTTTGTTAAGAGCTTGAAATCAAAGTTGTCCACACGCCCTGTAGCCCGAAGTTGAGTGTAAAAATCGTTACGCTCCTGAAGAATTGCCCACAAATGCAGGTCTGCGGTACTCTTGCCGATGATTTCCTCGCGGTTGAATCCTGTCATCGAATCAAAGATTGTATTGACGGAAAGGACCACGCCGTCGGAAAGACGGGTGATGAGGATGCAGTCCGGGGCAAGCTCAAAGACTTTCGAGAATTTTTCCTCGGATTGGCGGAGTTGCTCCTCAGCTTCCTTCCGTTGCGTGATATCACGGATAATGGCTTGAGTACGTGTCGTCGTGCCCAAAGTGATGGCGCTGAGGGACACTTCCGTCGAGATGATTCTGCCATTCAATGTAGCGTGGAGCCATTCAAAGACTGTGGGTTCTCCTGAAGTGACTTTTTCGAAAATTCTTAATGATTTACTATGAGAAGATTGTCCGTCAGGTTGGTATTCAGGAGAAATTGTATGAATGGCACAACCAAGTAAATCACTCCATTCGCACTCAAAAAGGGAGATGGCTTTGTTGTTGCATCCGATAATTGAAAAGCCATCGAGGATAATGATGGCGTCATTGGCACCTTCGAATATGTTCCGATACCGCTCTTCACTTTCCTGGAGGGATATCTCCGCGAGTTTACGCTCAGTAATGTCGTGAATAAGTGTGCAGATAAGGGTCACTTCGCCGGCATCTCCCATGGCGGTGGGAAACTTGCTCACATCCCAGAAACGGCGGCGTCCTTCCGTTTCGAGGGTCATCTCCCGGACGATCTTCAGGGAATCCCCGCGAACTTGGCTGTCCATTTCGAGCAACGTCAGGCTTGCCGACGCCGGGAGTTGGTGCGCCAGGCCAACCGGCTCCAACGGGCCGCTTTCCGGCAACCCGGTCATCTTCTCCAATTCGGCACTGTGCATCAGCAGGTCGCCTGAACGGTTGCTGATGGCGATTCCAAGCGGGGCATGGTCCATAATCCCTTTCAGTTGCCAGCCAAGTGCGCGCATGGAGCCGCCGAAGTGGCGGCTGAGCAGGTATACCACCGCGATTGCGGCCGCGGTCAGCACAGTGACGAGTACCAGCAGTTTCAGCAGGTTGACCCGCTGAGCCCGCCGTGCTGCTTCGACACGGACGCCGACACGCACCACGCCGGAAATACCGTTATCAAAACCTGCCGTGTACGGAAGCACGACTTCCTTGACGATGCCTGCCTGAACCCGATGCTCACGCAGCACTGCCGCCTTGGTATTCAGGCTCTGGAGGGCGAGGAGGTTGTCTTCTGCACTGACCCTGGTGTCGTTGAGGGCGGAGTCGCTGTGGGCGAGGATAATCCCGTCGCTGTTTTCAACGGAGATGGAGGCCAACTCTGGAACTCGAATCATCATCTCTTCAAGCAGGAACCGGGTGTGGTATTTCCCGGAAAATGCCACCCGGCTGATGGATTCGCTCAAGATAGTGGCGATTGCCCCGGCCAGTCTGTTTTCTTCTTCTTCCTGGAGGCGTAAATACAGGGAACTGGCGACTCCGGTGGCCGTCAGGATCAGCAGGAGTACAACCGCTCCAAAGCTAAGGGCGAGCTTGTGGTCGAATTGTTTCGGTGAAAGGTTTTTCCTGAACATGGGGTTTCTAATAAGATCTCAAGGCGCAACGATATGGAGTTCGCCAAGCCACTCCTGTGTGTCGCTGGGCCACGGTTTGGCAAGGGACGTGGGGATAGGCCCCTGCCATCCCGGATAGCTGGCCAGTGTTTCCCGCGTCACGGGGAATACCGGCACCAAGGCGTGATAGGGGGGCTTTTCGCCCAAGAGCAGGGCGTAAGCGGCACGCATGGCCTCCGCCCCAAGAGGGCCGCAGAATTGGGCCGAGTCGATGGCGGTCAAGCGTCCGGCCCGGATGTTCTCCACCGAGGCGGGATCCCCGTCAACGGTTGCAACAACGATCTCCGTGCGCCCGGCAGCCAGCAGTCCTTCCACTACAGCCAGCCCGCCTCCATCATTGACCGTAAACACCACGTCGATGCTTCCGGCGGCGGGGAAGTCCTGGAGGATTTCCTCTGCTGCTTTGCGACCGCCCACCGGCTCCACAGCGGAGTAGGTTTTCAGCACCGTGGAGTGTTTGTTCGAACGCTTAAGAGCGTCCAGGAATCCGTTGACCCGCTCCACGGTTGAAGAAACATGGGGATACTCCACCAAAACCATGCGGATTTCCTTGTCTGTCGGAAAGCGTGAGGCAATGTACTCCCCGTCCAGGAAGCCTGCCTGATAATTGTCGGATGTTCTGAAAGCGGCCAGGCTGCCGCCGCTGATGTACTGGTCATAGGCCACCACCGGTATGCCCGCCTTGTTCGCGGCGCGCAGGGGGCCGGAAAGCGCCGCGTTGTCGGTCGGCTGGACGATGAGCAGGTCAACCCTTGAAGCAATCAACGCGTTCATCTGGCGTATCTGGTTGTCGATGCCGGATTCACCGTCCCCGGCTACATGGGCCTCAATGATGACGGCAGGCTTGCCTTGAGAGCGGGCGTTCGCGTTGATGCGTTCGGCCTCGGCTTCAAGCCCTTGGCGCATGGCAACCTGGCCCGGAATGTTCATGGACCAGTACAGGGCACCGACGCGAAAATCCTTCCCCCAGGCCGGAAGGGCAACCAACAGCAAGATCACTGCGCAAAACAACTTCACAGCATGCCTCCTGAGGGAAAGCCCAGTCCGTCTTGGATGGCCGCGTCGACAGTGTTTGAGATGAAATAATCGTATCATCCGCGTAGAAGACGCGGCAAGCCAAATCCATCACTTTCTCGCGCTCCACTCGTAAACTCGTTGGTAAGGCGCAAGAAAAAATCAAGGCCGATGCGTATTTAGCATACGCGAGAGGTTGACTTTTTCGCAGCAACGCAGCCAGCGAGGATTTTTCAACAGGCGGCTAGAACATGCGGCTGGTGTCGTCGTCGAGGCCGCGCCAGACATCGAATTCCTGGCGGTCCAGGTAGCCGTCGGTAGTGGAATCCATCATTTCAAAGCGGCTGCGCACAGCGTCCTTATTGGGATGTTTGCTGGCCTTGAGCACTTCTTCCATGCTCAGTTTGCCGTCATTATTCGTGTCTATGGTCGTGAACACGTCCTGATTGGAGGTTTTGGCTTTGGGCGCGCAGGCGGCCAAAAGGGCAAGAAGGCAGACGATGGCGAATGAGCGCATGGGTTTCTCCTGGATATCAAGATGATTTTGCAGGATAACCATTCAAGGGAGCTTCAATCAAGTCAAGATATGCACCATCTGGCGTACTGCTTGCAGATAATCCCGGTAGAAGGCCCGGAGGGGACCATGACCAAAACCTTAAGCGCGCAGGACAAGGCCGCTCTGCTGGAATCAGTTTCCCTGTTCCGGGATTTTCAATGGAAGGAATTGTGCGATGTCGCATTTTTCATGAAATATCAAAAGACAATGGCAGGCAGTTACCTTGTCAAAGAGGGCGACACCGGGGCGTCCCTGGCCGTGCTGCTGGAAGGCGTGGTGACCATCATCAAGCGCAGTCCTTATGGGCGTGATGTGCAGCTTGGGGATATCCACAAAGGGCAGGTGGTGGGGGAGATGTCCATGCTGGACGGCGAACCCCGCAGCGCCTCGCTTTACGCCCAGACCAACCTTAAACTGCTGGTGCTCCCCAGAGCGGAGATGGATGTGCTGCTCAAACATGACCCTCCCCTCGGCGCCAAACTCCTGGCCGCCCTGGCAAGAATCCTCTCCGTGCGCCTGCGCAAGGCCACCGGCCAACTGGCGCGGGTAGGGCACGGGTTTTTTCCGTCGCCGTAGGGACTTCGCTCAACAGGCCATACGTGCCGGGCCGGTCAGTCGGTAGCGGTCAGGCGAGCTCTCACGCCTTTACCGGATACTTCCCACACGAAAACTTCTCGCCTTCCGGGCAATAGCGCAAACGCTCACACTTCGCGCCCGCGTCCCGAAACACTTCCGGTAGCGCTTCACGGCTTAAGACCAGCATTTTGTCCGCCATGGCGCGGATTTCCCATTGGGCGCGCAGGCAGCAGCGGTGCTCGAAGAAGTTGAGCAGGCTGCGGCAGTTCATGGTGGCCACGATGCGGGTTTCGGCGGCCTGAGGCAGTACGAATCGGGCGTCTTCCTTGGCCTTGTCGCCGCGTCCGTGCTCCTCCAGAATCCCTTTCAGATCGCGGTACGCCGCGCCCACGTCGGCCATGAAGGCTTCGAAGCGCGCCTTGGCCGCCGGGATTTTGGCAATGGCCGGGGGCAGCACGTAATCGAAGGACGAGGCATCCACGTAGCGCTGGGATTGCTGGGAATAGCTGGCGATGCGGTGGCGCACCAGCTGATGGGTGAGCGCACGAGACACGCCTTCAATGGCAAAGGTGAAGCTGACGTGCTCGATGGGGCTCACGTGGCCGGATTCCAGTATCTTGGCCACGAAGTCGGCCTGCTTGTCCCTGGCGATGTCTCCGGCCAGAAGCTTTGGCCACATGTCGGCCACGAAACCGGCGTGGTAGCATTGGCGAAAGGCCGCGTAGATCAGGGCCAGGGGTTCCGGGGTGTGGGCCAGAAGGCGGACGTCGAGTTTTTTTTCGGGCATGGGCTAGCTCAGGGGATGGATTTTCAGATGCTGATAGGCCTTGGGCGTGGCTACGCGCCCGCGCGAGGTACGTTTGATCAGGCCGCACTGCATCAGATAGGGCTCGTAAATGTCTTCGAGGGTGCGCACTTCCTCGGAGCAGGCCACGGCCAGGGTTTTTACCCCCACCGGGCCTCCGCTGAACTGCTCGATGAGGCAGGAGAGAATCTTGCGGTCCATCTGGTCCAGGCCGTGAGGGTCCACGTCCATGCGGGAGAGGGCCTCCCGTGCCAGGTCGGCTTCGATCACCGGCGCGCTTTTCACCTGGGCGAAATCGCGCACCCGGCGCAACAGCCGACCGGCGATGCGAGGCGTGCCGCGCGAGCGCTTGCCGATCTCCATGGCTGCCTCATCGGTGAGCTTCACTCCCAGAATCCCTGCCGCGCGCAGCACGATGCGGCTGAGTTCGGCCGGTGCGTAGAAATCCAGCCGGAAGATCACCCCGAAGCGGTCGCGCAGCGGCGAGGTGAGCAGGCCGATGCGGGTGGTGGCCCCCACCAAGGTGAAGGGCTCCAGCTCGATTTTCACCGTACGCGCGCCGGGGCCCTGGCCGATGATGAGGTCGAGCTTGAAGTCTTCCATGGCCGGGTAGAGGATTTCCTCCACAGCCGGGGGCATGCGGTGGATCTCGTCGATGAACAGAAAATCGTGGCGCCCCAAGTTGGTGAGCACTGCCGCCAGATCGCCGCCGCGTTCCATCACCGGGCCGGAGGTGGTCACCAGGTTGACGCCCAGCTCCGAGGCCATGATCTGGGCCAGGGTGGTCTTCCCGAGGCCGGGAGGCCCGTAGAACAGGGTGTGATCCAGGGCCTTGCCGCGCTCCCCGGCTGATTGCAGGTACACCCGAAGGTTGGCGCGCAGGTCGGCCTGGCCGATGAAATCGTCCAACCGGCTGGGGCGGATGGTGTCGTCGACCGGCTTGGCGGTATCGGAAGGGGAGGTCATTGTTTGGCCGCAGCGATGCGTTTGAGGCAGTGGCGCAGGGCCTGGGCAACGTCCAGATCGGGTTCGGCCTCAAGCACCTCGCGCAGCATGGGGCCGGCCTGGGCCTCATTGTAGCCCAGGTTGGTCAGCCCGGCCAGGGCGTCGCGGAACACCGACCCGGCAGCCATGCCAGAGGCGTCCGCGCCTGTGGCCTGGCGGGCGTGGGAGGCGGCCTCCACGTTGTCGAGTGCGTACTTGAGTTCCAGAATCATGCGCTGGGCGCTCTTTTTGCCGATGCCCGGCACCTGGGAGAGGGCGGTGACATCCTCGCGGGCGGCGATGAGGGCCAGTTCGCCCACACTGTAGCAGGAAAGCATGGCCAGGGCGGTCTTCGGCCCCAGCTTGGGTACGCCGATGAGCGCCCGGAAGGCCTCGCGCTCGTCGCCTTCCAGAAAGCCGAAGAGCTCCGCGCCGTCTTCGCGCGTCTGTACGTGCACGTAGAGCGACACAGGCTCGCCCTTGGCGGGCAGCTTGGCAGCCGTGGGCGTGGAGACCACAAGCTCGTACCCCGTGCCGCCCGGTGTCAGCACAAGGCAGGACTTGCCGGTTTTATCCAGCAGTTCACCGCGAAGGTAGGCGATCATAAGGCCCCGCTCAAGCGCCTGAAGCGGCGCTGGTTCAAGTGGCACACGGCCACGGCCAGGGCGTCCGAAGCGTCGGCGGCCACGCGCGTGCGGCATCCAAGCACCTGATTCACCATGAAGGCGACTTGTGTTTTTTCGGCCCGGCCCACGCCGCACAGGCTCTTTTTCACCAGCGTGGGCTCGTAGGCATGTACAGGCAATCCGGCCACGGAACAGGCCGCAATGGCCGCTCCGCGCGCCTGGCCAAGCTTCAGGGCCGAACCCGGATTCTTGGCCACGAACACATCTTCCACCGCCGCCTCATCCGGGGCGTACAGGGCGATCAACTCGGCCACCTGCAGGTAAATGGCCCCCAGCCGCACGGCCATGACACCGAGCTTCTCCACCCGGATGACCCCGGTGGCCACCAGGCTCAAAACTCCAGAGACCTCGCGCACCACGCCCCAGCCGGTATTGCGCGAACCTGGGTCCAGCCCCAGGATGGTCAGGGGCATGTTGGCGGTTGCGGCGGCACCTGGCATGGAAGCCTTATCCCAACTCGGCCAGAAGTTCCTCGGGCAGGTCGAAGTTGCCGTAGGTCTTCTGGACGTCGTCGTAATCGTCCAGGGCGTCCATGAGCTTCAAGAGTTTGCGGCCGATTTCGGCGCTCACTGCCACGGTGTTCTTGGGCACCATGTCGATTTCGGCGGAGGTCAGCTCCATGCCTGCATCTTCCAGGGCCTGGCGGACGCTCTCAAAATTTTCCGGGGCGGTGTTCACTTCCCAGGAATCGTCCTGGTCGAGCACGTCTTCGGCACCGGCTTCCAGGGCGGCTTCCATGATCTGGTCTTCGGCGTATTTGGCCTTCTCCAGGGTGATGACGCCCTTTTTGTCGAACATCCAGCCCACGCATCCGGCTTCGCCCAACTGGCCGCCGTTTTTGGCCATGATGCTGCGGATGTCGGCCACGGTGCGGTTGCGGTTGTCGGTGGCCGCTTCGATCAGGATGGCCGCGCCGCTGGGACCGTAGCCCTCGTAGGTGATCTCGTCGATGTTGCCGCCGGAGATTTCGCCCGTACCCTTTTTGATGGCCGTTTCGATTTTATCCTTGGGCAGGTTCACGGCCTTGGCGGCAGCGATGGCCGAGCGCAGGCGGGCGTTGATACCGGGGTCTCCGCCGCCGGCCTTGGCGGCCAGCATGAGTTCTTTGGTGACCTTGGTGAAGGTCTTGCCTTTCTTGATGTCCTGGGCGCCCTTGCGCACCTGGATGTTCTTCCATTTACTGTGTCCGGCCATCAGATCCTCCGAATATGGCTAAAGGCCCCGGTAACCGAGGCCGACGATGAATTGCTCGTAGCTCTCGGAACGCGAGCTTTCGGGCTTGGCGGTCTTGACCTTTTCAAAGGCCGGGCGCATGGCATCGCAGAATGGCTTGACGTCCGGGCCTTGAAACACTTTGGCGACGAAGTGGCCGCCCTGTATCAGGCAAGTCCGGGCCAAGGCAAGGGCCTGCTCCACAAGGTCCATGGAGCGGCACTGGTCGGTGAAGCGGTGGCCCGTGGTGTTGTGGGCCATGTCGCTGAGCACCAGGTTGAAGGGTTTCCAGGTTTCCAGCACGGCCAGGAATTCCGGGCCGGGCTCCAGGGCGTTGGCCAGCATGAAGGTGACGTTGTGGGGGAACTCGGTCTCGTTGGGGTTCAAGTCCACGCCCAGCACCTTGCCGGAAGGGCCGATTTTTTTGGCGGAAAAAAGCGTCCAGGAACCGGGAGTGGCCCCAAGATCAAGCACTTTCATGCCGGGCTTGAGCAGGCCGAACTCCTTGTCGAGTTGCTGGAGCTTGTACACGGAGCGGGCCGGGTAGTTTTCCTTCCTGGCCCGATTGAAGAAATGGTCATGTCTTTTTTTCATAGTGTCTCAGACCGCTAGCAGTAACAGAGAACCCTTCATCCGCCAAGCAGCCATGACCAACGCCCCCATCCGCCTGCGCGTCACCGACGAACTTGGTTTTGCCAAGACGGCTTCCGACGGCCACAGCCTTATCCAGCGCGGCTTGGGGCGCCAATGGCTGCTGCTGGGCCTGGGGCCGGACCCGGCAGCCCTGGCCGCCAGCCTGCCAGCCCTCACTGTGTCCGGCGGAAAGGTGGTTAATGTGTGTTCCGGCCCTGCCGCAAGCCTCGCGGCCAGCATGCCTGAGGACGCCGAGGTGTTCTATCTGGAGTGCCCGGCCTTCGCGCAGCAGGCCGGGGCGGACTGGCGGGCGGCCATCCCTGAAAGCTGGGTGCCCCTGGCCAGTTTCGCTCCCCATGCCGGTGCGCACGTCATCCTCTACCAGGGCGGATTGCGGCTGTTCCCCAGCTTTTGGGCACCCGTGCTTGCCGCGTTGGCTCTGCCCGAAATCCTTCCGGCGGGGACGGGCCTGACAAGTCAGACCCCGGCGGGCGCACCTGGGCGGCCTCTGGAAAATATCGCTTCGCCGGGTGTACAGGGGCAGCTTCCGGCAAATGCGGCCTCGCCGGGCGCACCAGGGCGGCCTCGGGCAAATGTGGTTCCGTCTGGCGCACCGGGGCAACCTCAGGGACGCCAGGCCCCACCGGGCGGGCAGGGGCAGTTTCAGACAAGCCAGACCCTGCTCGCATCAGCCCAACCTGTTCCCGGTAGTCGTGGTCACTCGCTGGCCAAAACGGCCCTCCTGCCCGCTGGCAAAGACAAACTCCTGGTGCGGGAACTGACCGCAGCCCTGACCGCCGAGGGCTACCAGATACTCAGCCCGGCTGGCGACGGCCTGGCGGCAATGCTCAGGCAGGGTAAGCCCGACCTCTTCATCAGCGTCAACTTCCATGGACTCGACGACTACGGCCAGGACTTCGCCCTGCTGGAGCGGGCGGGCGTCCCGGTGGCGGTGTGGTGCGTGGATAATCCTTTCCATGCCCTTTCCGGCCTGAAAAGCCCCTTCTGGCGAAAAACCCAGATTTTCGTCACTGACGACTGGTACATCCCGGTTCTCAAGGAACACGGGGCCGAGCGCGTGCATCACCTGCCTCTGGCTGCCGGTCCGGGCTTTTTCCAGGCCAGGGCCGACGCGCCGGAACTTGCGGACAAGCTCCTGTTCGTGGGCCGCAGTGCCTTTCCTGGCCGTGACGGCTTTTTTGCGGGTTTGAACCCGCCAGCCGATGCCTGGGCAGAGGCCCTGGCCATGCTCCGGCGGGGCGAGCGCCCGGATTTCGGCTGGTGGCGGGCGCGGCTGGGAGTAGGGCGGCTGTGGCCGGGCAAGGACGTGCGTCTGGCAGGCGTTGGCGCGGAGGAATCCGGCCGCGTCTGGCGGGCCATGGTGCTGGCCGAGGCCGCCGGAGCTGCCGGGAATGGCCGGACCGAGGCGGTCGGGAGCTTCGGGGCCGGTAGTGCCGGGACGGTTGGGAGTGGTCGGGCGGATACTGCAAGAGCGGCTGACAACGGCAAAGTAGCCTCCCTGGCCGGGAAGGCCTCATCCGCCGGGGTCGGGCGGCTGATCGTATACGGCGACCCGGCCTGGCGGGAGCTTGTGGAAGCTTGGGCCGCCAGGGCCGGGGAGGGCGACAGCGGGAATCCTTCCGGCAGCGGCGGCGCATCCTCGCATGTGGTGCCGGACGTTTCCTTCGAGCTTCGCCCCCCGGTGGATTACTACGGCCCGCTGGCCGGGATGTACGCCTCGGCCCGCATGACCCTGGGGGCAACCAGCCCGTTGCTGCCCCATGGGCTCACCCAGCGTCATTTCGACGTGTGGGCGGCAGGGGGCCTGCTGCTCACCGACGCCACGCCGGGATTGCGACTCTTCCCCGACGACTTGGCGGAACCGGTAACCTACCGTCAGGCTTCAGAACTTCGGGGTGTGATCGCTCGGCTGGAAGCCGATCCGGCCCTTGCCCGGGACCTCCGCCAAGCATGGCGCGGACTCATCAGCAGCGGGCACACTTACGCCCACCGGGTTTCTACGATTCTTGAGCGCGTGAAGGCTTGACCAAGCCGGGGAAAATCGCCTACTAACCCCGTTCCGCCGGGGGCGTAGCTCAGCTGGGAGAGCGCAGCGTTCGCAACGCTGAGGTCGTGAGTTCGATCCTCATCGCCTCCACCAAAGAAATCAAGGGGTTACAGTGAAAAATACTGTGACCCCTTTTTTTAGTGATACCCTAGTGATACCCAGTCTGAGAGTAAGGCGGCGGGTGGCACTGAATTACGCCTCCTTCGGTGACGCTATCTTACAGCATTGCCAAGGACGCTATTACAAAGGCAATGGTTTCAGCATACAAAATGCCGAGATTGAGGGGATGTTTTTTCATGATCTCAGACATAATGCCACGAGTAGGCTTTTTGAGAAATATTGGTCCAAGCCAGGGAGCATGTCGACCAGCCAGTTTATTCGATCTTCAGGATGAAGTTTCTGACCTTCTGCTTGCATGGCCGTGGAGGGATCTACAGCAAGGACATCATATCCTTTGGATGAAAGCCAGGCCGCTTCTCTACAATCTTACTGGGTCGAGAAATCGGCCCATTTTATTCTTGGGCGCCTTTCTCAACGACTAACCGCTCGCGGCCCCTTGGCCTTGATCCCGGCCACCATGCTGAGTTGGAACTACATCGCTCTTCTTGAAGAAAAAAAGAGAATCTAGTAACTCCTGATATCTGCGTTGCTGGGGCAGGAACTAGTAGCGTTCTTCTCGGCCGTCACTTTTTCTATGATGGCGAGCAGTTCTTTCATATCTACCGGCTTAGAAATGTACTCATTCATGCCAGCTGCGAAAAACTTTTCCTTGTCTCCTGTCATGGCATAGGCGGTCATGGCTATGATGGGAATGTTAGCTTTTACGCCTAGGGCGGTTGAACTCCGGATGGCCTTGGTTGCCTCCACACCATCCATGACGGGCATCTGGATGTCCATCAGAATCAAAGTGAAGTCCCATTTGGCCAGAAGATCCAGGGTCTCCAGGCCATTAGTGGCGACAACAGCGTGGTAACCTCTCTTCGTAAGCAGTTTTTCGGTCATCCGAGCGGTCACCATATCGTCCTCTGCAATGAGAATGGAAAGTGGTGCTCTGGTTGGCAAATCGTGTGGCTCAAGGGGCACTTCCAGTGCTTCCGATCCGGCAATGGGTAGTTTGAATGGAAGTGAAAAGTAGAAGGTCGTCCCGCCCCCTTCAGTATTGTCAACGGAAATGCAGCCGTCCATGAGGCTGACTATACGACGTACGATTGAAAGGCCTAAACCGGCACCTTGGAAGTTGCGACGATAGGTATCATCGCCCTGAACGAAGGCGTCGAATATATCCTTCAAACGTTCATCAGGGATACCAATTCCTGTGTCCTCGACAGAGAAAAGCACCCTGCAAGAGCCTTTTCTTGTGTGGACTACGGATGCTTCCACTCCGACATGCCCCTTCTCGGTAAACTTGATCGCGTTGCCTACCAGATTGAACAGAACCTGACGGAGACGAGCCTCATCACCGATGAGCCAGTGTGGAACCTCTGGGCTGACCGTAAAAGTTAACTGGAGCTTCTTTTTCGTACTTGCTTGGCTGAAAAGTTCCAGGATAGATCGCTCCAAGCTGAAGAATTCAAACTGAGCTTCTACGATTTGCATCTTGCCCGCCTCGATTCTTGATATATCAAGAATATCGGAGAGCAGGCGTGTCAGGCGGCTCGTGGATTTAACGGCAGCCAGAATGTATTCTTTCTGCTCTTCATTGGGAGCGGTGGTATCGAGCAATTGAAGCATGCCTAGGATGCCATTGAGTGGCGTCCGTATCTCGTGGCTCATGTTCGCAAGGAATTCAGATTTCGACTTGTTTGCCACCTCGGCCTGCACCTTGGATTGGCGCAAAGCATCCTCTATCCGCTTGCGCTCGGTGATGTCGGTAAAGATGCAATGAATTCTAAGAAAATTTCCATCCCTGTCTTGCTGTGCCCTACCGTTGAAGGATACCAGAATGTTTCTTTTGTCCTTAGTAACCATCTCAAATTCAACGCCATCAATCATGCAGCAATGCTTGAACATCGGGAAATTACGGTCAAAATGTTCTACAAACTTTTCACCTAGGAAGTCTCCAAACCAACGCCCGACTACCTCCTCTTTGGTATAACCGAGTGTCTCTAACCATTTTTTATTTACATCGAGAAAGTTTCCCCGCTCATCCAGTGACTGGTAAGGCAGCGGAGCATTCTCAAAGAGCAGACGAAATCTATTTTCACTGACGTTGAGTGCTTCTTCGCTCACCATACGTTCCAGTTCTGCTCCTGCGCGAACTCCTGCCAGTTGTAAAATCGATTCGGCAAGGCGAAAACTTTTCAGGGGGGTACGACCAATGACTGCGATAAGCCCGTTGGGCCGTCCAACTGAGTCCCACAGGGTAATGCCCACGTAGCTCTCGGCCAGCATGTCCTGGAGCACTTCGTCTTTGGGGTACAGACCGCGCACGTCACGGGGGAAGCAACAGACCGCCTTTCCCACCACATCACCGCACGGGGTGTCCTTCAGAGCGTAGGTGATGTTGTCCTCAAAATGCCCATCAAAATAGACTGCCAGGGTCTTTGCTGTAAGCCCATCACCTTCAAGCCGGTCGATGCACACGAAGTCCATATTCAGGATTTCAGCCAAATACTTGGAAAGGGACTGAAAGAAGTCCATCCCCGACGTTCCGCTGCCACGGGTGGCCAGAAACGTCAGGGCATCTCCCATGGCCTTTTGTTGCGTAATGTCCCGGTTGCAGATCCGACGGCCCAAGAACGATCCAACGCTGCTGAAAATTGGCTTACAACTATGGTTGATCCAGACAGTCTCACCGGTTGGCTTTACTATTCTGAATTCCAATTTTCCACAAAGATGAGGTTCCTTTTCCGCTGCATCGAGGTGCTCGACCCAGAGGTTTTTGTCATCCGGATGGACTATCTCATGGATCGTAATCGGTTTTTCACCCGTGAATGCTGTCGGGGGGTAGCCTGATATTGTTTCGCAGGAGGGCGAAACCCATACGAACTTCCCATCGGGCGCGCGCCAATACTCCCAATGGTACGTGCTGTCGGAGACGATGCGGAGGCGCTCCTCACTCTGCCATAAGTCCTCCGCAGCCTTCTTGGTTTCGGTTATATCAGTCAATGCGATGCGGCACTCAGGGCCACCATCTGATTCCTGGGCAACCCTGCCTTCAAGATGTGCCCATAGTAAGGTTCCGTCATATTTCACTATCCGCAGATCACACGATAACGGCGCACCTGTCTCAAAGAGGTGTTTACGATGCAGGTAGTAAATATCCTGATCATCCTCGTGAATGAACCGGCTAATAGGCTGTTTGACGAATTCTCCACGGTTAACACCCAGCAGAGTCGCTATGGTGAGGTTGGCTTCAAGGATCAGGCCTTGCTCGCTGATGGCGACATAGCTGACTGGAGCCAGATCATAGAGGTTGAAATACCGTGCCCGCGCGACATCCAACTCGATCTGGGTTCGACGCAACTCCTCGTTCTGCATCTCCAACTCGATCTGGTGAACGCGCAATTCATGGAGATTCTGCTGCATCTCTGCGGGAGACAGGGCACACTCGCTCTTGGCTTCACTGCCGGTGATTCGTCTTTCCGCTTGGTCGCGCAGCTTGTCTGTCATGGAGCCCCTCCATCGCGGGCAACCCGTTCAGTGGTTGCGATGGCATAGACGTGACCTGCCTCATTGACCAGGGCGGTGGCGGTCAACCACACCTGCACGATTTCCCCACTCTTGGTGAGACGCTTCGAGGTGTGCTGTCCCTTACTCTCGCCCTTGGCAATGCTGAGGAGTTTGTCGACCTCTCCCTCGCGCAGCTCTTCCGGTGTTATGTCGCGGATATTCATTCCCAAGGCTTCGGCTTCACTCCAACCGAATATCCTCTGTGCCGCAGGGTTCCAGGCGGTGATTCCTCCCTCCAAACCAAGCATCAGGATGGCATCGTAAGAATCACGCACGACCACAGCCAGGCGAAGCTGCTCTGAGGAGTTTGCCAGCAACTCTTTCGCATGCTTCATCTCAGTGATGTCGAAAAAAGTGATCACCACACCTTCGATTACATTTTCGAGGGTACGGTAGGGCCTGATGCTCATGGTGTACCATTTGCCCTCCAAGGTCTGCACTTCCACTTCTTTGGGGATTAGAGTCTCCAAGACTGACTGCGCATCTGCCACGAGGCTGTTGTAGCCCACGAGGTTGGAGACAATATGACGCACCGGCCGCCCTACATCGCTCAGAATCAAGTTGATGATCTGAGTTGCCGCAGGGGTGAACCGCAGGATGCTAAGCCCATGATCGACAAAAACTGTGGCGATGCCCGTACCGGCCAGCAGGTTGTTCATGTCGTTGTTAGCCCGCGACAAATCCGCAACCTTGGTCTGTAATTCCCCGTTTACCGTGGCCAACTCTTCGTTGACCGATTGGAGTTCCTCCTTGGAGGTTTCGAGTTCCTCATTGGTGGATTGGAGCTCTTCATTGACCGACTGCATTTCCTCATTGGAGGATTTGAGTTCTTCGTTGGAGGTCTCCAACTCCTCGTTGGTTGTTTGGAGGTATTCCTCCTTGGCTCGCAGTTCCTGCTTGAGCGCCGTAATGCGCGCATCTTCAGCCGAACCCGTGTTGCCATCAGTTTCGAGAGGCGGGGCAGCCACCTCCACCTGCTCAGCCCCCAGCGGCCCGGCTTTTTCCAAGAGGATAAGATACAGGGGCGTCTCCAGTACTCCCCTTGAGCTCGCGGTCACAGGACGGATGGTCAAGGTGACTGTGGTGAAGTTCCCGTTGGTTTTGACGCGCACATTCTGGCAACGGACAATCTCTTTTGTTCCGACTGCTTTGTGCAGGGCTGTGGCTAGGGCGCGTCGCAACCCTTCGCGGGCCATCTTCAGGATGTTTGCGACTCCGGCCTCACCCGGAGCCGGTTCCAGGTAAAGGCCCGAGCGTCCGTGCAGATAGAAAATGACTCCCTGGGCGTTCACCAACGCGGCGATAGGGTCGAACTGTTGCAAAATCGCCTGCTCTGTCATCTCTCGCAGTGGCAGTTTCCCGGCATCGGCTGTTTTTCCTGTTCCTTGCGGCAGGGCCGAATTCATTGCCTGCATGGGCGGAAGGAATTGCCCATAGGGTATGCGATGCATCCCTCCAACGCCCTCCTTGCGCTGGTAAATCTTTTGCTTACGATTCAGAGCGGCATAAAGCTCACTGAATTCACCCACTGTTTCGGATGTGCCCAGGAAGAGAAAACCTTTTGGATTCAAGGCGTAGTGGAAGAGAGGCATGAGCTTCTTCTGCAAGTCACCATTCAAATAAATGAGCAGGTTCCGGCAACAGATGAGGTCGAGCTTGGAGAATGGCGGGTCTTTGATCACGTTCTGCTCGGAAAAAACAAGCAGGTCACGAATTCCCTTATGAACGCGGTACATGCTGCTGTCAGACTCGATTGAGAAGAAACGCGCTAACCGTTCCGGGCTTATATCAGCGGAGATGCTGGCTGGATAAAGACCGTTACGGGCCGTGGTGATCGCCTGGCTGTCTATGTCGGTGGCGAAGACTTGGATCTTGAAGTTCTGCTTGAGCGAGTCCATGTGCTCCTGGATCAGCATGGCTATTGAATAGGCTTCTTCGCCGGTCGAGCATCCTGGAGACCAGACGCGAATAATGGAGCCAACGGGCTTGCTTGCAAAGAGTGTGGGTATGACCTGTTCTTCAAGGGCTTTGAAAGCTGCCGGGTCGCGAAAGAAGTTGGTCACGCCGATCAACAGATCACGAAAAAGTGCTTCAATCTCAGAGGGGGTTTGCTGCAAAAACTTGACGTAGCTCTCCATTGTATCGATCTGGTGGACGGCCATGCGCCGTTCGATGCGACGATGGATGGTGCTTGGCTTGTACTGGGAAAAATCATTCCCGGTATGGGCCCGAAGCAGGATGAATATCTTCTTGAGGCAGCTCTCTTCCTTGACGGGTGATGCCGTTTCCGTTTGATGAGCCTGGCCGAATGAACGGGTTACATACGCGATTATCCTGGAAGGCATCTGGGCTGGCGGCAATTCGAAATCGACGAGACCAGTGGCAACCGCGCTGCGTGGCATGCCGTCGTACTCGGTAGTTGAGGGGTCTTGAGCCATCACCATGCCACCCTCTCCCTTGATGGCCCGCACGCCCAAAGTGCCGTCGCTGCCGGTGCCGGAGAGCACAACGCCGATGGCCTTTTCATGCTGATCTTGGGCCAGTGAGCGGAAGAAAAAGTCGATGGGAAGACGCTGCCCTCTTGGCGCGGAGGGTTCCAGCAATTGAAGTGTGCCGTTTAGAAAAGCCATGTCGTGATTGGGCGGGATGATGTAGGCGCAGTTGGGCTGGACTTTCATTCCGTCTTCGACTTCGAAAACCTGCATACGGGTGTAGCGCCGAATAAGTTCGGTGAGGATGCTCTTGTGATCGGGCGCGAGATGTTGCACCAAGACGAACGCCATACCCGGATCGACGTCAGCGGGCATGCCAGAGAAAAAAGCCTCAAAAGCTGCCAAGCCACCAGCTGACGCACCTATGCCTACGATGGGGAAGACTGGTTCAACAGCCGGTCCAGCTGTAGTCTCATGAAGTTCTGTCATGGCAGGAGCATCTTCTTGAGGGACAGGCTTTACGGACTTTCTCTTTGCCATGCTTGTACTCCATGCGCGATGATCTTACACGCAAGATCTGAAAACCGGAGATTTTGATTTTAGCCGTGTTTTCTTCAAATAGCAGTTTATTG
>JBBRUD010000009.1:0-68062 GCA_038248065.1 Desulfovibrionales bacterium | reverse complement strand
GCGATGCCGTTTTCGGCTTGCTTCAGGATGCTCAGGATCTGACTGTCGGAGTAGCGGGACGTCTTCATGTAAAATCTCCTCGCCTGGGTTTACGAGAAAATTCTACTTTTCAGAACAACCTTTTATCGGGGGGATTACCCACCCAACTGTCATCCACCTCGGAGACCCTCTCCCAGGGGGCGTCGGAACAGGCCGCCAGCGTGGAAGAGGTTTCCTCCTCCATGGAAGAGATGGCCTCGGGCATCCAGCAGAACGCCGACAACTCCGTGCAGACTGAAGGGATGGCCTTGAAGGCCGCCAAGGACGCTGAGGACGGCGGCAAGGCCGTGAGCCAGACCGTATCGGCCATGAAACAGATCGCCGAAAAGATTTCCATCATTGAGGAAATCGCCCGACAGACCAATCTTCTGGCCCTCAACGCCGCCATTGAGGCCGCCCGCGCCGGTGAACACGGCAAGGGCTTCGCGGTGGTTGCCGCCGAGGTGCGCAAGCTGGCCGAGCGCAGCGGACATGCTGCTGCCGAAATCTCGTCGCTCTCCTCCGAGTCCGTGGCTGTGGCCGAAAAGGCCGGAGCCATGCTGACCGCCATCGTGCCCGACATCAAAAAGACCGCCGAACTGGTGCAGGAAATCGCGTCTTCATCCCGCGAGCAGAACTCCGGCGCGGACCAGATCAACAAGGCCATGCAGCAACTCGACCAGGTGGAACGCTTCGGCTTCCGAAGAGATGGCCTCCACCTCAGAAGAACTCTCCAGCCAGGCCGAGCAGTTGCTCTCGGTCATCAGTTTCTTCAGGCTCGATACCGGAACGCAGCGGCGTCAGGCCCCCAAAGCGCTGCCCTCTGGCCGTCCGGCCCAGCCCCGACCGCCGGTGCCCCAACGCAAGCCCGCCGGAGGCCGCAAGGGCGTTTCCCTGAGGATGGACACCGGGCAACATAATGATGACTTCGAGAAATTCTAAGCGAGGGGGTACGCCATGAGCGACAATACCAATCAGTATCTCACCTTCACGCTGGGGCAAGAGGTGTTCGCCTTCGATATCGCTTCGGTGCGCGAGGTGCTGGAGTATACAACCATCACCAAGGTGCCACGAACTTCCGAATTCATGCGGGGCATCATCAACCTGCGGGGGCGCGCCGTGCCGGTGGTGGACGTGCGCCTGAAATTCGACATGCCCGAGACCGAGCGCACCATAAACACCTGCATCATCATCGTGGAGGTGACTCTCGGCGGCGAACAAACGGTGCTGGGGGCACTGACCGACTCCGTACGGGAGGTGATGGATATCGAACGCGCGGACATCGAACCCGCCCCCCGCATGGGCACCTCCATCAAGGCGGATTTCATTCATGGTATTGGCAAGACTGCCGAAGGCTTCATCATTATCCTCGACATCAACAAAGTGTTTTCTGATGACGAGCTTGCAGATATGCTCACTACCGATGATTTGGCTCGTAGCGCGACCGCTGCAGCGTAGTGCCGGTACCTTCTGAAGCCCCCAGGCCCGTGCTGGGGGCTACTCTCTTTACTGAGTACGGACGGCAAACGCAGATGATTACTGACGCCGCTACGGACAAGGCTCCGGGGCTCCGCCAAGCCAATATGCTCACAAGATTCTACAACGAGAACTGAACTCTGCGCGGGCAATTCCGCTCTTACCTCGCGAGGCCCATTGCGCTACAAGAGTGAAAATGCTTCGGAGGTTCTCCATGTCCCACATGAATCCACGCTCCATACGCCTTACGCTGCTGGTCGTCCTGCTCCTGCTGCTTTCCCCGTTTGCCCAGGCGGCGGAGCCCTTCTTCGTCAACCCCGCGCAGGTCAACCTGGCCGCCATGCTGGCCCCGCCGCCAGCAGTGGGTTCACCGGTGCAGCAGGCGGAAATCAAACGCCTGCTCGCCCTACAAAGCAGCCGCACCCCCGAAGAGGCCGCCTTCGCACTGGCGGATGCCGAGCGCTCCGTGCTGCGCTTCGCCGATGTTCTCGGACCGAATTTCACGGAGGAAAAGTGCCCCAAGACCATCGCGCTGTTCACAGCAGCCCGCAAAAACACCGACGCCATCGTCAACCCGGCCAAAGCACTCTTTCATCGCCCCCGGCCCTATGTCGCCAGCGGCGAAATTCATCCCTGCCTGCCCAAACCCAACAACGACTCCTACCCCAGCGGACACTCCACCTTCGCCTCGCAGACCGCCGTGCTGCTTACCAACATGGTCCCTGAAAAACAGGCCGAAATCTTTGCCCGGGCGGAACTCTACCGCGACAACCGCATGATCGGCGGCGTCCACTACCCCAGCGACATCGAAGCAGGACGCATCTCAGGCACCGTTGCCGCCGCCCTGCTGTTGCAGGACGCAGCCTTCAAAACCGAACTGGAAGAAGCCAAGAAAGAAACGCGCGGCGCATTGGGGATGTAATAGAGGGGAGAAGAGAATATGAGCCTCCGGCGGCCGGGGGGCCAATGGCCCCCGGGACCCCCCATATAGTTACGCGTTGCCGCCCAGGTGCAGTGTCGTCGCGCAAAATATTGCGGGGGTCCGGGGGGGCGCTTGCCCCCCCGGCGGGGGTCCAGGGGGCAGCGCCCCCTGGCTCCTACATGCCTTTGTCGGCCATCAGTTTGATCAGATCTGCCACGCGGCAAGAATAACCCCATTCGTTGTCGTACCATGCCACCAGTTTGGCCAGCACGCCATCCTGCACCATGGTGAATTCCGATTCCACAATGCCTGACCGGGGGTCGCCCTTGTAGTCCGAGGAAACCAGCGGTTCTTCGCTGTAGCCCATGATGCCCAGCAGAGGGCCTTGGGCCGCGGCTTTCAGGGTATCGCGCAGGGTCTGGGTGTCGGTGGGCGTTTCCAGAATGGCGGCGAAATCGACCACGGAGACGGCCGCCGTGGGCACGCGCAGCGAATAGCCGCTGAAGCGCCCTTTAAGTTCGGGGATCACCAGAGCCACGGCTTTGGCCGCGCCCGTGGAGGTGGGGATGATGTTGCATGCCGCAGCCCTGGCGCGCCGCAGGTCCTTGTGCGCCATATCGAGGATGCGCTGGTCGTTGGTATAGGAGTGAATGGTGCACATGGTGCCGCTTTTGATGCCGAAAGCCTTGTGCACGACCATAGCGACGGGTGCCAGACAGTTGGTGGTACAGGACGCGTTGGAGATGATCTTATGCTTGGCCGGGTCGTAATCCTGGTGGTTGACGCCCATGACCACGGTGATGTCTTCATCCTTGGCGGGCGCGCTGATGATGACCTTTTTGGCTCCGGCCTCGATGTGCATGGTGGCCTGGGGGCCGGTGCGGAAGATGCCGGTGGATTCCACCACCACGTCCACGTTGGCTGCGGCCCAGGGGATGTTGCGCGGATCGCGCTCTTTGGAGTTCTTCACCCGCCACTCGCCCACCACCATGTCTTCGCCCTCGGTGCGCACCTCAAGGGGGAACCGGCCGTAGTTGGTGTCGTAGGAAAGCAGATGCGCGTTGGTGTGGGTATCGAAGAGGTCGTTCACCGCAACCACTTCCGCCGCGTCGAAATGCCGCTCGTACAGGGCCTTGATAACCTGGCGTCCGATGCGGCCGAAACCGTTGATGCCTATGCGGAGTTTTTTCATGAACGCACCTTTAGTCTTCAAAGGTTTGGTATTGGAAGGCCGACAGCATTTCGTAATCTGTCTTGAGCGCCTGGTGCAGCCGCGCGTTTTCAATGGCGATGGCTGAAAGGTTGGCCATGATGGTGAGGAATTCGACTTCGTCTTCGGTGAAGGTGCGCTCTGCTGCGGAATAGACGCGCATGACGCCGATGGTCTTCTTTTCCTCAAGCTTGAGCGGCACCACCAAAATGGAGGTCAACCCCTCGGCCTTGGCCTCCTCGCGGTACTGAAAACGCGGATCAACGCCCGCATTGACGATGGACACGGTTTTTCCGGCCAGTGCTTCGGTATCAAGGCCGCTTTTGGCTACTTCCACTTTGCCCTTGCGCAGGTAGCCTTTGGAGAGGCCGTAGGCCGCCCCCGGCATGAGGAACTTTCCCGCCCGGTCCAGCAGGCGCAGGGAGCAGGCCTTGACGTTCAAAGCTTTGGCCGTCTGCTCGGTAATCTTGCTGAGCACGTCACCAGGTTCCAGGGTGGAGTTGATGACCCGCGCCGCCTCGTAGAGGCTCCGGTAATAATTTCGATCATTGTTTTTCATGCAGTGTTCTCCTTGAACGGTTTGCCGCCGTTTCCAACGCGCCTGCCCGGCATCGGCCCTGTTTGGCCAGAACGCCCGGGCGCAAACCCGTTGAAATACACCCTCAGCCCAGGCCGGACCCTCCATAGGAGGAAATTGATTCTTGTCCGACCACTGAAAGATTCAGCTTCCCCGTACACAACATCGGGACCTGTTGGAAAGCATTTCCGGGCCATTGGGAAAACTTTCTGCCAGACCGGCCACGGTCGGAGCATCCGGCCTGCCCTCAGCCGTCCAGCGCTGCATGACGCCAGCCAACCCTACACTGTACTGTCTCAAAATCCTTACAATCACTTGTTACTTACGTGCCCAATGGTGTCAATTTCAACCATAAAATGTCAACGTTGGGTGCTGGCTACATCCACATGCGCATTGTCTTCAGGTTTTTTCCCTGTATCGCTGTTGACAAAACTTCAAAACGATCTAAATTTACCGTGTGGTTTAACAAATCTAGTAGTAATATTAGGAGGTTGTACCATGCTTAACAACTGGAAAAGCTTTCTCCCCAGCTTACGCAGACAGCCGGGCACTCAAAGCCCCTCCTCCATCATTCCGAGCATGATGGAGGATTTCTGGCGCGATCCCTTCAGCAACACCTTGCAGACGTTTCCGTTCTTCAAGGAACAGGTCTACCCTGTTGTGGACATCAGCGAAACGGAAACGGAAATTGTGGCCAAAGCGGAACTGCCGGGCCTTGAAGCCAAGGAGGTTGATATCTCTTTGCGCGACAACACCTTGATCATCCAGGGCGAAAAAAAGTCCGAAGCGGAAGAGAAGAAGGACAACTACCACCGCATCGAGTGCAGTTACGGCAGCTTCTACCGGGCCATCCCCCTGCCCGTAACGGTTAAGGAGGATGGCGTGAAGGCCAAATTCGACAAGGGGGTTCTGACCATCTCCATGATCAAGTCGGAAAAGGGCAACGGCAAGAAGATCCAGATCGAAGGATAGGCCATTGTTCACGGAAGCCTGAACAGCGCCAAGACTTCCACAGTGAAGCCCCCGGTCCAACAGCAATCCCTTGTGCTATAAGGGATTCCAAAGGGCCACTGGCCCTTTGGCCGCCGGAGGCGCATTTACTTACGCAACGTAAAAAGGGGGCCTCACGGCCCCCTTTTTCGTTGCTTTCACAGCCGTCTTCCACCTGCCGCCTAGATGCGCTCCACCACCAGGTCGCCCATGGCCACGCAGCCCACCCGTTTTTTGCCGGGTTCCATGATGTCGCCGGTGCGGTAGCCTTCATGGAGCACCTTGCCGACGGCCGCTTCGATGGCGTCGGCTTCCTTGGCCAGGGCAAAGGAGTAGCGCAGCATCATGGCCACGGAGAGGATTGTGGCCAGGGGATTGGCCAGGTCCTTGCCCGCGATGTCCGGGGCGGAACCGTGGATGGGCTCGAACAGGGCCGGTCCGCTTTCGCCCATGGAGGCCGAGGGCAGCATGCCGATGGAGCCGGTGATCACCGCCGCTTCGTCGGAGAGGATGTCGCCGAAGAGGTTCTCGGTGACGATGGTGTCGAACTGGCCGGGATTGCGCACCAGCTGCATGGCCGCGTTGTCCACGTACATGTGGCTGAGTTCCACGTCCGGGTAGTCCTTGGCCACTTCCAGCACCACTTCGCGCCACAGCTGGGAGACGTCCAGGACGTTGGCTTTATCCACGGAGCACAGCTTCTTGCCGCGCTTGCGGGCGGTCTCGAAGCCGATCTTGGCGATGCGGCGGATCTCGGATTCCGAGTAGATCATGTTGTTGAAGGCCACGCGTTCGCCGTTGCGGACTTCCTCGCCCCTGGGGGTGCCGAAGTAGGCTCCGCCGGTGAGCTCGCGGATGACCATGACGTCGAGGCCCCCGCCGATGATGTCGGCGCGCAGGCAGCAGGCAGCCTTGAGCTCCTCGAACAGCTTGGCCGGGCGCAGGTTGGCAAAGAGGCCAAGTTCCTTGCGGATGCCAAGCAACCCGCGTTCGGGCCGGATGGCCTTGTCGATGTTGTCCCATTTGGGGCCGCCCACCGCGCCCAGCAGGATGGCGTCGGCGACTTTGCAGGCGTCCACGGTGGCCTTGGGCAGCGGATTGTTTTCCGCGTCGATGGCCGCGCCGCCGATGAGGGCGTAGCTGGTGGTGAAGGTGTGGCCGAACTTCTCCCCGATCTTGGCCAGGGTCTTCTCGGCCTGCACCATGATCTCGGGGCCGATGCCGTCGCCGGGCAGGATGACGATATTGTAATTCACGCGATACTCCGGTTACGCCGTCTTCTGGAGGCGGTCTTTGACGTAGTTGACCAGGCCGCCCTTATCCAGGATGTCCTGCATGAAGGCGGGCACAGGGGCGGTCTTGATGACGTCGCCGGAGGTGAGGTTCTTGATGACGCCTTTGAGGGCGTCCACTTCCAGGTCGTCGCCGTCTTCGATCTTCTTCACGTTGTCGCCGATCTCCAGCAGGATGAGACCCATGTTGAAGCCGTTGCGGTAGAAGATGCGGGCGAAGCTGTGGGCCACCACCACGGGGATGCCCGCGCCCAGAAGGGCCAGGGGGGCATGCTCGCGGGAGGAGCCGCAGCCGAAGTTTTCTTCGGCGACCATGATGTCGCCTTTTTTCACACGTTTCACCCAGCCGGCCTTCAGGCCTTCCATGCAGTTGCGGCCGAGTTCCTCGGTATCCGTGGTCACCAGGAAACGGGCCGGGATGATGGCATCGGTATCGATATGGGCGCCGACTTTGTGGGCACGTCCTTTATACATTGCTTGCTCCTTACGCCTTGGCGGGGTGGCAGATCACTCCGGCGATGGCCGACGCGGCCGCCACGGCCGGATTGGAAAGATACACTTCGCTCTGAAGCGAGCCCATGCGTCCCTTGAAGTTACGATTGGTGGTGGCGATGGACTTCTCGCCCCCGGCCAGAATACCCATGTGGCCGCCCAGGCAGGGGCCGCAGGTGGGCGGGCCGACGATGGCCCCGGAATCCATGAAGATTTCCAGCAACCCTTCTTTGAGGCACTGCTTCCAGATGCCCGGAGTGGCGGGCAGGATGATGCAGCGCACGTGCTTGGCAACCTTCTTGCCCTTGAGCACGGCGGCGGCTTCGCGCATATCTTCGATGCGGCCGTTGGTGCAGGAACCGATGACCGCCTGGTCGATGCGGATGCCAGCGCACTCGTCCACGGGCTTGACGTTGTCGGGCAGATGGGGGCAGGCCACGCGCGGAGTCAGGGCGGAACAGTCGATGACGAGTTCCTGCTCGTAGTGCGCGCCTTCGTCGGCGTGGAGTTCCACGTCGCCGGTGCGTCCGGCGGCTTTGCAGTAGGCCAGGGTCTTGGCGTCGGAGGGGAACAGGCCCACCTTGCCGCCGGCCTCAATGGCCATGTTGGACATGCACAGGCGCTGTTCGATGGAGAGCTGGTCCACCACGGGTCCGGCGAACTCCAGGGCCTTGTACAGGGCGCCGGCCACGCCGAGGCGGCCGATGACTTCCAGGATGATGTCCTTGCCGCCCACCCACTGGGGCAGCGTGCCGTTCAAGACCACCCGGATGGTGGCGGGAACCTTGAACCAGGTTTCGCCAAGCACCATGGCTCCGGCGATATCCGTGGAGCCCATGCCGGTGGCGAAGGCGCCCAGGCCGCCGTAGGTGCAGGTGTGGGAATCCGCGCCCACCACGATGTCACCGGGGCCTACCAGGCCGATTTCAGGCAGCAGTGCGTGTTCAACGCCGCAATCGCCGCCTTCAAAATAGTTGGTGATGTTCTTGGCCGTGGCGAATTCGCGCACAACCTTCACCTGCTCGGCGGAGGCGATATCCTTGTTAGGCGTGAAGTGGTCGCAGACCAGGATGACTTTATCCTTGTCGAACACCTCGGCCGCGCCCATGCTGTTGAAGCTCTTGATGGCCAGGGGAGCGGTGATGTCATTGGCCAGCACCTTGCTCACCCGGCACTGGACGATCTGTCCGTCCTTGGTGATTTCCTGGCTGGTATGGCGTTGCAGAATCTTCTGGGCTAAAGTCTGGCGCATTCCCTTTCTTCCTCCTTTTTCGCTAACCGGTTGAGGGCGTTGATGAAGGCCTTGGCGCTGGCGACGATGATATCGCCGTCGGAGCCGCGCCCCACGGACTTGTGTCCGCCCTCTTCCAGACGCACGGTCACTTCCCCCTGGGCATCCATGCCGCTGGTGATGGCATTGACCGCGTATTGTTTGAGTATGGGCTTTCTGCCCGTGAGCTCACCGATGACGTTGAACACGGCGTCCACCGGTCCCACGCCAAAGCCGGAGAGCTTCAACTCCTTGCCGTCCACCTCCATGACCACCGCCGCCGTGGGCGACATGGCCGTGTTTCCAGAGAGCACACTGATGGTTTTTAGGCGGTACTTGTCCGGTAGGCGGTATATTTCCTCAAGAACCAGGGCTTCCAGGTCCTCGTTGAATATCTTGTTCTTCTTGTCGGCCAGGCTTTTAACCGCCTCGGTCACCTGATTGACCTGCGCGTCGGTGAGCCCAAAGCCCAGCTCTTCCAGCCGGGCCTTGACGGCGTTGCGGCCCGAATGCTTGCCCAGCACCATCTCGTTGCCCGAGCGGCCCACGGATTGGGGGGTCATGATCTCGTAGGTCTCTGGGCACTTGAGCACGCCGGCCTGATGGATGCCCGATTCGTGGGCAAAGGCGTTGGCCCCGATAATGGGCTTGTAGGGCGGGATGGGCTGCCCGATGATCATAGCCAGCAGGCGGCTGGAGGGGAAAATCTGCTCGTGCTTCACGCCCGTTTCCAAATTGTAGAGGCAGGCGCGGGTGCGAAGCGCCATAGTCACCTCTTCCAGCGAGGCGTTTCCGGCCCGCTCGCCGATGCCGCACAGGGTCACCTCGGCCTGGCGCGCGCCTGCGGCCAGGGCGGCCAGGGTGTTGGCTGCGGCCAGACCCAGGTCGTTATGGCAGTGCACGCTGAAGATGGCCTTGTGGGCGTTGGGCACGCGCTCCAGCAGATACTTGATGAGGTCGTGAAACTCCTGAGGCTGGGCATAGCCCACGGTGTCGGGGATGTTGATGGTGGTGGCCCCGCAGTCGATCACCTTCTCCACCACCGTGGCCATGAACTCCCGTTCGGAGCGGGAGGCGTCCTCGCAGGAGAATTCCACGTTGGGGCACAGAGCGGCGGCGTAGGAGACGGCCTTCTGGGCCATTTCCAGCACCTGCTCCGGGGTCTTGCCCAGCTTGTGCTGCATGTGCAGGGGCGAAGTGGCCAGAAAGGTGTGGATGCGCGGATTATTGGCGCTCTTGATGGCCTGGAAGGCCCTATCGATGTCGCTTTCAAGCGACCGGCACAGGGCCGCCACCTGCACGCCGGTGACGGATTCCGCAATGGCCTTGACGGACTGGAAGTCGCCCTCGCTGGCGGCCGGGAACCCGGCTTCGATGACGTCGACGCCAAGTATTTCCAACTGCCGGGCCAGGCGGATCTTCTCTTCCTGGTTCATGGTGGCGCCAGGGGACTGCTCGCCGTCGCGCAGGGTGGTGTCGAAGATGATGACGCGCTGGGACATGATGCTCCTCCGCGTGAGGCTGAAAAGAAATGGATGTGGCCGGGAACGGCGCTGCTTAGCCGAGTCGCCCCTGGAAAACAATATGCCAAAAGTGCAAACAGCAGGTGTTTTCTAGGGCGTTTCTTCCGTTGGGCCTGGTAGCGCGGCGGCGGTGCGCCTGGGAAGGATGAAATAGGTGTAGATGACCCCGGAAACGATGTAGCCCGCGAAGATGATGAAACCCAGCAGTTTGGGCTGGGAGGCCACCATGACGAAGAGCAGGATGGCGGTGACCATCATGCTGAAAGGATGCGCCTTGAGCAGGCCGTACTCCTTAAAGGAGGCGTAACGCACCCGGCTGACCATGAGGAAGGACAGGATGTACACCAGAATCAGGCAGGCCTTGGGCATAAGCCCTGCCCAGTTGTCGGGCAGGTACTGGGTGAACATGTAAAAGGTGGCCACGGTGCAGGCCTGGGCAGGAATGGGCAGGCCCAGAAAGAACTTCTTGTTGGTGGTTTTGGCCAGCACGTTGAAGCGCGCAAGGCGCAGGGCTCCGCAGGCCACCAACAAAAACGAGGCCATCAGGCCCAGATGGCCGAACTGCTTGAGTTCCCACTGGTACACCATGATGGCCGGGGTAACCCCGAAAGCCACAAGGTCGGCCAGGGAATCGAACTGAACGCCGAAATCGCTGCTGGTGTTGGTCAGCCGGGCAACCTTGCCGTCCAGGCCGTCGAGCACGCAACTGACCAGAATAGCCAGGGCGGTCTGCTCGTACTGGCCTTCGATAGACCACAAGATGCCCAGGAATCCACAGAAGAGGCTGGCGGTGGTCACCAGATTGGGGAGGATGTACACTCCCCTGGCGGGCGGTTTGCGAGGCGGTGTTTCCATGTACTACCCAAGACGCTCCGCGATGACAGTTTGTCCGGCGGCGGTATGAACGCCCACTGATACGCTGGGACGATAGTCGCTTGGAAGATAGACGTCAACCCGCGACCCGAACTTGATCATGCCGTAGCGCTGGCCACGGGCCAGAGCGTCGCCCGTTTCGGCCCAGGGGATTATGCGCCGGGCGAGCAGCCCTGCTATCTGCACCATGGTGAAGGCGCTTCCGCCGGGTTCGGTCACCTGCACGGCCATGCGTTCGTTGTGCTCTGAGGCCTTGTCGAAACTGGCGTTGATGAACTTGCCCGGCCAGTAGCGCCTGTCCGTGACGATTCCGGCAACTGGCGACCGGTTCACATGGACGTTGAACACGTTCATGAAGATGCACACCACGGTGCGCTCCTCCCCGGTGACGGGGTCCACCGCCGGGCCTACCTTGATGACCCGGCCGTCGGCAGGGGCCACGGCAAGCCCGGGTTCGTGGGGCGTAAAGCGCTCGGGATCGCGAAAGAAGTTGACCAGCAGCGCCAGGGCCACAAGGCCGAGCACTGCGGCAATCGCCCAGCCCAACAACGCGAAAACCAGAGTGCAGGCTCCGGCCAGAAGTATCGAGGGCCAGCCCTCGGGAGTAAGCGAGACGGAAGGTGTGCGCATGGTGGTCACTCGCCCGCAAGGGCCGGGCACAGGGTTTGAAGGGCCTGTTCCAGGCCCTGGCGGGTTTCGTACAATAAGGCGTGCATGCCCAGGGCCTTGGCCCGCTCCACATTGCCGGAATTGTCGTCCACGAAGAGGGTGGTTTCAGGGCGCGCGCCCAGCTTTTCAAGAGCCATCAGGAAGAAAGCGTCTTCGAGCTTGCTCATGCCATGGGTATAGCTGTTGAACACCGCATCAAAGTGCCTGTAAAAATGCTGTCGGGCATCGAGCAAATCCAGCCAGTCGGTCTGGTCGCTCAGTATGGCCGTGGTCACGCCCAGCCCGCGCAGACTGTCTGCCAGAGTGAGCATCCAGGGGCGCACGGCGAACCCGGCCAGGATGCTCTCGCGCCAGGCGCGTTCATCGCCGTCAACGCCGCAACGCTGCTTGAACAGCGCCCAGAATTCGGCCTCGGAACCCCGACCGAGCACATAGCCCGAATCCCACACGGCTGAAAGACCGGCCTGCCACAGGTCGTGCGGATCGCGCCCCAGGGATGCGCCCAGAGACTTGATGCCCTTGGCGAAACCTTCCTCGGCGATAACGCCCCCGAAGTCGAGGAGCACGGTGGTAAGCTGGCAACCGGTCATTTTTCCCGTTTTGCAATCGGCTGAAATGGAATAGGGATGGGTCTGTACCGTCTAAGCACATGCTTGGCAAGGAGCTGCAATGCCTTACACATACGTCCCCCAGGACCGTCTGCGGCAATTTCGGGAGCTTCTGGGCCTCTCGGGCGACTCTGGTTCGCCTCTTTCTGCCTGGTCGCAGGTCTTCCTGCCCCACGCGGAAGACTTCGCCCTGATGATCGAAGAGTTCATGCTCTCCCAGCCCCAGTTGCGCATTATTCTGGAAAACCAGCCCTACCGCAAACTTCACGCCAACTGGATAAACTGGTACACTTTGGTGTTCACCACCGGCGTGGACGAAGCCCTCATGACCCGCGTCTGGCGCAGCGGCCAGGCCCACGTGGCGCACAATATCGACCACCGCTACATCAGCCTGAGCTATGCCATGGCCCGCAGTTTCTGCCAGAAACTGGCCATGACCGAGCTGCCGCTTGCCCAGCAGCCCGCAGCCATGCTGGCACTAAGCAAGACCATCGACTTCAGCCTGCTGGTGGAGACCGACGCCTACGTCACCTATGCCACCCAGTGCGAACTGGAGGTCATCCAGGGCATATCCCACCAGGTGCGCAACCCCGTCTCGGTAATCGGCGGAGCCTCACGTCGGCTGCTTCGCCTGCACCCCGATGATGAACAGATCCGCCAGGTGGCCGAAACCATGCTGTCCGAGGCCGTGCGCCTGGAACGCATGGCCAAGAACGTCAACGCCTACATGGATATCACCCTGCACGCCCCGGTCTTTCAATCAGCGCCCCTGGAGGCCTTGCTGGAATCCGCCAGGGAGCGCATCCAGGCCAACGCAGCCGGAGAACTTCCCAAGATGGATATCGACATCGCCCCGGATGCCTCCATCCTCTCCGGCGAGGTTCAAGAGCTGGTCACCATGTTCGCCTGCCTGCTGGAGAATGCCTTCCAGTTCGCCGACGCAGCCGACCCCAAGGTGACAGTTGCCAGCAAACGCAACCCGGCCAAAAACGGGTTCGCGCTGATAACCATCACCAACAACGGCGAATCCTTCAACCCGGAAGAACTGATTTCGGCCTTCAGCCCGTTCCATTCCTCCACGCCCACAGCCACCGGTTTCGGACTGCCTATGGCCAGGGTCATCGCCAGCAAGTATTTCGGCAACATCACTCTGGCGCCCATGGACACCCGCGGCACCAAATGCGTGATCACCCTGCCCCTGCAAACAGCCGCCAGGAGCTGACGCCATGGACACTCCCATCCGCCTGGGCGTCAGCGCCTGCCTGCTGGGCCAACCGGTGCGCTTCGACGGCGGCCACAAGCACGACCGCTTCCTCACCGGCGAACTTGGCCCATACGTCGAGTTCGTGCCCGTGTGCCCGGAAACGGAAGCCGGGTTCGGCGTACCGCGCGAATCCATGCGCCTTGTGGGCGAGCCGGAATCCCCCCGGCTGGTGACCAACCGCACCAAGCGCGACCTCACCGGCCCCATGCAGGCCTGGACCGCCGCACGGGTGGAGCAACTGGCAGACGAGAACCTTTGCGGGTTCATCTTCAAAAGCGGCTCGCCCTCCTCGGGCATGACCAGGGTAAAGGTCTACCCGGAAGCGGGCGGCATGGCCCGCCCCCTCGGCATCGGACTCTTCGCCAGGGCCTTCATGGACCGCTTCCCCCTGCTGCCCGTGGAAGATGAAGGCCGCCTGCACGATCCCGGGCTGCGCGAAAACTTCATAGAACGCCTGTTCGCCATGCGCCGCTGGCAGCAGACGCTCGAAGCCTCCTGCCGGGATGGCGTCTGCGGGCTGGGGCCGCTGATCGCCTTCCACACCCGGCACAAGCTGCTGATCATGGCCCACAGCCCGGACCACGCCAGAAAAATGGGCCGCCTGGCAGCCACAGCCAAGGACCAGCCGCCAGGCACCGTCCTGAGCGCCTATCAGACGCTGCTGCTGGAGGCTTTGGCCCGGCTGGCAACTCCGGCCAAGAACATCAACGTGCTCCAGCACATCGCAGGCTATTTCCGGCGGCACATCAGTGACGACGAACGCCTGGAACTGGCCGAAATCTTCGAGAGCTACCGCGCCGGGCTGGTACCCCTCATCGTGCCTGTCACCCTGTGCAACCACCATGTGCGCAAGCTGGCAGAGCCCTATCTGCGCCAGCAGTATTACCTCAACCCCCACCCCATCGAACTCAAACTCAGAAACCACGTGTGAGCACACCACCATGACCATCACTGTACTGGGCTGCGGCATCAGCGGCCTTTCCACGGCCATCGCCCTGCGCGGACTGGGGCTAGACGCCCACATCATAGCCGAACATCTGCCCCCGGACACCACCTCCGACAAAGCCGGGGCGCTGTGCTTTCCCCTGCGCTCCGGCCCGCGACCGCGCGTGCTGGTATGGGCCGCCCAGTCCCTTGCCGTGTACGACACCCAGGCCGAAAAGCCGGAAAGCGCCGTTTGCATGATGGATACCACCCTGCTGTGCGCCGGAGAAAATCCCGAAACCCCCTGGCAGTTCTCCCTGATGGAGCCGGACAGGTTCCGCGAGGCCGTGCCCGAAGAACTCCCCGAGGGCTATAAGGCCGGGTTCGTCGTGCGCCTGCCGCTCATCGAAACCAGCCGGTACCTCCAGCAGCTCATGACCATCTTCCGCGATATCGGCGGCAGCATCACCCAAGGCCGGATGGAAACCCTGGCGGACGCCCCCGGCGACATGCTGGTCAACTGCACCGGCCTTGGCGCGCGCGATCTGTGCGGCGACCAAGCCGTCCACCCCATCTCCGGGCACATCATCAAGGTGAAGCCCAACCTGCCCCTGCGCTGCATGCTCGACGAAGACGGCCCCAACGGCCTGACCTACATATTCCCCCGCCCCGACGCCTGCGTGCTGGGCGGCACCACCGTGGAAAACGACTGGGAGACCACCCCTCAGGAAGCCGTTCTGGCCGATATCGCCAAACGAACCTTCGCCCTGGAACCAATCCTGGCGGAAGCGGAACTCATCGACGACTACGTCTGCCTGCGCCCCGGCCGCGAAGAAGTGCGCCTGGAAGAAGAACTCCTGCCCGACGGCCGCCGGGTGATCCACAACTACGGCCACGGCGGCTCCGGCTGGACCCTTGCCTGGGGCTGCGCCGCCGAAGTTGCGGCCATGGCCAAGGGAAGCGAGTAGAGACGGGAGAGAAGAAAGAGCCGCCGGCGGCCGGGGGGCCAATGGCCCCCCGGACCCCCCATATAGCTCCGCGTAATCGCTCGACGCCCATGTTGGCGCGCAGGCTAAGTCCTAAGTACCCGGTGAGGGGCGTCAGCCGAGGCCCAGGACAAAGGCCAGGGCTCTGCTCAACGCCAGCAATGTGGCCTCATCCACTTGGCCAATGACCGCTCCGACGCGATCCTTGGGCAGCGCCACCACGCGGTCTACCATGGCTTGGCTCGGCTTCTGCAAACCATTGGCAGGGGTGGGAAGCACCGTCAGACGAAACAGTGGGGCGTCAACGAGGGTGGATGTCAGCAATACGACCAAGACACTCGTGTGTTCAGCATTGAGGATGTCACTTTGCACGACAATGGCGGGCCGGGGTTTCCCGTAAGCCCCAGGGGCAATGACCGTGACAACGTCCCCGCGTTTCATTCCGTCCAATCGGAGTAATCGGCCACGGATTCAATGAAACGCGACAGCTCTTCCTCATGGGGAGAGTTCGCCACAAGTCTGCATTGCCGTTGCACTTCCGCCTGAACCATCGGGGAGTGCACATCAGGAACCCACAGAGTAACCTGCCGCAGGCCCTGTGCCTTCATGCGCTGGCGATAGACCGCCATCTTCTGCGCTGCGCTTTTCGGCGGTGACGCGCTTCTCGCTTTTTCAATTCTCATGGTTCAACGGTAACCAGTTACCACGGAATTGGCAAGGGATCACTTTCTGCAAAGCCAGGTGTTCCACCGCCTCCGGCGGCCAAAGGGTCCTGCTCCTGAAGATGCCTCCGGCGGCCAAAGGGCCAATGGCCCTTTGGAATCCCTAATATTTACGAGTAGGTCCGTCGTCGCATGCTGCCACAGTTTGACGGCCCCCTATAAGGGAGTCCAGAGGGGCAATGCCCCTCTGGCAGGAGGGTCCAGGGAGGGCAGCGCCCTCCCTGGCCGGAGGCTTCATCCCCCCCTAAGGCACGATCTTCAACAAATACGCCTTGGAGGGGTCCAGATATTTTTTGGCCACGGCGATCAGGTCGTCCTTGGTCACCTTTTGGGCTTTGGCGATGATTTCGCGGTCGCGGTCCAGGGGATAGCCCAGTATCAGGTTCTGGGACGCCGTCTGGCTGCGGCTGGAGAGGCTCTGGTGGTCGATGTAGTATTCGCCCTCAAGCACCTGCTTGGCCCGGTTCACGTCCTCCTGATCCAGGCCTTCTCCAGCCAATTGCGCCACCACCTTCTGGAACGCGGCCATGGATTGCCCGGCCTTGTCAGGATAGGTGCCGATGTACAGGGCCATGAACCCGGTCTCCGGGGCCTGCCACAGGAAGGCCGTCACCGAATACCCAAGCCCCTGCTCGTCACGCAGGTCGTGGAAGAGCACGCCGCTCTGCCCGGCCAGGGCCGCCTTCAACAGCTCCAGGGCCGGGGTGTCCGGGCCTTCCTGGCCGGAAACCGGGAACACCCAGAACAGATGGGTCTGGTTGCGATCCTTGAGGGTCAGCGCCATCTCCCGTTCCTGGCCCCAAGCCGGGGCGGTGAAAGCCAGTGCGTTTCCGGCAGGGCCGTGGGTCAGAGCGTTGGCCAGGGCCAGCACGGCGGCGCGATCGTACACTCCGCACACCGAGAGCACCCAGGGCATGGCCCGCTGTTTTTCCCACAGAGCCTTGGCCTGTTGCGGGGTGTAGGCCTCCACCTCGGCGGGCTGCCCGGACCGGAAATAGCCGTAATAACTCCCCGGCAGCAGGAAGGGGAACAGATGCCGGAAGGCCAGGGATGTGGGTTTGTCCTGGGCCTGTGCGATGGACGCGATCTGCATCTGTCTGGCCCGTTCGAACTCCTCGGGAGCGAAGGCGGGAGCGCGTACCGTTTCGGTGAAAAGCTCCAGTATATCCCCTGCGAAGCGTGCGGGATAGCGGGCCGAGAGGATAAAGGAATCCCGACCGGAACCGGCGGTTATGGAGGAGGCCCGGTTGGCCAGGAAGTCTTCGATCTGCGGCGCGGTGCGCGTTTGGGTGGAGCGTGTCAGGCTTTTGCTCATGAGTTCGGAGAGGCCCTGCTCATTGGGCGCAAGCAGGGAGTCGCCGCCCCGATAGGACAAAGTGACCGAGGCATAGGGCAAGGTTGGGTCCGGCAGGAGCACCACCGTGCGCCCCTGGCCCAGATCGACAACCTCCGGGGCTCCGGCTTTGCCCTCTTGCTGGGTTTCGACAGAGGCGACGGCACTCCCCGGCCACTGCTCCTTGAGGGTGGCCAGCATCTGCTGCCCGGCCGCGTCGGCCTCGGCTTGGTCCTTGCTGGGCAAAAGCACGGCAAGGCTGGCGTTGGCGGGCTGAATATAGCGCCCCAGCAGCCCCTGCAACTGGGCGCGGTCCACGGTGCGCACGGCAAAGAGGGTGTTGGCCTCGCCCTCGAAGCCGTAACCGTAGAACTGGTAATAGCCCAGTTTGGTGGCCAGTCCCTTCAGGGTCTCCTTGGCCAGGAACAGGCTATTTTCGATATTAAGCTTGGCGCGGTCCAGTTCCTCGTCGGTGAAGGATTCAGCCTTCAGCCCGGCCAGCTCGGCGGTAAGGCCGCTCCAGAAGGCCTCAAGCTTGTCGGGCGAAAGCGTGGCGTCCACCACCAGCATGCCGCCGCGTTCCAGGGTGATGGAGCCTGCGTCGAGGGTGTCCACCAGATGCTGCTGGTAGAAGAATTTGCGGTAGAGCCGTGATGTTTTGCCCCCGCCCAGCAGATCGGCCAGCACGTCCAGGGGGACATCCTGGGCCGCGTGCAGCCCCGGCACGGAAAAAGCCAGCTGCACATGGCACTTGCCCCACTTGCCCGCCTCCACCGTGATTTTGGGGCCGCCGATGCCTGGCGCCAGGCCCAGGTCTTCCGGCAGCGGTATGGAACGGTCGTTTTGCAGCCCGCCGTAGAGCTGTTTGACTGCCGAAAGCACCTCGGCGGCCTTCACGTCGCCCACCACCACCAGCACCATGGACTGGGGCTGGTAGAACCGGCGCACATAGGCGTGCAGGTCCTCGGAGGTCACGGCGTTGACGGTGTCTTCAAAACCTATCACCGGAAATTCGTAGGGCTTGCCGGACCAGACCTGCTGCTGACTTTTCTGAAAGAGCACGCGCCCCGGTTCGTCCTGGCCTTTTTTCAGTTCGGCGATAACCACCTTTTTTTCCTGGGTCAGCTCCTCGGGGTCGAAGGCCGCGCCAAAGGTCATGTCCTGGAAGACTTCCAAGCCCAGCCGCCAGCTGGCTGCGGGCAGGTCGGCCAGATAGGTGGTATTGTCGAAGCTGGTGGAGGCGTTGACCTCGCCCCCCACGGATTCGATATCCGTGGCCACCCCGCCTTTGGGACGGGTTTTGGTCTTGTTGAAGACCATATGCTCCAGCAGATGGCTGATGCCCGCCTCGGCAGGTTTTTCATAAGACGAACCGGCCCGCACGTAGAGCCGCTCCGACACCAGGGGAAAGCGGCTGTCCTCCTGGATGAGCACGGTAAGACCGTTGGGCAGGGTGACCAGAAGCCGCCCGTTCTTGACCTGCGGGGGTTCCTCAGCCGCCGGAGCTGCCGGGTCGGCCGGGGAAGGCGTAACGGCTGGAGCGGCAGCGACAGACTGGCCGGACGGAGCAGCAGCTGCGGCGGGCAAGGCCGAAGCGGCAGGGCTGACCGCAACACCTTGGGGCGACTGCGGAGCCTGACCAGCCGTGGCGACCGGAGAAACCGGGGCCGTCTGGCCATCTGCTCCAGCCACAGCGGCAGGTGCCGAATGATCCGGGACCGAAGCCTGCTGCCCGGCAGCGGAAGCACTCTCCAGGGCAGGCTTATGCGACAGGCGCTGGTTGTAGAAGAAGCCCGCGACAATAAGGGTCAGAACCAACAGCACACCGAAGAGCCTGCGTATCATGGCACACTACCTTGGGAGGAGGATAAGCGGACGATTGAACTTACAAAGAGCAGTCTTTAGCATCGTTACAATAATTCGTGATGAACTGCCCTATCTGGGTGGAGAGGTGGACGCATTCCTTGCCCACCAGACAGCTGTCTACGTCCTGGGGTTCGAGGTAGGTGGTCAAGGCGTGTTCGCCTTTGGCCACCCGGATGGCCCAGACGTTGCGGGCGGCGTCTTTTTCCACGGCCAGGGAAAGGCGGTTCCTGCCGATCTCAGGATACATGGCCCTGACAGTGGCCAGCAGCGCGGGAGCGTTGATATGGGACATAAAGCACCTCGTGGACGGGATGACGTGGTAGTCATCTCTACCATTGCGGCACAGAGGTGACAAGGCGGGGATGGAATCTCAGCACGGGCTCGCGCAGTTTGCCCCTGTAAAATACACCTCACGTCTCAAACAGCTCGGCATGCGTCCCAGTGCGCACGAATACAACCAAGCCTGTCTTCCCGCTGTCATCGAGCTTGTATGCCAGCAGAAAATCGCCGCCAATGTGGCCTTCCCTGTACCCTTGCCAGTCGCCAATCAACTGATGATCGAGCCACTCAGGCCCAAGAGGGCCATTGTTGGCGATCAGCAGCAACATCGCTTCTTTAAGTCGATGCATGTCGTATCGGCCTGACCGGGACAAGCGCTCCCAATCTTTGAGGAAAGCCCTTGTATAGTCCGCCAGGCGCGGTGGCGGAGTGCGCTTACTTGCCGCTGTTTTTTTCAAGGACATTGAATAATTCAGTGGCAGTCCCAAAGCGAGCACTGCGCGTGCGTGCTATCTCTTCCGCCTCGTCCATAGCGGCGCGAGTTTCGGGGGTGGGAACCTTGAGTGCGAAAGGCAGTTGTTTTTCAGCGGCGATGCGCATGAGAAGCACACGAACGGCGTCGGAGACGGACAGCCCCATTGCCGCCAGGGCTTCCGTTGCCTGCGCCTTCACCTGTTCATCCACACGAACATGAACCATCGTGGTGGTAGCCATTGCGACCTCACTTCCCTTTCCTCAAATGAGATACAATGTATCTCAGCCAAGTCAAGAGCTCATGGAGAAAAGCGCCGTCCTACGCGAAAATCTGCTTCACCTTGGTCAGCCCGTATTCCAAATGGGCAAGCCCCTCGTTGACGGCAGTGACCAGTTTGACGGGGCTCATGTAGCTGTTGTCCTTCCAACTGAAGGTCAGGGTGATCTCGCCCGGCCCGCGCGGCGTGGCTTCGAGCACTTGGGGACGGATATCCACGGTGCGGGAGCCGCGTTTGGTCACGCAGAACCAGGGGAAATGCTCCTTGGCCATGAAGTCCTGCCACTCTTGCAAGCGCACGGCGGTTTGGGCTTCGTCCAAAACGTAGCGCAGCAGAAACTGCTCGGCCACGGGCTGGGCCACCTTGCGCCCCATGCCCAGTTCCTCCACGCGCAGCACGGACAAGCCCATGGGCAGGGCCGCGTCCAACCGCTCGTACAGCGCGTTGGGGCTCACGGCCCGGCGCAGGAACAGGGCGAACCATTCCTCCAGGCTCTCCACCCCAACGGGCAACGCCCAGCCGAAGGAGATCAGCGGCATGGGATGGAACCCGGCGGAAAAGGCGGGCTTCAGGCCCGAGCGGCGCAAGGCCCGCTCCAGCACGTTGGCCAGCTCCAACTGGGAGAGGGCCGCTGCCGGGCCGGTCTTGGTGAACCATACCCGGTAATGCCCGGCCTTGCGGGTGAGTTCCTCGCGGGCCACGGGCGGGGCGTTGAGCTTGACGTCCGGGGTGAGCTCATCCATGGAGGCGCGCCACTCGGGTTCCTGCTTGTTCAGGCGCGGGGCAATGCCCGGTGCGGCAAGCTGCGGCTGGGCGCACAGGTCCGAGCAGACCCCGCATTGCAGGCACGGCCCGAAGCGGCAGTCCGGCGTGCCCCGACCGCCAAGGGCGCGTTCGCGCTCCTGCATGAGAAATTCCGTGGAAACGCCGCTGGACAGGTGGTTCCAGGCCAGGGGCTTTTGCGGGTCGCGGGCGGCCAGATAGGCCGGGGCGTCGATGCCGCATTCCTCAAAGGCCTGCCGCCACAGGGCGATGTCCAACATATCCACCCAGCTCGAAAACAGCGCGCCCAGCCGGTAGGCCCGCTCCACTGCCGGAGCCAGGGCGCGGTCGCCGCGCGAGAACACGCCCTCCAGCCAGCTCATGGCCGGTTCGTGCCAGCGCGGGGTGATCTTCTTGTAGCTGGAAAAGCGCGAGCGCAGCAGGTTCACCCGGCGTTCGGTCTCGGCCTGGTTGATCTGCTCTTCCCATTGGAAGGGCGTGTGGGCTTTGGGCACGAAGGTGGAGAGGGCCACGGTCACCTGCACCCGCTTGGCCCCCTGGGGCGCGCAGCGCAGCACCTTCACGGCCAGGTCGGCGATGGCTTCCAGGTCTTCGTCGGTCTCGGTGGGCAGGCCGATCATGAAATAGAGCTTGATGGTCTGCCAGCCGGATTCGAACAACCGTCTGGCGTGGGAAAGGATGTCCTCTTCGGAGATGCCCTTGTTGATAACCGCGCGCAGCCGCTCGCTGCCGGCTTCCGGGGCGACCGTCGCGCCGGTGCGCCGCAGCCGGGCCATAAGGGCGATCATGCGCGGGGTGAGGGTCCCGGCCCGCAACGAAGGCAGGCTGATGGCCACCTGGTCGGACAGGCAACGCGCTGCGCTCTGGGCGAACAGGCTTTCAAGAGCGGAAAAATCGCCGCTGGACAGCGACAGGAAAGAGACCTCTTCGTAGCCCGAGGCGGCCAGGCACGCGTCGGTCAAACGGGCCAGTTCCGGCAGGCTGCGCTCGCGCACCGGGCGGTAGATCATGCCCGCCTGGCAGAACCGGCAGCCGCGCGTGCAGCCGCGCGCGATTTCCAGGCTCAGGCGGTCGTGAATGGCCTGGCCGCAGGATACCGCCGAGTGCACCGGGAAGGGAGCCTGATCCAGGTCGGCCACCACGGCCTTTTCCACGTGATCGTAGCCCGCGACCAGCCCTTTTCCGTCCTCAAAAAAGGCAGGCACGTAGACGCCGGGCAGGTCCTTCAGGCGCAGCAGCAGGCCGCGCCGGTCCAGGCCCTCGCCCTTGGCCTCGGCCAGAACTTCCAGGATGCGCGGCAGCACCTCTTCGCCGTCTCCCAGAACCAGCACGTCCAGAAACGGGGCCAGAGGCTCGGCGTTGAAAGCGCACCCGCCGCCCGCCAGCACCAGGGGATGCGACGAGTCGCGCTCCTTGGACCACAGCGGCAGCCCGGCCAGATCGAGCATGTACAGCACGTTGGTGTAGCACAGCTCATGGGTCAGATGAAATGCCAGGGCGTCCATCTGGGCGAGTGGCGTATCCGACTCCAGGGTGCACAGGGGCTCGTTATGGGCGCGCAGCACTTCCGCCGCCTCTTTAGAGGGGGCGTACACCCGCTCTGCCCAGAACTCTTCACGCCGGTTCACGGCCTCGGAGAGGATTTTCTGTCCGAGGTAGGACATGCCTACTTCGTACATGTCCGGGAACGCGAGGGCGATGCGGGCCGAAACGCTGGAGGGGTCCTTTCGGACAGCGCCCCATTCGGCCCCGGCAAAGTGGCTGGGCTTGGGCAGCAGACGCAGGAGTTTTTGCATAGGGGAAAAAAGAGGCCGACCGCGCAAGGGCGCAGTCGGCCGAGGGTTCGCGGAGTTGTTACTTCAGGATGAGCGAAGAGCCGCCCTTGCCGGGAGGAGGGCTCATGTTCTTGAGCACGTTGAGGTCACGAGCCGACGAGATGGTCAGGTTCGAGGTGGCCTCAAGGTATTTGGTCTTCAGTTCGTCGGGGAAGGTTTTGAAAGTGTAGAGCACATGGTCGCCGCTCACTTCGCCGCCGATCTCGGTTTCGAAGGGGTAACCAAAGGGCATCAGCACCATCTGCACGCCCTGCTGGGTGGGCACAGTCTGCAAGATAGCCAACTCTTTCAAACGCTTGGATTCTTCATCCCATTTACCGACAACAGTCTCACCATTGATGAGTTTCACAAGGCGGATATCGTAAGGCATAGCGCAGGCTCCTTTTGGAGAAGGGATCGTGTTGGGACTGGATTAAGTATGTTGCGGAAACGGCGCTGTCAAGGAGCGTAAGGCACAGTCTAGCCCCCCATCAGCTTGGGCATCGTAAGCACCCGAGCGTAGGCCGCAAGGGCCGCTTCGGCGGCCTTGTCCCAGCCGAAGGCTTCGGCGCGGGCCAGGCTTTTGGCTTGAAGTTCCCGGCGCAACTCGCTGTCTGCTTCCAGGCGAGCCATGGCGTCGGCGATGGCTGCCGGGTCCGACGGATCAGCCAGCAGCGCGGCCTCTCCGGCCACTTCGGGCAGGCTCGACACCGTGGAGGTGACCACCGCCGCGCCCAGGCTCATGGCCTCCAGCACCGGCAGGCCGAAACCCTCGAAGAGCGAAGGGTACACGAAGCCGAAACAGTTGGCGTACAGCCAGGCCAGCTCCTCGTCCTCCAGGTAGCCGGTCAGTTTCACCCGCCCGGCAAGTCCCAGTTCGTTGATGCGCTGGGCCATGTCCTCCATCAGCCAGCCCCGCCCGCCCGCAAGCACCAGGGGCCTGTCGCCGGGAAGCCGGGCCAGGGCCTCGAAGAGGCGCTCCTGGTTCTTGCGCGGCTCGATGGTGCCCACGCTAAGCCAGAACTCGCCGGGCTTCACGCCTTTCAGACGCCGGGGCGCGCGCCTGGGCGAATCCGGCCCGAAACGGCTGGCCAAGTGCATCACGGCCATGCGCTCATGGGGATAATGCGGGAAGATGCGCTGAAAATGGTCCAGGCTGCACCGGGAGTTGGCCAGAATCATATCCGCCCGCAGGCTCGCGCCGAACACCCCGTCCACGCAGCCTATCCGGTTGGCCTCGGTGGTCCAGCCGGGGTCTTCCATGAAGGAGAGGTCGTGCAGGGTGTAGACCAGCCGGGCGCTTTCGAGGCCGGTGGGGCAGAAGAAATTATTGGAGTGGACGATATCTGGATCACCAAGCCGGGCCTCGAAATCCGCGGGGGGCGTACGCCAGAAGGCCTTGCAGCGGTCGAAAAAGCGGAAGGTCGGCCCGGTGGCCCCTTGGCAGGCCGGGCGGACGCAGGCCTTGGGGTTGGGTTCCCAGTAGACGTCGCCGAAATGGGGATAACACACGAATTCCAGTTCCGGGGCGCGCGCGGCCAGAGCCAGGGCCAGGGCGTGGGCCACGGAGCCGCACCCTGCCCTGCCCGCACCGGTCTGGCTGACATCGAAGCCCAGGCGCATCGCTACCCGCGCATCCAGGACCGCACCAGCCGCCAAAGGCTGCCGGAAATGCGGTGGTTCCACCACAGGCTGGCCTTCATGCTGGTAACTGCCACCAGAAAGGCGAAAAGTCGCCCGGCGGGGTCCAGGCCCAGCTTGTCGCGCAGCAGAACGTGTGCCCAGTTGCACAGCCATTTGTCCGGCACGTAGCCCAGGGTGTCGAGCATCATGGAGTTTATTTCGGTGTGCACGGCCAGCCTGAAACCCAGGGTCTTGTTTTCGGCATACAGGCGCGAACCGGCCAGCTTCACGGGCAAGAGATCGAAACGCACCCCGGCCAGCCCCAGGCGCAGCCAGAATTCGTAATCCATGCAGTAGCGCAGGTTCACGTCGGGCAGGCCGAAGCGGCCAATGAGTTCCCGGCGGAAAAACACGGCGGGCTGGCAGAGGAAACACACTTCCTCCAGCCGGTCCAGATTCCAGGGTTCCACAGGGTATTCCTCGATGAACCTGTCGATCTCATCGATGTGGTCGGCCAGGCCGTACACCACGCCGCATTCGGGATTGGCCTCGAAATAGTCAAACACCGCAGCGAGGGCGCCAGGGTAATAGACGTCGTCGGAGTTGATCCAGCCGATGATGTCGCCATGGGTCATGGCGATGCCCTTGTTCAAGGCGTCGGTCTGGCCTTTGTCCTTCTCGGAGAAAAATGTCAGGCGGCTTTCGTATTCCCTGAGGATATCGGCAGTTTCGTCACAACTGCCGCCGTCCATGACGGCGTATTCCACCGGGACGCCTTGCGACAGCACGCTCTCCACCGTGCGGCGGATGAACCGGCCCTGATTGAACGACGGGGTGACCACGCTTAGTTTCAACATGCCTGACTCCTGAGGAGGTCGATTGTCCGGGAGCCGGTCAAAACCAGCTTCCGGCAGGTGAGCCCTTGGATGACGGCGCACCCCGACGGTGCGTCGAAGGTGAGTTCCAGGCAGCCCCCGTAGGGAGAGGCCAGCCGCTTCAGATTGATTGAGCCGCCCGGCCTGAGGGTGGCCGGAAGTCCCAGGATCTTGCCGTTGAGCGTGGCCCGCCATGTGACCGGGGCGGCCTGGGGGGCCAGATCGAACCCGGCCTCGATCCACTGCCGCCCGGCAGCAGGGCCGAAGGCCGCGAACACCGCAGGCGAAACGCCCTGTGCAGCAACGCCGGACACGGCCATGCTCTGGCGGCCCAGCCCGCGCAGGGCCTCGTCCAGAAGGGAGAGGTACTCCCTGGCCATGTCCTGTGGCCCGCCGAGAACGGGCAGGCGCTCCAGCCCCTTGCGGCCAAGCTCTGCGGCCAGGCCCGGTTCGGTGGCGATGCGACCGATGGCCCGGGCCATGTCCTCGGGCTTGCGGGGGTCGAAATAGAGCACCGCGTCCCCGCCCACCTCGGGCAAGCTGGTGACTTCGGAGCACAGCACCGGCGCGCCCAGGGACATGGCCTCGGCCACGGGCATGCCGTAGCCCTCGAAGAGCGAGGGAAAGATCAGGGCCAGGCTCCCCACGGTGAGGGCGGCGAGTTCCTCGTCGCTCACGTAGCCGGTGAACAGCACCCGTTCACCCAGGCCCATGCTTTTGGCAGCCCGCTTGAGTTCGGCGGCCAGGCCGGTATCCGCGCCGGTGAGCACCAGCTTCAGCCCAGCGCCAGCACCAGCACCGGAGCCAGGGCCTGCGCCTGTGCCCAGCGCTGAGTCCGCCCCAACGCCGTGTCCTGCGTCCGCACCGGCGGCGGTGTCCGCGCCGTCCGCAGCGGCCACGTGCAACCCGAAGGCCGTCAGCAGCATGGCGTGGTTCTTATGGGGCCAGAAATTGGCCGGATAGAGCAGATACCCCTGCCGGGCCAGACCGAAGCGCTCCAGAACCGCCGTGGTCTCGCTTTCGGGCGGCGCAGTCAGGCGCTTGGGCAGGCGGATGGGGATGGTGCGCACCATGGCGGGCGGCAGGTTGCCGTATTCCAGCACCGTGCCGCGCACATATTCGGAAATGCAGGCCAGCCGGGCGGCCCGGCGGGAGGCCAGTTGGAAGGTCTGGTCGCGGCCCCGGCGCTCGGCTTCGCTGAAGAACTGCGGATAATAGTGGTATTGCAGGTCGTAAATCACGCTGACCAGTGGGATGCTGCGGTCCTGGAAATAGGGCCGGGTGAAGGGGCAGAACCACAGGTCGATGGTGCGGCCCAGCAGTTTTTTGGGCGGCTTGAGATACCAGAATCTGGTGGCCTGCGTCACCAGGATATTGGCGCAGGCCAGATCGGCAAGCTCGTCCTTTATGGCCCGCGCAGCTGCGGGCGAGGGATTGGCCACCAGGATGAAGGTCCAGTCCGGGGCCATGGCGGCCATGGTTTCCAGCAGCAGCAGGGTGAACACTTTGGCTCCGCCGTTGGCCCCGCCGGGCAAGAGCGGCATGAGGTCCACGGCCACGACGGGACGCTCCCCCGGAAGCCGGTCCACGGCCAGGGCCGGAGCCAGACGCCTGAGCGCCCGCCAGCCCAGATCCCACAGCCGCCACAAACGCTGGTCGGCCAGAAAAATCCTGTCGAGGAGCGCAGGCAACGGCGCTTCGGCCCGAAAGCCCGTACTCATGTCCCGGATGACGGCTTGCAGGGCCTCCTGTCCGGTCTGATCACAGGCGTTGCCGCCAGTGCTGCCGCCGGTGCCGGAAGGAGCTCCGGCCTTGGCTGGGGTATCGGAAAAATCGCTGCTCACGGGCGCTCCCCTCCGGCGGGCAAAAAGGCCATGCGGGCGCAACCGGGCAGATTGGCCAGGCCATGGTGCGTCAGTTGCACGGGCCGGGTGTCGGTGACCCGGAAGGTGACGGCCAGGCTGCCCGCGTTGGTGAGGGTGGACAGCACGGAATTACGGGCGTCCAGTTCCGGGTGGCTCATCTCGGCCCTGCGGCTGAAATCTGCTGCGCTCATGGCTGTCAGGCCCACGTTGAAGCTGTATTCGGCAATGCCCAGGTCGAGCTTGAGCTCGTAGGTGAAACGCAGGATGGACCCAGCCGGGACGTGCTCGGGCACCCGGCAGTCGAACTGCAAGGTGTTCTTGCCAAAGACGATGACGCCTTTGTCGCTGACCAGTTCCACCCCGGCCACAGGCACTTCCAGATCGGCGTCCACCCGGTATTCCACATGGAAATGGGCGGTGTCGCCCTGCTCGAAGGCCGCTGCGGGCTGGCCCTGGGCGTCGGTCACGGCCACGCCCAGGCACTCGGCCAGGCCGCCTTCGGCCCGGCCCGCCTTGGCCATATCGAGAAAATGCTCGGGCGGAGGCCAGAAGCCTTCCTGGCCGAAACCTTCCACCTCTGCCGGACGGGCCGAAACCGAACACGAAGGCGCAAGCGATGGAGAACCCGCCGCCGCCAGCATGTACAGCTTCACAGCCTCCATGGCCGAACCCAGAAATTTCACCTGCCCGCGTTCCAGAAAGAGCGCCTTTTTGCAGAACTGGGCCACATCGTTCATGGCGTGGGATACCAGCACCACGGCCACGCCCGTATCCATGAGTTTCTCCAGCCGAGCGTAGCACTTCTGCCGGAAGAACACGTCGCCCACAGCCAGGGCCTCGTCCACGATGAGCACCTCAGGCTCCAGGCTGATGGTCACGGCGAAGGCCAGGCGCAGGAACATGCCGCTGGAATAGGTGCGCACGGGCTGGTCGATGTGCGCGCCGATGTCGGCGAAGGCGATGATCTCGTCGAGCTTCTGCTCGGTGACCTTGCGCGGCACGCCAAGCACCGCCGCATTGACGAAAATATTCTGGCGGCCGGTGAATTCCGGCTTGAAGCCGCTGCCCAGTTCCAAAAGCGCCGCCACCCGCCTGGGAGTGACCACCCGGCCCTGGGTGGGATGCAGCACTCCGGCCATGATCTGGAGCATGGTGCTCTTGCCTGCGCCGTTGCGTCCGATGATGCCGAAGGCCTGGCCCGGCTCGATGCTGAAGCTGACGTCCTTCAAGGCCCAGTGCTCTTTATAATAGGTGCGCCCGCCCGTGGCCAACAGCTGGCGCAGCCTGTCCTGGGGGCGTTTGTAGAGGTGATAGACCTTGCTCACCCCTTCCACGCTGATGAGCGGACCTGTTGTGTTTGCGGGAGTGGCGCTAGAGGACATCGGCAAACACCTTCTTGAGCTGCATGAACCAGGCGTACCCCGCAAGCAGGAAGACAAAGGAAAACAGGGTCACCAGGCCAAGAGGCGCCCAGTCCGGCATTTGACCCCACAGGAGGGTACGCCGGAAATGGTCGATGACGATGTGCAGGGGATTCAAAGCCAGTATCCACTGATAGCGTTGCGGCACCGCAGCCAGGGGATAGACGATGGGAGTCACGAAGAAAAAGAGCTGCATGAGGGCGGTGACCGCCTGCCCCACGTCCTTCACCGCCACGCCCACGGGGGCCAGCCACAATCCCAGCCCCACGGCCAGGGCGGTTAAGGGCACGTAGCCCAGAGGAGCCAGCAGGGCGGTCGCGGATACGCCGTCGCCGGTGGCCAGCCGGGCCACAACCACCAGCAACAGGCTGACCACAGACTGAATGGCCAGGGCCAGGGCCACGCTTGCAGGCAGCACTTCCAGAGGGAAGACCACCTTTTTGACGAAGTTGACGTTCTCGGCCATGAGCACCGCGCCCCTGGCCGCAGCGCCGGAGAGCACCTCGAAACAGGCCAGACCGGTGAACAGGGTCAGGGCGAATTCCAGGACGCCGCCGGGACCGTCGCCGCTCCACTTGGTTTTGAACACCGCCGAAAAGACGAAGGTATACACCCCCAGGGTGACAAGCGGAGTGATCAGCCCCCAGAGCAGCCCCAGTTGGGTGCCCTGATAGCGCCCGGTGAATTCCAGGCGGGTGAATTCCTTCAGCAATTCGCGACGGCTCCAGAAATGGGCCACCACGGCTGCCGGGGAAGCCAAGCGGAAACTCTGGCGCAGGGTGCCCAGGAGTCCGGCGGGTGGGGATGCTTCTATAATTGTGCGCATGAACAGACTTGCCTATTCTACAAATTTAACGCATGTCAACGCGCCGGAGCCCCCAACATGGCCAAAATCCTGCGCGTCGGCATTGACGCAAGCCCCCTCGCCTACCCCTTTCGCACCGGCATCGGCCGGTATCTCGAATGTATTCTGCCGCATGTGATCGAGGCGGCCGGGGAAAACGCCCGGTTCACGCTGTTTGCGGGGAGGCCACTGGTGAACGCCGTGGCCCTTGATCTGGTCGCTTCCGGCAAGGCCCGGGCGAAAACAGTCACGACGCCGTCGCTCTATGCCTGGCAGCAGACAGGCATGACGCTGCAATACCTCATGTACAGGCAGGACGTCCATTTTTCCGCCGACGGCATGTTCCCGCCGCTGCTGCCCTGCAAGGCCGTGGGCATGTACCATGACGTGCTCTGGGCCGAACACCCCCAGACCCTGGCCTGGCACATCCGCACCGTCTTCCGCCTGCGCCACAAAGGCAGCCTGAAGCGGGCCGACCGCGCGCTCACCGGCACCTGGGCCTCGCGCAATGAAATGCGCCGGGTTTTCGGCAAGGTGGCCGAAAAGCTGGAAGTGCTGCCCTGCTACGGCGTGGATATGGCCCATTTTCGCCCGCCGCGCGAGGACGAAAAACACCTGGGCACCGATTTCCGCGCCCGTTTCAATCTCAATGAGCCTTTCCTGCTCACGGCGGGCAACCTCATGCCCCACAAGAATCTGGCCGTGGTGCCCCTGGCCATGGACATCCTGCGCCGCCAGGGCCGCGACATCCCCATCCTGGCCGTAGCCGGTTTCGGCGATCAGGACGCCCTGCGCCGCTCCTTGCCCGAGGGCTTTCCCGAAGAGAAGGTCCGCTGCCTGGGCTATCTGCCTGAGGCCGATCTCTGCCAGGCCTACCGGCTGGCCCTGGCCTATGTGTTCCCTTCGCTTTACGAGGGCTTCGGCTTCCCCGTGGTGGAGGCCCAGTCCAGCGGCGCGCCGGTAATCTACGCCAACGCCACCAGCCTGCCCGAGGTGGCCGGAGAAGCCGGGCTGCCCTTCGACCCCCGCTCCCCCGAGGATCTGGCCCAGGCCATCACCCGGGTGCTGGACGACCCGGAGTTGCGCAAGCGCATGGTGGCCAAGGGTTTTGTCCACTCCGCCAAATTCCGCTGGGACACTGCCGGGGAAACTCTCTGGCGGGTGATCCGCGAAGCGGCGGGAGCCTAGATGCGCCCTCAAACACTCGTGCGGCAAGAACTGCAAACCATTCTCTTTCTTTTTGGGAATCAGATGCCTGTTTTTCAAAAGCGGAACTCCTGATGCACGCCCTGCCAAGTTTTACGGTGGTGACGCCCTCGTTCAACCAGGCCCCCTATCTGGCCCGGAATCTCTGCTCCGTGGCCGAACAGGAAGGCGTTGCCGTGGAGCACCTGCTGCTCGACGGAGGCTCCACGGACCACACCCGCCAGGTGATTGCCGAACATGGCAGCCATCTTGCCTGGTGGCGAAGCGAAAAGGACGCCGGACAGACCGCCGCCCTCATCGAGGGCTTTGAGCGGGCCACGGGCGACATCCTGTGCTGGCTCAATTCCGACGATTATTTCTGGGACAGCAAGGCCCTGCTCCATGTGGCCAGAGCCTTTGCCGACAATCCCAAGGCCGCCATGGTCGCAGGCGACACCGCGCTGGTGGGCGAGGACGAATCCCCGCTGATGCTCGATATGGTCTGGCATCCCAGCGCCCGGCAGATGCGCTGCAACATGGCCGTGCCCCAGCAATCCACCTTCTGGCGGGCCAATGTGTACCGGGAAGTGGGCGGCATCGACCCCAATTTCAAATACTGCATGGATTTCGACCTGTTCCAGCGCATGAGCCAAGGCCGCCAGATCAAGCGCATCCCGCGCATCCTGGCCGCCTTCCGCCTGCAACCCGCCTCCAAGACCGCCACCTGGGGCGACGTGTTCCGGCGCGAGATGGATCTGTGCCAATACCGCCTGGGCTCCGGCTGGAAGCACTGGCTGGCCGTGAAAGCCGTGACCATGGAAATCCGCCTGGGCGCGGTGCTCGCCGAACTGGACGCCCTGGCCACGGGCCGCAGGCTCCCCTGCCTGGCCAACGCCCGCCTGGAACCCTGCCGCGCCTGGGTAAAGAAGCGCCGCGGAGTGCAGTTTTAAGGCTGCGTTTCTTCAAGCCCTCCCTTGCCGGAAAACCAGCTATCGCCTTTCTCCGCCACCGCCTGGCCGTTGCATTACTCTTTTGAATTTGACTCTCCCCATCCAGCCACATATTCTGATTTTGCGTAGAAGCGCATTGGATTACCCGATAGCACTGGAGGGCAGTCATGCCGGTCATCATCGTCAAGGCTCGGGAAGGCGTCATCAAGGACAAGGCCGCCAAGGCCAGGCTCATTTCGGGCATGGCCCAGGCCTTTGCCGACGCCGCCGGGGAGGGTGCCTACGCGGGCCGGGCCACGGTCATCCTGGAGGAAGTTCCTGACGACAACTGGGGCCGGGGTGGCATGCAGGTAACAAAATGATCACGCTTCGGGATGTGGGGTACAGCTACGTTGCCCCGCCCCGGACGACAGTCGAAACCCTCGCGGGGATATCCCTCACCGTCAGCCAGGGTGAGTTCGTGAGCATTGTAGGGCCCAGCGGCTGCGGCAAATCCACGCTGCTTGAACTTATCGCCGGGCTCAAGACGCCCTCGCAGGGAACCGTGACCATGGACGGACGGCCTGTGGGGCACGACTTCGGCTGGGCGGGATATCTTACCCAGGCCGATTCCCTGCTGCCCTGGCGCACGGTGCTCGACAACGCCTGCCTGGGCCTTGCGATTCGCGGCGAAAGCCGCACCAGCCGCGAGAAGCGCGTGCGCCCCCTTCTGGAGCGCCTGGGCCTTGCGGGTTTCGAGAACGCTTACCCGGCCGAGCTCTCGGGCGGCATGGTCAAGCGGGCCGCACTGGCCAGGCTGTTGGCCTACGGCCCGCAAGTGCTGCTTCTGGACGAACCCTTCGCCCCGCTGGATGCCCAGACCCGCGAGCGCCTCCAGGCCGACCTGCTCACCCTGTGGCGCGACTTCGGCAAGACCGTGATCCTCGTCACCCACGATATCACCGAGGCGGTGGAGCTCTCAGGACGCATTGCCGTCCTTGGCCCGCGCCCGGCCAGCCTTCTGAAGGTGGTCGACGTGAACCTGCCATACCCGCGCGCCGTCTTCGACCCGTCAGGAGCATTGACGGCCGGACCCGTGACTGCTGAAATCCGCACCCTACTGGGAACCGATTCGCCCATAGACACGCTGCCTGCCTGGAACACCGGCGCAGCCCCCACGTCCCATGCCCTTGTCTGCTAAGGTTAGCCTGGTGCGTTTCGGCCTGCTGGCCGCGTTCATCGGTCTGTGGGAAGGCAGCGTGCGCGCCGGGCTGGCCGACCCCTTCTTTGTCAGCAGCCCCTGGGCCGTGGCCGGGGAACTCTGGAAGATGGTCCATGAAGCCAGTTTCTACCATCACCTCGGGATAACCCTTCATGAGACCCTGGCCGGTTTTGCCGCCGGGTCGCTGCTTGGTCTGGCCATGACCCTGCTGCTGGCCCTCTCGCCCTTCTGGACCAGGGTGCTCGATCCCTTTCTGATGGTTCTTTACGGAATACCGCGCGTGGCCTTTGCACCACTGTTTGTCATGTGGTTCGGCCTCGGCGCGGCTTCCAAGATCGTCTTTGCCCTCTCCCTGGTGTTCTTCGTCGTCTTTTACAACTGCCACGGAGGACTCAAGGCCCTGGACAGGTCCCTGGTGGACGCCATCAAGGTCATGGGGGCAAGCCGCCGACAGATCTTCAGGCATGTCGTCCTGCCCTCGCTTACCCCATGGATGGCTTCCTCTCTCAAGAGCGCCGCAGGGCTGGCCCTGCTGGGTGCGGTACTGGGGGAGTACGTGGGCAGCATGGCGGGGCTGGGCTGGATGATCAGCACCTCTGCCGGGCTATTCCAAACCGCGCGGGTATTCGCCGCCCTGGTAGTGCTGGCCTTGGTTGTCCTGGGGCTTCACGCCCTGCTTGACCGATTGGAACACCGGCTCACTCGCTGGCGGGTACGCCCTCACCCATTATGACATGAGGAGATTTTCATGCGTTTGTTCATGTATGCCCTGCTGCTCTGCGTCCTTCTGGCCTCTACCGGCACCGCTCAGGCCGCCCCTCTGGAAAAGGTCCGCTGTTCTGAAGCGGTCCGCGGATTCTTTTTCCTGCCGCTATATCTGGCCCAGTCCCTCAAATATTTTGAAAAACAGGGTCTTGATGTCGAGTTCGTTCCCACCCAGGGCGGCCCTCTGGCCATGCAGGCTCTGATTACCGGTGATGTGGACGTCTGCGCCACCGGGCACGGACAGGTGGCCCATCTGTTCTCCCAGGGAAAACCCACACGCATCGTCTTCCAGATGCAGGACAAATGCACCTTCTACCTGATGGGCAGGCCCGAACTGACCAACATTAAGGACATCGCTGGCAAGAACGTCGGATGCACCAAATTCGGCTCTGAAACCTACGCCGTGGGCCGGGCCCTTGCCGCCGGCGCCGGGCTTGACCCCGACACCGGCATCACCATGCTGGAAACCGGCGGCATGGCCACCATGGCCGCCGCCCTGGATGCCGGACGCGTTGACGCGGCCCTGGCCTGGCAGCCCCTGGTGGGCAAGCTGGAGAGCGCAGGCAAGGCCAAGGTGCTGGCAACGCTCAACACCGCCGAAGACAGCACCAGATACTTCGGGTCGCCGGACTATTCCTTCTCGGTACTGCAGGTCACCCCGGAATTCGCCAGCAAGAAACCAGATACCGTCAAGCGCTTCGTCGCCGCCGTGCTGGAAGCCCAGACATGGCTGCGCGAGCACTCCTCCGCCGAGGTGGCCCACATGGCCGCGCCCTACTTCGAGGGCATGAGCGAAGGCGACATCGCCATGGCGGTAGACCGCGACCGCCAGGCCTTCTCGGCCACAGGCGAAGTGAGCCGCCAGGGACACGACACCGCCGTACGCATCTTCCAGGACGCCAAAATTCTCACCAAGCCCGTGCGCTTTGAAGACCTTGTGGACAACAGCTTTGTCCAGGCCGCAGGAGCCGCCAAAAAATGACCTCGCTGGCAGGCCTGGTCTACCCCATCAACGCCTTGCCCGCCGCGCGGCTTTTGGACAAGGGCATCGACGTCATCAGCCATGACCCGGACGCCAAGTTCGAGGCCGTACGCCGCTATTATGAGCGGGTGGATGCGGACCTGCTGTTCTTTTTCAGCGATATCGTCATCCAGGCCGAGGCCCTGGGGGCCACGCTGGCCTATGGGCCTTCGTCCATGCCCAGAGTGGCCGCCAGGGCGGACATGCTCCCAGAACGCACTGTCTCCAGCCCCAGAATGCGGGGCAACGCAGAGGTCGTGACGCGTCTCAAAGCCGCCTTTCCCGGCAAGCCGGTGGCCGCCATGGTGTACGGCCCATTCACCGTGGCCGGACAGGCCGCCGGAGAAGAGGTGCTCATGCGAGCCTGCCTCAGAGAACCGGCACTGGCGCGGGCCTGGGTGGACACGGCCCTGGACGCAGCTGCGGACTATGCCCGGCTCCTGCTGGACGCCGGGGCCGACCTTCTCTGGATCTCGGACCCCTTCGCAGGACTTCTGTCGCCGGAGAGGTTTCCCGAATTCGCCGGGGAGGCCCTGGGTTCGCTGTTTACCACCTTCAGCGGCACGCCAAGCGCCTTGCATATCTGCGGAGACACCAGCCGTCTCCTGGCCTTGATCCTCGCAACCGGCGCGGGGGGCGTCAGCTTCGATCAGGCCATGGATCTGCTGTCCGTTGAAGACGCCATGCCTCGGGGTCGCGCCATTATCGGCAACACCGACCCCCTGGCCGTAGCCGAAGCCTTAAGCCCCTCCACGGTGGGGGAGGACGTGGATTCCCTGGTACGGACCATGGGTATCCATCCTGATTTCAGCCTGTCCACCGGATGCGCCCTGCCGCCCTCCACTCCGGTGGAAAACGCCGCCGCCTTTGTGGACGCGGGCCACGCGGCCATGCTCCTTCTGGCCCGGCATGCCGCCCTGCTTCACCCTCTGGCCGCAACGGTCGAGAGAGGCGAGCACGCGACAGTACCGGGCCTGGTGGAAACCTGCATGGACGCGGGCGTCGATCCACTCACCATCCTCGAAAGCGGGCTCATGCGGGCCGTGCGAAAGCAGAGCGCCCTGCACGAAAGCGGAAAGTCGCATCTGGCGGACATTCTGCTCATGGCCGACGCGCTCAACGCCGGGATGAGCCGCCTTGGTCCGCACCTGCCCCAAACGAAGGCCTCAGGACCGCTGATGGTGCTGGGGACGGCCGCCGGGGATCACCACGCCATCGGCAAGGACGTGCTGGCCGCTGTGCTTAAGGCCCAGGGCATTCCGGTGCTGGATCTGGGCGTCGATGTGAGCCCCCAGCGGTTCGTCAAGGCTCTGGAGCAGACCGGCGCGCCCCTGGCGGGCGTTTCCGCGTTCACCAGCCAGGCCCGCGCAGCCCTGCCTTCCATCGTGAATGCCATTCGGACAGGCCTCGCCACACCTGTAGGGGTGGTCATAGGCGGCGCCGCAGCCAGCCAGGCCTGCGTCGCAAGCGTGGGTGCGGACGCCTACGCCAAGGACGCGGCGGGCGCGGTTCGGGTAGTCAAGGCGCTGCTCGCCCGGCTTGGCACCTCCGCCTGATGCGAGGAACCCGCATGGACGTCCTGCCTGCCCAACTTCTGCGCTCCCTGCGCGTCACGCCGGACTCAAACGCAGGCCGCGAGGCCGCAGGGCTCTGGCAGGAGGCATCGGCCCTTGTCCGCCTGCAGACCTGGCAAATGCGTCTCGGCATCGAGAGCTTCCTGGATGCATTCCATCCTCATGCCCGGCAAAGCAAAGACCTGGCCAGAACCCTTGAGGGGTGCCCGGAAGTATGGCTTGGAGCCGTCACCATCGGCGACGCTCTGGAACAACGGAGCCGTGAGTATTTCCAACTGGGCCGCCCTTTTGCCGGGTACATGCTCGACCGCATGGGCAGCTTTCTGGCCGAGGCCTCCATGCGCAGACTCCATGCAAAAGTTCGTGCCCAATGCGCCCAAACACACGGGCGCGCCACCCGACGCTACAGTCCGGGCTACGGGGACTTCGCATTGCAGGCCCAGACGCACTTTCTGCGACTGGCTGGAGATGCGCTCCCCGGCCTGCAACTGACCTCCGGGTTTCTTCTGCTGCCGGAAAAAAGCATCACCGCTGTCTGCGGCTGCATGCCCTGAATATCTCCCGGCCACGGCCTGCCCCTTCCCTCCGGCACAAGAGACGGCTATAAGCCCCCCCATGCGCATAGCCATCAGTTGCCGCAGCCTGGAATACGCTTCGGGCGGGGTGAAGGAATATCTGGTCAGCCTCATCAACGGGCTGCTGGCCATCGACAAAAAGAACACCTACGTGCTCTTCCACTCGCAGGTGTCGTTCTTCGGATCATTTCCGGGGGCGGAGGAAGTGAGCCTTTTTTGCTCCAACCGGCTGCTGTTCGACTGGTGGAAGCTGCCCAAGGCGCTGAAGCAACACGGCATCGACCTGGCCTTCTTTCCCTCTTCCAACATGCCGCCGGGCGTCGCCTGCCCATCTGTTACCGCCATGATGGACCTGGGCTATTTCCACACCGAATACCGCATGTACGCCCTGCCCGACACCATCTACATGAAGCGGGCCATGCGCTACACCGCCACGCGCAGCCAGCGGTTTCTGGCCATTTCGCAGCACACCAAGGCGGATATGACCCGCATACTGGGCATTCCCGCCGAGAAGATCACCGTCACCCATCTGGCAGCAGACGACCTGTACCGCCAGCCTGTGGCCGAGGACGAGGTGATGCGCTTCCGCCGCCGCCACGGCCTGACGCGGCCCTTCTTCCTGTATACCGGCAATATTTCGCCCCGCAAAAACCTGCGCGCACTGCTGGAAGCCTTTGCCGCCGTGAAGGACCGGGTGGACGCCGATCTTGTGGTCACGGGCGGCCTCTCTTGGAACAACGCCTGGGATTCGTGGGTGGCAAAACTGGGCATCTCGGACCGGGTGCACCGCCTGGGATTCGTAGAGCGCCAGGATATGCCCGTGCTCTACAAGGCCGCCCTGGCCTTCGTGTTTCCCACGCTCTTCGAAGGCTTCGGCCTGCCAGTGCTGGAGGCCCAGGCCGTGGGAGTGCCGGTTATCTGCGCCGACAATACCAGTCTGCCCGAAGTGGCCGGGGATTCCGCCTACATGCTTAACGGCGCGGATATTCCCGCCCTGTCGCAGGCTCTGGCCCAAGTGGCCGGTGACGCCGCCCTGCGCCATGGCCTCGTCGCGCTCGGCCATGCCAACGAAGGCCGTTTTTCCTGGCGGGAAACAGCGGAGAAGACCCTGGCGGTTTTCGAGCAGGTGCATCAAGAAACCCGAACCTGACCCACCGCCACCCCTTGCGGAAGGACGCACAGGGCTCTTGCATTTTCTCACAAATATCTCCATTGCTTTCATCAATGCACCGCAATACCGAACCGCAGCCGGATCATACTGGTGCCGCGCCCGCCGTACATCTGATCCCTCACGGAAACGGTCGCTATGCTCCGGGACGGGTGCTTTTTGGTTACGCCCTGGCCGCCGTGCTCTGCGTGGCCACCCTGCTGGTGCGGCTGGCCATCGGCTACGCGCCGGGCGACCCGCCCATGCTGGTGTTGTACATGATCCCGGTGATGGCCAGCGCGTACGCGGGGGGGATGGGGCCGGGGCTCTTCTGCTCGGCCTTTGCGTCCTTCCTGGCGGCCTACTGTCTTCTGGAGCCCACTGGAAACCTGCTCATCACCAACACCAACGACCTGCTCAACGTCGCCACCATGTTGCTGACCGGGGTGGTGATCAGCCTGCTGGTCGAATCCCTGCACCGCCTGCGTCGATTGTCCGAGGTGAACCAGGAACGCTACCGCATCGTGGCGGACAACACCTACGACTGGGAGTTCTGGATCAACCCCCAAGGCGTTTCGCTGTATCAATCACCTTCGTGCCTGCGGATCACGGGCCACGACGCAGCGGAATTTCTGGCAGATCCAGACACGCTTGAGCACATCGTGCATCCTGATGATCTGGCGCAGTTCAAAGCCCATCGCCACGGCGTGGTCAGTGAGAAATCTCGCGGGGAACTCCACTTCCGCATCGTACGGCCCGACGGCGAAGTGCGCTGGATCGAACACTACTGCCTTCCCGTGTTCGGCAGGGACGGCACCTATCTGGGCGCACGGGGCAGCAACTCGGACATCACAGCCCGCAAGCGGATGGAAGAAGTGATGGTGCTCACCGAAAAGATGATGACCGTGGGGGGCCTGGCGGCGGGCATGGCCCATGAGATCAACAACCCCCTTGCGGGCATCCTGCAAAGCCATCAGAACATCGAGCGGCGCATCTCCCTGGACCTGCCCGCCAATCTCCGCGTCGCACAGGAGCAGGGATGCTCCCTGGAAGCGCTTCGAAATTACCTAGAAGCCCGGCAGGTTTTCGACCTTCTGGACGTCATTGAAGAATGCGGCCACAAGGCCGCCCGCATCGTCGGCAACATGCTGGAGTTCAGCCGCACGGACGAGACCGGAAAGATACTCAGTGACGTCAACGCCCTGGCGGAAAACGCCATCAGTCTCTGCGCCGCGAACTACGCGTTGCGAACCACCTGCAATTTCAATAAAATTATCATCGAGCGAGAATTCGATCCATCCGGGCCGCTTGTGTCGTGCGTGCCCTCGCAAATCGAACAGGTTCTGGTGAATCTGCTGACAAACGCTGCCCAAGCGCTGAAAGACCGCCAGCCCGATGCCCCGCCCCCGCTCATTACCATCCGCACCAGCAGCGAGGCCGGGGTGGTGCGCGTCGAAGTCACGGACAACGGGCCAGGCATGGAGCCGGAGGTGCTCAAGCACGCCTTCGATCCCTTCTTCAGCACCAAGGAACCCGGCCAGGGCGCAGGACTGGGGCTTTCGGTGGCCTACTACATCGTGACCAACCACAAGGGCGCGCTCTCAGTGGAATCGGCTCCGGGCCAGGGCGCGCGGTTCACCATGGAACTGCCCGGATAGGGGGGGGCGGCACCCATAGGAACAACGATGATGAACAGCCGCAAGACACCGTCTATAGCAGCAGCATACTCAAAGATATTCCTAGTGCTTGTATCTTTGATGATTCTACTATTTTATACATCATATTCCATTGTAGATTACCTGCAATTTGAAAGCAGAATTAACTCTCTGCGACACAATGAGATTTCTCGGGCGGAACATATCGTCCAGCAGGAAGCTCAACGGGCTCTGAGCATTATCGAGACCGTAAGAAATGACAAACGGTTAGAGCAACGTCGGCAAGCAAAGGAATGGACCGAATCAACCGTCAAAATGTGTACAGCGCTAGTAGAGAATTCCGGATTTCCCGCCTCCAGCGGTTTGGCTCGAAAGCTTGTTGTGGACACCCTTCGACAGGCTAGGCACACGAATGGTAAAGGATATTTCTTCGCAACCGGTCTTGATGGCATCGAGCACCTTTCCTCGGACAAGCCAGAAGTGGAGGAGCTGAACATCCTCGATCACCGAGATGCAGATGGACGATTCATCATTCGTGAGATGATAGAATTGATACATAACAACGGTGAAGGTTTCATAGAATATCGTTGGTCCAAGCCAGGCCAGACAGGGTCGGCATTCAACAAGACAGCCTTCATCAAGCTGTTCAAACCCTTCAACTGGTTCATAGGGACAGGACTTTACCAGGATGACCTGGAGGTTTCTGTTCAAACTGAAGTACTCAACCTCCTCGACTCCCAGAAATTCGCCAATGATGGTTACTTCTTCGTTGCCACATACGACGGAGTCTCCCTTACCAATCCTGCCAAAGGGCGGAACATGATAGACGTGCGCGACGCGACCGGTAAACCTGTGGTGCAGGAAATGATACGACTGGCGAAAGACGGCGGCGGCAGGCTTGACTACCTCATGCCTCAGATCGACGGCATCAAGTCCTATCCCAAGGTGAGCTATGTTTACGGTATTGCCGACTGGAACTGGTATGTCGGCGCTGGAATCAACCTTGATAAGGTAGATGATCTCATAGCCAAAGAACGCGAAGAGATGAAATCCTCGTTTATTTTGAAAGCGTATATCTTATTGGGCTTGCTCATGATTCTCTCAGGAGCGATGGCACTGATGTTTCATCGCTTGTCTCGTAGAATACAAACGGAACTCGGCCGCTTTGAAACGTTCTTTACCCGTGCGGCGGAAGGCTCTCCGCCATAATCGATCCCAACGAGCTCTCTTACAACGAATTAAAGCGGCTCGCAGAACCTGCCAACGCCATGGTCATGGCCAGAAACCTTGCGGAAAAAGACCTGCGTGACAAAGAAACGCGCTACCGCATTCTTGTTGACCATGCCATCGACGCCATATACCTTTCACGTACAGATGGACAACTGATAGATGTCAACCCGGAGGCTCTGAAACAAACAGGGTATTCCAGAGAAGAAATTCTCACAAAAACAATACTTGATATTGATGTGTGTACCACCAGCGAGACACTTCACCCATTCTTTGACCAGTTGATTCAAAAAGGTTGGTCGTCTTTTGAAAGCAAGCACCGCAAAAAAGATGGAACCATTTACCCTGTTGACATCAGAGCTGCTTCATTCACTGTAGAAGATGAATTATTTATACTTGGCGTGGCTCGTGATATCAGCGAAAACAAACGCATCAACGAACTTCTTGTTCAAAATGAAAAGATGATGAGTGTTGGCGGCTTGGCTGCCGGAATGGCTCATGAAATCAATAACCCGCTGGGCGGAATTCTGCAAAACATCCAAGTCATTTTGCGCAGACTTACGGAACAGTCTTCAATAAACGAGGATGCTGCGCAAAAAGCTGGGTGTTCATTACAGAGCATAACTGATTTCATGCATTCCAGAAATATATTCGAACACCTCGAAAGTATTCGTGAATCAGGAGCTCGGGCAGCGCAGGTAGTCAAGACGATGCTGGAGTTCAGCAGGGGGAGCGACTCACACAAATCCCTCGAGAGCATTAACGATTTGTTGGAAGCCACACTCTATCTTTGCTCAAACGACTACAATCTTAAGAAAAACTTTGACTTCCGCAACATTAGCATACAACGTGATTTTGCTTCAGACCTTCCCAAGGTGCTGTGCTCCAAGATTCAAATTCAACAAGTATTTATGAACCTGTTCAGCAACTCTGCCCATGCCATGAGAAACACCCCGTCGCCGACGCTTTGCATAAAAACAGAACACTCTGACGGATGCATACGCGTTACAGTTGAAGACAATGGCCGGGGCATGGACGAAACTACTCGGCGCAAGGTCTTCGAGCCCTTCTTCACCACCAAGGCTGTGGGCGAAGGGACCGGACTCGGCCTGTCCGTCTCCTACTTCATCATCACCACCACCCATGAGGGCTCCATCGAGGTGGAATCCTCCCTTCACAACGGCACCCGGTTCACCATCGCCTTGCCCCTCCACTAACGTGCATTCCCCGGCCCTTCCAAGTAACCGCGAGAAGGGCTCCCACGCGGCATGCCGCAATCCCGATGCGGGCTCCCGTGGCCGGAGGCGTTTGCCCTTCGCAAACTTGCCAATTGCCCCCCTGCCGGGTATGCAGCACTGTTCAAAATTATACGGAAGGAACGGTGCCCGCTGCATGGCTCATTTGGTGTTCGAGGATGTTTCGGTTCGCTTCGGAGGGCTGCTGGCCCTCTGTGAAGTGAGCTTCGAACTCAAGGAAGGCGAGATTCTCGGCCTCATCGGTCCCAACGGCGCGGGTAAGACCACGGTGTTCAACGTCATCACCGGGGTTTACCGGGTAAGCTCCGGCCAGGCCAGCTACGACGGCCTCTCCCTCCAGGGCGCGGCACCCCATGTCATCCTCAAGCGCGGCCTGGCCCGCACCTTCCAGAACATCCGCCTGTTCCAGAACATGAACGCCCTGGAAAACGTGATGATCGCCCAACACTGCCGCACTTCGGCCGGAGTGGCCGGGGCCATGCTGCGCCTGCCCTCCCAAAAGGCCGAAGAAGCCCGCATCCGCGAGAAATCCCGCTGGGCGCTCGACTTCATGGGCCTCCTGGACCAAGCGGACCAGCAGGCCAAGAACCTGCCCTACGGCCTGCAACGACGGCTGGAAATCTCCCGCGCCCTGGCCAGCGAGCCCAAGACCATCCTTCTGGACGAGCCCGCCGCAGGGCTCAACCCCACGGAATCCTCCGCCCTGATGGGCGATATCGAGCGCATCGTGTCGCTTGGCGTCAACGTGCTCATGGTGGAGCACGACATGAAGGTGGTCATGGGGCTGTGCACCCGCATCGTGGTGCTGGAGCACGGCGAAAAAATCGCCGAGGGCATCCCCTCGGCCATACGGTCGGACCCAAGGGTCATCGAGGCCTATCTCGGTGTGGCCCAATAACCCCTTTCTGGAGGATAGTATGGCAAAACGGTTCACATGGCTTATGGTCCTGGCCCTCGTTCTGGGCCTTACCGCCGTCGCGCAGGCCGCGCCGCTGAAAATCGGCGTGCTGGCTCCCATTTCCGGCTCTTCCGCTGCTGACGGCAACGACATCGTCAAAGGCGTCAAAACCGCCGTCGAAGTCATCAAGGCCGAGGGCGGCATTGCCGGCTACGACGACATCATCGTGGAAGCCCAGGACAGCGCCTGCGATCCCCGCCAGGCCGTGGCCGGAGCCAACAAGCTGGCCAACCTGAAAGTTGCGGGCGTTGTGGGCGCGTATTGCTCCTCCGCCACCCTGCCGGCCTCGGAAGTGCTCAACGAAGAAAAAATTTCCATGATCACCCCGGCCTCCACCAACCCCACGGTCACCCAGCGCGGCTTCAAGTACATGTACCGCATGTGCGGCCTGGACGTGGATCAGGCCATCGCCGCCGCCAAGTTCCTCAAGGACGACCTGAAAGCCAAGACCATCTACATCGTGGACGACAAGACCACCTATTCCCAGCATCTGGCCGAATACATCGCCGATGAAGCCAAGAAAGCCGGGCTCACCGTCATCGCCCACGAGCACGTCAACGACGGCGATATGGATTACTCCGCCATCCTCACCAAGGTGAAAGCCGCCAACCCCGACGTGTTCTACATGAGCCTGCAAAGCTCCTCTTCCGGCATCCGCATGATCAAGCAGTACCGCCAGATGGGCATCAAGGCCCCGGTGCTTTCCCAGGACGCCGTGTACCACCCCAACTTCATCAAGGAAGCGCCTGAAGATTCTCAGGGCGTGTACTTCACCTTCGGCTACGCTGACAAGAACTCCCCCGTGTACAAGAAGTTCCTGGAGAAATACAAGGCCACCAACGGCGAGCCCGGCGCGTATTCCGCGTACGCCTTCGACTCCGCCTACGCCCTGCTCTCGGCCATCAAGACCGCCAAGAGCACCGACGCCGACAAAGTGCGCGTGGAAATGCTGAAGATGCAGAGCCCCGGCGCGTCCAAGACCATCCGCTTCTCCGAGACCGGCGATTCCGGCTCCAACTACGTGATCTTCAAGGTCGAGGGCGACAAGTTCAAGGAATACTACAACCCTGAGACTGGCAAGAAGTTCTAGGCCGCGTCCCAACTGGCGGGAGGCTCCTGTGGCCTCCCGCCTTTTTCGCCAGCCGTCTGAGCGGCCTGCCGCGCATCACACGAGCCCGGACAAGGACGATTCGCCGGTTGCCTCGCAACCGGAAGCTCTCAACGGAAGTCAAAACCATGCCCCTCCGCACCGTCCTCACCACCGTCGGCCTGCTCGTGGCTTCCAACGTGTTCATGACCTTTGCCTGGTACGCGCATCTCAAACATCTGCATGCGCGGCCCTGGTATATTGCGGCCATCCTCTCCTGGGGCATCGCCCTGTTCGAATACCTGCTCCAGGTTCCGGCCAACCGGGCGGGGTTTGGCACCTTCACCCTGCCGCAGCTGAAAATCATGCAGGAAGTGATCACCCTGGCCGTGTTTGCCCCGTTTTCAATATGGTACATGGACCAGCCCCTGAAGCTCGACCATCTCTGGGCCGGACTGTGCCTGCTGGGGGCGGTGTATTTTATGTTCCGCTCCTGACGGGAACCCGGCCGGATCGCCTCTTGGCCTGCGCGACCCTGCTCGCGCCATCTCCCTTCGTCTCCGCGCCGCCCAGCAGGCGCTTGTCTTGCCCACCACAAAGTGCTATCATTGATAGCATCACGCTTGAGAGGGACAGCCATGGCCCAACTGATCGTCAGAAACCTTGACGAAGACCTTGTTCGTCTGCTCAAACAGCGGGCCGCCGCCAAAGGCGTCAGCGTGGAGTCGGAGCACCGGCGCATCCTGGAAGAATCCCTGCGCCACCAGGCGGAAGATTTCTGGGCAGTGGCAAAGCGGCTTCAGGAAACATCCGGGCCGCAGACGACCGACAGCACGGAGCTCATCCGCGAAGACCGCGACCTCCGGGCCGGGCTGATTCCGTGACAGGCTCCGTGGTCGTTGACGCCAGTGTTGCCGTGAAATGGCTGGTGAAGGAGCAGGGCAGCGACAGAGCCCTGGCGCTGAACATGCTGCGCCTGCACGCGCCGTCGCTGTTGGTGGCGGAATGCGGCAGAGCCTTGTGGCGCAAAGTCAAAGCGGGTGACCTGGAAGCCCGTGACGCCGCGACCCGGCTGGGCACCCTGAAGTACGCCCCGCTGACGTTCACGGCGGACCACGAGCTGGCCCAGACGGCCATGCCCCTGGCCCTGGAACTTGGCCACCCCATTTACGAGTGCATGTACATCGCCCTGGCCCTGGAACTGGCCGCGCCGCTGGTTACGGCAGACAAGAAACTCGCCGCAATCATCCGCGACAGGATGGCCGGTCGGTGCGACGTCATTGAACTGCAAGACGTTGAAACAACGCTTTCCTGAGAAACAGCAGACACCATGGAATTTTTTCTTCAGCAATTGATCAATGCCGTCACTCTGGGCGGCTTCTACGCCTTGATCGCCCTGGGCTACACCATGGTGTACGGCATCATCGGGCTTATCAACTTCTCCCACGGGGAGTTCTTTGCGGCGGGCGGCTACATGGGCATCATCCTGCTGGCCTGGATGAGCGGCCAGGGCTATCTTGAAAGCCATCCCCTCATCTGCCTGGGGGCGGCCTTCCTGCTCTCCATGGGCTATTGCGCCATCCTGGCCATGGGCGTGGAAAAGGTAGCCTACAAGCCGCTGCGCAAGGCCTCCAAGCTCTCGGTGCTGCTCTCGGCCCTGGGCATGTCCATCTTCCTGCAGAACGGCCTGATGCTCACCCAGGGCGTCTACGACAAAACCTACCCCTCCACCCTGGCCAAGGGTGCCATCACCGTGGGGAATTTCAGCTTCACCTACCTGCAACTGGGAGCCCTGGCCGTAACCGCCCTGCTGCTGGTGGGGCTTAACCGCCTGGTGTTCCACAGCAGGCTGGGCAAGGCCATGCGGGCCACCTCGCAGGACAGGGTGATGTCCACCCTGGTGGGGGTCAACTCCGACCGCATCATCTCCCAGACCTTCGCCATCGGCGCGGCCCTGGCGGCGGCTGCGGGCATCCTGGTGGGCCTCTACTACGGTTCGGTGCGCTACGACATGGGCTTCGTGCCCGGCATCAAGGCCTTTGCGGCGGCGGTGCTCGGCGGCATCGGCTCCATCACCGGGGCCATGCTCGGCGGACTGATCATCGGGCTCACCGAAATTTTCGCCGCAGCCTACATTTCCAGCGAGTACAAAGACGTGTTCGCCTTCGTCATCCTCATCGGGGTGCTCTACTTCAGACCCACAGGTCTGCTCGGCGAGGATATCAATGATACCCGTGTCTAAATCCACGCTTTCCAAAGCGGGCATCGGGGCGGTCTGGCTGTTCCTGGTCATCTGGCCCATGACCGGCATCACCCCCGGCGGCCTGACCTTCGCCAAAACCTTCGAGATTCTGGGCCTTTTCGCCCTGGCAGGCGCGGCAGGCCTTGGTATTTGGGGCGCAAAGCGCCTGACGACAGCGCCTCTGGGCCGCGCACTGGCACCGCTCCGGGCCGCCTCCACCGCGCTTCCGGCCTGGAGCTGGAAAATGGCCGGATTCGCCGGCCTTATAGCCCTGCCGTTCATCGCCTCCCGCTACGGCCAGGATGTGGCCATCAACGTGCTGGTGTACGTCACCCTGGGCCTGGGCCTGAACATCGTGGTGGGCCTGGCGGGCCTCCTGGACCTTGGCTACATCGCCTTCTACGGCGTGGGGGCTTACACATACGCCCTGCTCTCCATCCATTACGGCCTGTCCTTCTGGCTGGCCCTGCCCCTGTGCGCCGGGCTGGCCGCCGTGGCCGGGTGCATCATCGGCTATCCCACACTGCGCATGCGCGGCGACTATCTGGCCATTGTCACCCTGGGCTTCGGCGAAATCCTGCGCATCATCCTCAACAACTGGATGAGCCTGACCGGCGGCCCCAACGGCCTCATGGGCATCAAGCCCCCGGCCGTGTACTGGCCCGACCCGGAACAGGGCTGGGAGTTCACGCGCGTGCTGCTCAAGAGCCCGCAGAACCAGTATTTCGTCATCCTGGCCATCTGCCTGTTCACGGTGATGGCCGTGCTGCGGCTGGCGGATTCGCGCATCGGCCGGGCCTGGGAGGCCATCCGCGAGGATGAGACCGCCGCATCCCTCATGGGCGTCAACACCTTCGCCCTGAAGCTTTTGGCCTACTCCATGGGCGCGGTGTTCGGCGGGCTGGCCGGAGCCTTCTTCGCGGCCAAGATGCGCTTCGTGTCGCCGGGATCGTTCACCTTCATCGAAAGCGCCATGGTGCTGGCCATGGTGGTGCTTGGCGGCATGGGCTCGGTGCCGGGCATCGTCCTGGGAGCCCTGGCCCTCATCGCCCTGCCCGAGGTGTTCCGCGATTTCGAATCCTACCGCATGCTGGTGTTCGGCGCGGCCATGACAGTGATGATGCTCTTCCGCCCTGCCGGGCTGTGGCCCGCCAAACGCGTGGGACGCCGCTCCGAGGAGGACCACGCATGAGCGCCCCCCTGCTGGAGCTGCGCAATCTTTCCGCTGGATGGGGCCGCGCACCGGCCATCCGCGATGTCTGCCTCACCGTGAACAGCGGCGAGATCGTCACCATCATCGGAGCCAACGGCGCAGGCAAATCCACCACCCTCATGAGCATAAGCGCCATCCTGAAGCCCATGGCCGGGGACGTGCTCTATCAGGGCCAAAGCGTCGGCGCTGTAAGCCCCGAGCAACTGCCCGCCATGGGGCTGTGCCAGGTGCCCGAGGGCCGCAGGATATTCCCCCGCCTGACCGTGGCCGAAAACCTGGACATGGGGGCCTATTTCCGCACCGACGAAGCCGCCGTGGCCAAAGACCTGGATTACGTGTTCGACCTCTTCCCCAAACTGCGCGAGCGCCGGGAACAGAAAGGCGGCACCCTCTCGGGCGGCGAGCAGCAAATGCTGGCTATTGCCCGCGCCCTCATGGGCAGGCCCAAGCTGCTGCTGCTGGACGAGCCCTCCCTTGGCCTGGCTCCGCTGATCGTGCAGTTGATTTTCGACATCATCGGGCGCATTAACGCCGAAGAAGGCGTCACCGTGCTCCTGGTAGAGCAGAACGCCAACCTGGCCCTGCGGCTGGCCCACCGGGGCTACGTGATGGAAACCGGACGGGTAACCCTGGCCGATTCCGCCGAGGCGCTGCTGGCCAATGAAGACGTCCGAAAGGCGTATTTGGGCGAATGAGCAAGGAAGAGAGGGTAGGAAGAGTAGGAAAGACAGGAAGAGCAGGAGCCTCCGGCGGCCAAAGAGCCAATGGCCCTTTGGAATCCCTTATATTTATGTGCAAATTGGCCATGTTGGTCCGAAAGTGCATCTTGACCTCACACGAAGGATGAAAAGGAGTCCGCCATGCTCCGCACCACCACTGTTCTCGTTGCCCTGGCTGTGCTGTCGCTGGTTGTCGGCTGCGCTGTGAGAAAAGGTATCAAGGACTCCAAGGGGTCCACGATATTCGGGGTGAACATGGCCTTCAAGGAGGTGGGGGATTGCCCCGACGTCTCTCCTGAGGTGCAGTTGGAAAACGTGCCCGCAAAGACCAAGAGTGTGCGGCTGAAGTTCCTGAACATCGAGTTTGGCACAACCATTTTTGACAACGAGTTCGGCTTTGAGACCACCAAGAACGGCCTGGTCCTTAAAGGCGGCAAGGCCATGCTGCCCAAGGGAAGCGTAGAAGACTACAACGACCCCTGCGCCAAGGCCGGTGCCAGAACGTATTCCATCGAAGCGGAAGCCAAAGACGAAAATGGCCGAAACCTGGGCAGCGCGACCAGCACAGGAACCACTGGAGATGCCACAGGCACCCTCGGCGTGAGTCAGGGCGCGGGAAGCGATGCCCCCAAACCCGCCACGGACAAAGACGCCACAAACCCGGCCAAACCGGCAACACCGTAGAATTTTCGGCACAGATTGGGCGGCGTTTCCACCCGCCCAGCGCACCACGATGCCACTGAACTATAAGGGATTCCAAAGGGACACTGTCCCTTTGGCCGCCGGAGGCTCTCCCTCCACCTGCACGTTCTTCACCTCCGCCAATACTCAAAGAGAGACCCTCCCCGCATGACATCTTCGCGATCCATCCACCCGGCTGCGCTGCTGGTGGCCACGGCCTTGCTCTGGTCCATTGGCGGTGCGCTCATCAAGTCGGTCACCTGGAATCCCCTGGCCATTGCCGGGGCGCGTTCGGCCATTGCCGCCGTCTATCTGTACCTGGTGCTGGGCAGGCCGCGCATCCGCCCGAGCTGGCCCCTATTCGGCGCGGCCATGAGCCTTGCGGCCACCATGATCCTCTTCGTCACGGCCACGCGCCTGACCACGGCGGCCAATGCGGTGTTCCTGCAATATCTGGCTCCGGTATTCGTGGCCGTCCTGGCTCCCAGATTCCTGGGCGAACCCACCCTTCGCCGCGACTGGATAGCCATGCTGGCGGCCTTCGCGGGCATGACCCTGTTCTTCTGGGGCGAAATGTCCGCCGAGGGGCAGTTGGGCAACCTTCTGGCCCTGTGCAGCAGCCTGACCTTTGCGGGCCTGCCCCTGTGCCTGCGCAAGATGAAAGGCGGAAACCACGTTGAGGCCCTGCTTTTGGGCAACATCATTGCCGCTGCCTGCTGCCTGCCCTTCTACTTCCAGGGACCGTTTCCCGACGCCTCGGGGATGGGCGCGCTGGTGATACTGGGCGTAGTGCAGATCGGCGTGGCCTATCAGCTCTACGCCAAGGCCATCCCCCACGTGCGGGCCATCGAAGCCAGCCTGATTCCGGTGATCGAGCCCATCCTGAACCCGTTGTGGGTGTTTCTGTTCATCGGCGAACGACCAAGCCCGCTGGCACTCCTCGGCGGCATGGTGGTGGTGGGTGCCGCCACAATGCAAGGGGTGATGGCCGCCCGCTTCCGGCCCGGAAAACCATGACTTCCCTCATGCTCTTCGCCACGGCTGTCATCTGGGGCGGCACCTTTATCGCCGGGCGGTTGCTCAGCCAGGAAGTGGCCCCCTTCACCGGCGCGCTGCTGCGTTTTGTGTCCGCATCGGCCTTTCTACTGGCCGTGCTGCTCTGGAAAGAGGGGCGCATGCCAAAAATCACCCGCGCCCTTATCCTGCCGTTGCTGGGCTTAGGGGCCACGGGCGTGTTCGCCTACAACGCCTTCTTCCTCCTGGGCCTGAAAACCGTGCCCGCCGGGCGCGCGGCACTGATCATCGCCGGTAACCCCGTGGCCATCACCCTCATGTCCAGGCTGCTCTTCAAGGAGCCGCTCTCCCCGATGAAACTCGCCGGAGTGGCCCTGTGCCTTACCGGCGCTGCCGTGGTCATCGGGCACGGCAACCCCCTGGCCCTGTTCACCGGAGCCGTGGGCCTGGGCGAGCTGTCCATCGTGGGCTGCGTGTTCTCCTGGACGGCCTACACCCTCCTCGGCAAGTCGGTGATGGGCACAGGAAAGCCGTTGCAGGCCAAACTGACGGCCTTGCAGGCGGTGACCGTTTCCTGCCTCATCGGCATGGTCATGCTCCTGCCGTTCGCCATTTGTGAAGGCCTGCCGGGCCAACTGACGCGCCTGAGCCTGACCGGTTGGGCCAGCGTGGCCTATCTGGGCGTTTTGGGTACAGGCTTGGGCTTCGTGTGGTTCTATAAGGGCGTACAAGCCATCGGGCCGTCGCGAGCGGCAGTGTTCATCAACTTCGTGCCTGTATCCGCTGCTGTTCTTGGCGTTGTGCTTCTGGGAGAAAACCTGGATGCGTCTCTGGTGGCCGGAGGCGCGTTGGTGCTTGGCGGCGTGGCCCTGACCAACAGGCCGCAAAAACGCGCAACAGCTTGACACCATGGCACACTCTGCGCAACATGAAGCCATGATGCGTGTTGAGGGTGCCTCCATGAACAACAAGCTGCACAAGAATTCCACCGCGCGACGTCTTCTGCTGGCCGCGCTGCTGCCGGTTGCGCTAGCAATGCTGTGCGTTGAGCCTGCGGCTTCAGCCACCTACACGGTACATTCTGGAGACACACTGTGGAGTGTTGCCCGCAAGCATCACGTATCCCCGGAAATGCTTGCGACGCAAAACAGCCTGAAAGCACAGGCCCCCCTGCGCGTGGGCAGTTCCCTCAAAATCCCCGGCAGCCCCCAGACAGGCAAGCCCCAGACTCTCAAGCCCGACACAAAAATTCAGCCCGGACCGGTTGCCAAGGCTCCCGCCGCCAAACCGGGCGCGAAAACCCGGCGCAAAGCCAAGGTCTCCAAAAAATCGCGCCTGATAGCCAGGCCAGCGCCGGTGCTCGACAACCGCGCCCTGCTGACCAAGCCGTTCAAGCCCGGCCCTAAAGGCCTGGACGCTTCACCCGCCGCCCCGGACGCCGAGCGCCCTGACAAATTCTCCGTCAGCCCGGTGACGCGCCCGGCCATGGAGCTTCTCACTCCTCAAGACACCATTGCCCGCGCGCCCAAAGCCAGCGGCCCTATGGCCCCGGGCCTCAAGGCCACCCTGCGCACCAGTAAGGATACCGGCATCTCCGGCGTGTTCAACGCGCCCGGTTCATGGCAAGGCCCTGCCAAATCAATCCCCATGATGGAAACCGATACGGCCATCGGCACGTCCGCCGGGGTGATGCTGGAAAAAAGCTTCTGATCCCGCCTGCTTTCCCTTCCGTTTTACCCCGCGAGAGGCTAGAACCGCCGCCATGATCGCCGGTTACGCTCTGGTGGCCCTGGCCGCCCTTATGTGGGGATGCATTGGTCCGCTTTCCAAATACGCCTTTATGGCGGGCATGCCTCCTCTGGAGGTGGCCTTCTGGCGCATCACCATGGCGTGGGTGCTCTACAGCGCCCACGCGGTGCATCTGAAAAGGGTGCGGATAGCCACGGCCGATCTGCCTTGGATAATCGCCTTCGGCGTGGCGGGCATCGCCGGGCTGTTCGGCAGCTACGTGCTGGCCGTGGAGGCTGGCGGAGCGGCCCTGTCCTCGGTGCTGCTCTACACCGCCCCGGCCTGGGTGGCCCTCATGGCCTGGAAGCTTCTCAAGGAGTCCATGACCACGGTGAAGTTCGCCGCTGTGGGCATAACCATCCTGGGCGTGGCCGGAGTGAGCCTCGGCCACGGGCTGGACGGGCCGCTGAACTTCGCGGCCATCGGATTCGGGCTGCTCTCCGGCTTCACCTACGCGCTGTATTATATTTTCGGAAAAATCTTTCTCCCCCGGTATCCCACGCCCACACTCTTTCTCTACGCTTTGCCTGTCGGGGCGCTCACCCTGCTGCCCTTCTTCAGCTTCGCCCCCCACCCCCTGTGGGGATGGCTGGCCTGCGCTGCCATGGCCGTGGGCTGCACGTACGGAGCGTACATGATTTACTACGCGGGCCTGCAGCGCGTCGAGGCCAGCCGCGCGGCGGTCATCGCCACCCTGGAGCCGCTGGTGGCGGCCCTGCTGGCCTTCAGCCTGTTCGACGAACGCTTCACCACCCTGGGCTACATTGGTTCCGGGCTCATCCTTGCCGCCGTGCTGCTCACCATCTGCAAACGCTGATGTTCGTCCACCACACACTTCCTCCCGGCCTCACCCTGCGCGATACCGCCCAGCCGCCCAGCCCCCCGGCAGAGGTACTGGGGCGAGTAGAAGCCCTGTGGCAGCGCGAGTTGGCTGGCGGTCGCAGGCTCTTCAACGGCCGGGTTTTCAGCCTGGAGCGCCTCGACGGCTGCACGGCTATCGGCCACCTGATCCAATATAAATGGTACATGGCCCAACTGGCCGACCCGTCTCTGGCCCCGTATCTTCGGGTGCGCTCTCTGGCCGTCTGCGGGCTGGTGATCGCCCAAGGCCGGGTGCTCTTCGGACGCAGGCATCCCGCCCTGGCCCTGGAGGGCGGCCTGTGGGAACTCACCCCCTCGGGCACTATCCACGGCAAGCATCGCGAAAAAGACGGCTCGGTATCCTACCGGCAGCAATTTCTGGAGGAACTGGGCGAAGAACTGGGCGTTACCCTGCCTGATGCGCAGGCTCTGACCCCATTCGCGCTGGTGGAGGATACGGTGCTTGGCAACTGGGACCTGGGCATCGCCCTGCGTCTTGAGGCCGATCCCGAACACATCGCCCGCAGCCACAGTTTCGGCCCCAACGACGAATACACCGAACTGGCCCTGGTGCCCGAGGCCGAAGTGGCCGAATTTGTTCATGTACGGCAACAGGAGATGACCGGTGTCTCGCGCCAGTTGCTCTGGGCCTGGGGCCTGACGCAGCAGCCATAATCTGCGCGGTTGCTCCGGGCCAGGACGCGGTGGCCTGAGCTTGGCAGTTCGAGAATACGGATCTTGTGGGCAGGGCTAGGCGCGAACGGGCCAGCCTTTGCAGGTCTTGATGCGCAGGCCGGGGTGGACAGGCCAGGACGCGCAGGACGCCCGTAATCCAGGCTTCACAGTTGGCCCGTGGCTTGCTATTCCCGGCAGACGTCTTTCAGGGAGGAAAAACGTGCCTCACCACAAGTATCTCATCATTGGTGCCGGTCCTACCGGTCTGGGTGCCGCCCGCCGTCTGGCCGAACTGGGCGAGGAATCCTTCGCCGTGCTGGAGGCCAACGCCTATGCCGGCGGGCTTGCCGCCAGTTTCAAGGACAGCCAGGGGTTCACCTGGGATATCGGCGGCCATGTGGTGTTTTCCCACTACGCCTATTTCGACGCCCTGATGGAAGACCTGCTGGGCGGCGAGTATCTGGAGCACCAGCGCGTGGCCGGTGTGCGCATTGCCGGAACCTGGGTGCCCTACCCCTTCCAGAACAACATCCGCCATCTGCCGCCCGAACTGGTCTGGGAGTGCGTCAAGGCCCTGCTCCCCGGACCTGGCCGAAACGCCGACGATTTCATGCCCTCGGACTTCCGCCAGTGGATCAACCACATCTTCGGCGAAGGCATCGCCCGGCTGTTCATGCTACCCTACAACTTCAAGGTCTGGGCCACCCCGCCGGAGCTCATGGACTACAAATGGATAGGCGAGCGGGTAAGCGTGGTCAGCCTGGAGCGGGTGCTCAAGAACATCCTGCTGCACCACGACGACGTTTCCTGGGGGCCGAACAACACCTTCAAGTTTCCCCTCACCGGGGGCACGGGCGAAATTTTCCGCCGCATGGCCGCGCGCCTGGACGGCCGGGTGCTCTACGGCCGCAGCGTCACCGCTGTGGACCCGGCGGCCAAAGCCGTCACCTGCGCCACAGGGGAGCGCTTCACCTACGAGCACCTGCTCTTCACCGGCCATCTGGACAAGCTGGCCCGCCATCTGCTGACCCAGGCCCCGGGGGCCGTGCGCGAGGCTGCCTCACTGCTGGTGCACAACGGCGCGTACATCGGCGGCGTCGGCGTGGAAGGCCCCCGCGACGACGACAAGTGCTGGATGTACTTCCCCGAAGCCAACTGTCCCTTCTACCGGGTGACCAACTTCCATAACTATTCGCCCAACAACACCCCGGACCCCGACGGCATGCGCGTGCGCAAACGGGCCTTCATGACCGAGGTGTCCTTCTCCGGCCACAAGCCGGATCTGGGCGCAGCCCATATGGAAACCGCCCTGCAAGGTCTTATCAACGGCTCCCTCATGACTGAAGATGACCGCAAGGCCGTGGTCTCCACCTGGGAGATGAAGATCGACTACGCCTATCCCGTCCCCACCCTGGAGCGCGACCGGGGGCTGCGCATCATCCAGCCCTGGCTGGAGGAACACTCCATCTACGGTCGGGGGCGCTTCGGCGGCTGGAAGTACGAGGCCAGCAACATGGACCACTCCGTCATGCAGGGCGTAGAGTGGGCCGAACGCATGGCCACCGGAAAGCCCGAAACAACCTATAGTCTCTAGTGTAGCGTTCACAAAACGCCTTGGGTCTATCTCCAGGCGCAACACGCTAAAACCATGTATTTCATTGTTGAAAACCATGTTCATATCTTTCAAAAACGCGACACCAGGAGCACCGTGACCACCACCCCCTTCACCCCGGATGTTTACGCCGCCAGACGCGAAAAACTGCGCCATGTCCTGCGCGAGGCAGGCCACTCCGCCCTTTTGGTGAGCCACGCCGCCAACCGCTACTACCTGAGCGGCTTCGAACTGCACGACCCCCAGTGCAACGAATCCTCGGGCCTGCTGCTCATCACCCTCACCGGGCGGGACAAGCTGCTCACCGACCCCCGCTATCTGGACGCGGCCAAGCGCCTGTGGCCCGAAGAAGATGTGTGCATCTACTCCAGCAACCGCTACATCCAGATTCAGGAATTTCTGCGCAGCGCACACCGTGGCCCCATCGCCTTTGAGTCGCGAGCCATCAGCGTGGATACCCATACCCGCTTGAGCGAAGGGATGACCTTCACCCCCAGCACCGGGCTGGTGGAGGGCCTGCGGCGCGTCAAGGAACCCGGCGAGATCGAGCTGCTGGACCGCTCCTGCGCCCTGAACCAGCAGGTGATGGAGGCTGCGCCGGCTCTGCTCACGCCCGGCATGACCGAAGCCCAGGCCGCCTGGGCCCTGGAGCGGCTCTTCCGCGACCTCGGCGCCACGGAGATGGCCTTCGCTCCCATCGTGGCCGTGGATGCCAACGCCGCCCTGCCCCACGCCGAGCCGGGGGCCACACCCATCACCGAAGAGTGCATGATCCTGGTGGACATGGGCGCGCGCCTTGGCGACTACAACTCCGACCAGACCCGCACCTTCTGGGTTGGCAACCACCCTCACGAGCACTTCCAGCGCGCGCTGGAACTGACCCAGGCCGCCCAGACCGAGGCCATCAAGGCCATCCGTCCGGGCCTTTCCGTTGCCGGTGCCTACAAGGTGGCCCGCGACAGCTTCGCCCGCCACGGTGTGGAAACCCATTTCACCCACGCACTGGGCCACGGCATCGGCCTGGAAACCCATGAAGCCCCAAGCCTCTCCCCGGTGGCCGAAATGACCCTGCAACCGGGTATGGTCATCACCGTGGAACCGGGCCTCTACTACCCCGAATGGGGCGGCATCCGCTGGGAGCACACCGTGGTGGTCACGGAGGACGGATGCCGGGTGCTGGGCTTATCGAAAGGGATTTGATAGGCGTCAGGGTGTGAAACACGGCTCTCCCATATTCAACTCCTTGGAAATCTGCGCAGGGGCCGGCGGCCAGGCACTCGGGCTGGAGCAGGCCGGCTTTGCGCATGTTTCCCTGGTGGAAAACGATGCCCACTGCTGCCAGACCCTGCGGGCGAACCGGCCCCACTGGCACGTCGTGGAAGCGGACGTAAAAAAGTATAGCGGGCTTGCATGTCGCAAAGACATCGACCTGCTTGCGGGCGGCGTCCCCTGCCCGCCGTTTTCCATGGCTGGCAAGCAACTCGGTGAAAATGACGAGCGCAATCTCTTCCCCGAAGTTTTCCGTCTTGTAGATGAAATCCGGCCCCAGGCCATCATGATTGAAAATGTGAAGGGTATCCTCAGCGCCAACTTCACCGAGTACAGAACCTTCATCAGCGACCAGATAGCCGCCTTTGGCTACACGCCGGGATGGACACTGCTTAATGCCTGCGATTACGGCGTCCCCCAACTGCGCCCGCGTGCGGTGTTCGTCGCCATCAAGAACGGCAAGCATGAACACTTTCAATGGCCAGCGCCTCAGATACACGCGCCCATGACCGTCGGCCAAACGCTCTACGATCTGATGCAGGAGCATGGCTGGAACGGCGCGGAGAAATGGAGCCGCCAGGCCAGCTCCATAGCCCCGACCCTGGTCGGCGGCTCCAAGAAGCACGGCGGCCCGGATCTTGGGCCGACACGAGCCAAACAGGCCTGGGCAAGTCTTGGCGTCAACGGCCACGGTCTGGCCAATGATGCCCCGCAAGCAGATTTTGACGGCATGCCTAAACTCACGGTGCGCATGGCCGCCCGGCTTCAGGGCTTCCCCGACAGTTGGCAGTTTTCCGGCAAAAAGACCGCCGCGTACCGGCAAGTCGGCAACGCCTTTCCTCCGCCCGTGGCCTGTGCTGTAGGACAAGAAATCATGAAATGCCTTGCGCACAAGGCCATTTTTCAGGTTGCGGTGTAGCTATGGTCAAAAAAGTTGGAGCCAGAAGGCTACTCCGGGAGTATATTCTGGCAAATGTTGGCAGGGTCCTCAATTCCGACGAATTGCGAGAAGTATCGGGCGGTATCAGCGAATGGGCGCGAAGAGTCCGCGAGCTCCGTACGGAAGAAGGGTATCAAATTCTTACCCACAACGACCGCTCGGATCTGAAGCCCGGACAATATATTCTCCTCGCCCCCAAACCCCTTCCAGCCTTCCAAAGAGACATCTCCAAAGAAGTGCGGGCGTATGTCCTGGATAGAAACGGCTTTACCTGCCAGCAATGCGGCGCTGTTGCGGGTGAGCCGCATCCTTACGACGTTTCCAGGAAAACACGTCTGCACATCGGCCATATTATTGATAAAAGCATGGGCGGGTCCGACGACCCGGCAAACTTGCGGGCGCTGTGTTCCATCTGCAACGAGGGTGCGAAAAACCTCACATTGGAGCGGCCTTCTTCAGCCAAACTTCTCATCCAGATTCGCCGGGCAACAGGCGCGGACCAACTGGAAGTGCTCAAGTGGCTGCTCGTAAAATTCCCGGCACAAGCGCAAGAAATCCTGCACCAATCCGAATAAGCTGGGTTACCATTTCAGGCTACATCGCACGGATTTTCCAGAAACGCCCGATTGGGAAAGCGAGATCAAGGATATCCATGCCATCACCTAAAAAATCACAGTCCTCACTGCAAACGCCTAAGAAACGCCGTCCGTATACGGTCCCCCGCTGGTCGCGCCGCCTGTACTTGCGCCTGGCTTCGGCGGATATGGCTCTGTTGAAGTTTCTACTGGAGGCTCAGGGGCATGTGGGCATTCTGAGCGTGGTGGACCGCCACGCCGCCGTGGCCAAGCTGACCTACAGCCCGGACATGGAGCGTGAGGTATTGGAATTCCTGGAGCAGGCCCGCCAGACCGTGGCCATCGGCCCGGCCATCTTCATGGACCGGGGCCCGGCAGCGCGGCGTTAACCGAATATCTCGCGGATGTGCCCGCGCAGAGCCTGTTTGAGCGCGGCGTCGTCCGCCGTATTCAGGGTGTCGTGCAACGGCTGCGCCAGAGCGGCGAAGGCCTCCACAATGACGGGATCGAAATGCGCGCCCGCGCCCTGGTGCAGGATCTCCAGGGATTTCTCCAGGCTGAACGGCTCCTTGTAGGGGCGTTTGGATGTCAGTGCGTCGAACACGTCCACCACGGCGAATACCCTGGCCGTGGCCGGGATGGCCTCGCCCTTGAGGCCCGTGGCGTAGCCTGAACCGTCGTATTTCTCGTGATGAAAGGCCACCACGTTGACGGCATCGCGCATCCACTGATAATCTTTAAGTATCTCGACACCATGCCCCACATGGGTCTTCATGATGGCAAACTCCTCCTCCGTGAGCTTGCCGGGCTTGAGTAAAATTCCGTCGCTGATGGCGATCTTGCCCACGTCGTGCAGAAAGGCCCCTTTCACCAACTCCTGCAGAACGCTTGTGCCCATGCCCAGGCTTCTTCCAAGGGCGATGGCATACAGCGTGACCCGGTAGTTGTGCGCGTTGGTGTCGCTGTCGCGCTTGGCCACGGCGTTGCCAAGCGATTCAAGGGTGCCGATGTTGGCGTCAAGCAGTACGCCCGCGTAGTCCAGAACCTTGCGGTTGAGCGAGAGGATCACCGGATAGAGCACCAGGGTGGTCAAGAAGGCCACCGCCACCACTTTCAGCAGCGATACCGCCATCTGGGCCTTGATTTCACCCAGTACGCCGTCGTCAACCGCATAAATTCCCTCAAAATATCCGGCAATCTGGCCCTCTGCAAAGAGCGGACTGGCCACGCGCAGAAAGAGATGCCCTTGGTGGTCGAGTTTTTCATATTGCGCCGTGTCGCTAAGGAGCTGGGCATGCTCACGTTTGTTGAATTCCTTTTCAATGATGTCACTGCCTGGAGAGGATACTTCCACGATTCTTTTTTTGGATGCATCATAGAACTCAAGGATGATAAACTTACTGTAGTGCAAATGCCCTTGCGCATTATTCTTTAATACTTCCACATCATTGTTTCGTATCAAATGCATTTCGTCGGCCATAAAATGGCTGGATTCCGCCATGGCTGCCGTCAACACATGTTCATCCACTTTTTCCAGCTCGTAAAAATAGTCAAAGACGCAGACAACAGCCGAAAGCGCCACAAACACGGCCAAAAGCTTCTTGAGCAGGTACGCGTGGATGCTTGGAGTACGCATGAATGTCTCCTTCTTCACAACGCGAAGAACCGGGCAGCGTTCTCTGCTGTCTTCCGCCAGACTTCTCCGGCACTCAAACCCAAGGCCTGGGCCACGGCGGCAGCGGTGAACACATTGTAGGCCGGTTCGTTAGGGCGGCCCCGGTAGGGTTCCGGCGTCAAAAATGGCGCGTCGGATTCCAGCACCAGGCGGCTCAGGTCCATGCCAGCCACGGCCCGGCGAAGCTCCGCGTTTTTAGGGTACGTCACCGGGCCGGGAATGGAAACCGTGTAGCCCCGGCGCAGGAGCTCTTCCGCCTGATCCGGGCCGCCGCCGAAGCAGTGCCAAAGCACCTGCTCGCCCGCCAGGCCGAAGCCGTCCAGAATATGCAGGGTTTCGGCGAAGGCCTCCCGGCTATGAACCACCACGGGTTTGCCCAGTTCTCTGGCCAGGGCCAGCTGTTCCTGGAAAAAACGCTCCTGGACCTCCCTGGGGGTTCTCTCCCAGTAGAAATCCAGTCCCGTCTCGCCCACGGCCTTGAGGTTGAGGTCCGCCGCGAAGAGCCCGGCCATGTCCGCCACGTCACTCAGCGCGGTTTCAGCCGCGTCGTTGGGATGGATGCCCAGCAGAAAAAACACCTGGGGGTGTCGGCGCATGAAGTGGGCGTTGTTCCTGTAGGCGGCCAGCCCCATGAACACGTTGCCCAGCCGAGCGATGCCTGCCTGGGCGGCGCGGTCCAGAGTCTGGGCCAGGGACTCGGCCAGAATATGGGCCGAAGTCTGGCCCGGTGTATGGGCCGGTGTATTGGCCGGGGGCTCGGCCAGGGTCTTAGACGCGGTATCAGTCGATGCTTCTGATTGGGCCGTCTTTTCCAGGTACTTGTAATCCAGGTGGCAGTGGGTCTCCACGCCGCACAGGGGCAGGCCCAGGGATTCCGGCAAGGGTCGTTCGGCTTTCTTCTTGGGAGCGGACGTCGTGTTCTTGGTCATGGCACAGCGGTAGCCCACGCGGAAGGGTCTCTGCAACAAAAATGCGGCAACAAAAAAGCTTTGCCTCCTCCGGCCAGACGACTACATTACCCCCATGACGCAATGGTTCTCCGACATCCTGTCCGCTTTCACTGCCGCCCCGCCGGGCGAGCTGTTCCTCCTGGTTTCGTTGATGACACTGGGGGCGATGCTGCATCTCTGGTGGCTGCGCATTCAGGGCAAGCGGGGGGCTGGCATACTCGACTGCGCCAAGTGGCTCACAGCGCTGGCCCTGGTCTCCGAACTCTCCTCCGGCATCCTTGATGGCCAGTATCAGACAGCCATGCTCCTGGCGGGCGGCCTGTGCGCCTGGATGGCCATGCGCACGTTTCTGCACGGCATTTACGGCGACATCTACCTTGCCAGAATCAAACATCGCCCGGTCAACACCATCCACCTCAACCTGCTTTCCTTCGCGGCCATGCTGGGGCTGGCCTTCTATTGGATGAACACGACGCTTCAAGTGAACGTGGGGGCGCTGCTTACCTCCTCGGCCATTCTCACGGCTGTTGTGGGCCTGTCCATGCAGGACAGCATCGGCAGCCTGTTTTCCGGGTTGCTCATCCAGATGGAAAAACCTTTCCAGACCGGCGACTGGATCAAAGTGGGCGAGCATGTGGGGCAGGTGACCGAAATCACCTGGCGCTACACCAAGCTGGTCACCGCCAATCGCGACAATCTGCTCATCCCCAACAACATCATCGGCAGGGAGCGCCTGCTCAACATGAGCCAGCCCATAAGCCAGGTGCGCCTGGAAGTGGACGTGCCCGCTCCGGTAACCGTGCCGCCCGTGCGGGTAAAAAGCGCCCTGGAGGGCGTCCTGCGCCGCTCCAGCCTGGTGGCGGCCAAACCGGAAGCCCTCGTGCGCATAGTGTCCATCGGCCGCGATGAAATAACCTACCGGATGCTCTTCTATGTGGAGGACTACCTGGAGGCCCAGCCCGCCAAAGGCGAAGTGCTCTCGGCCGTGTGGTACGCTTTCCAGCGCCATGGCATTGATATCCCAATGACTCGCCGCCAGATGAACCATGCGCAAAAAACTTCCGACGCACCGGACGCCGATATGGCCGGCCTGGTGCGCTCCGTGGGGCTGTTCGCCGGCATGCGCGACGACGATCTGAACCTGCTGACCCAGTGTTCGGCCATGCGCTCCTATCCGCCCGGAGCCATCATCGTCGTGCGCGGCCAGACCGGCGTCACCATGTTCCTCATGGTCTCCGGCCGGGTATCCGTGCGCTTGGAGGGCAAGGAACTCTCCACCCTCGGGCCGGGCGACATGTTCGGCGAGATGGCCCTTCTGACCGGCGAACCGCGCCAGGCCGACGTGGTATCCCTCGACGCCGTGCGCTGCCTGGAGGTGGACCGGGAAGCCTTCCGCGCCGTGTTGGAGAAAAACCCCGCCATCCTGGCCAACATCACCCAGACCTTCCAGGCCAGAGAGCGCGATATGCAAAGCCGCGCCAAAACCACCGGCGAGACCAGCTCCGCCCAAAGCCTGTTCGAGCGCTTTCGCAATATTTTCTGGTAAAGCCTGAGCCTTGGGGCGCTGCCACTGGATGCCGGGGCAGAAGGCGGTCTGAACTCTCGTTGGAGGGTCTGGAGCAGTAGACCGCGTCCGGCGCACGCGCGGGGAGCTATTTTGCTAGTTGCTCTGTCCAACCCGCCGGAAGTATTCCTCCCGGCAGAAGTTCTCCACCTCAAGCATGGTGGCGAAGGCCTTTCGGAAATCCCCCTGCCCCACTACGAACAGGCCGTGGCCATAGACAATCACTCCGCGCCGCCCGACCATGGCCGGAGGCAGGGTGTTCACCAGCCCATGCGGCCCTGTGCCCACCTCGCCCGGCACCACCGGGATATCCCCCACCAAGCGCTCTTCGGCGCATTCGATATGGCAGCGCCCGCGCCTGGCGCAGTCCCGCTTTTCGCAATCCATGGAGAGAATCACCGCAAAACGCGGGTGGCCGTGCAGAATGGCCTGGGCACCGCTCTGGAGGATCACGCCCTGGTGGGCGGTCAGTTCGCTTGAGGCCGTCAGACCGGCACAGGACGAGCCGTCCAGAGGGCAGGGATCGATGCAACTGGCCAGTTCGTCCAGGGAGGAGCCGGTCTGGCTGATGTAGAGCACGTCGTCCAGGCAGAAGGAAATGTTGCCGAAGTAGGAATCCACCAGCCCGTAGTCCACGGTGGCCCGTCCGGCCTCGTCCATGGCCGCGAGCACCTGTTCGCGGCTGGAAAGCGGCCCGACCGCAAGCTCCGGCGCGGCCCGGTGCATGGGGGGCAGAGCCGCAACGACGCGCTCGAAAGCCTGCTGATACTCCGGGTCCACCTGCCCGCACTGCTTCAGGGTCAGATAGTCGGCGAAAAACTTCACGAAACAGGCGAAACACACCGAACTGGCGCTCACAAAGGCCTGCTCCGGGCTCACCGTGCCGTAGGTCACCACGCCCTTGCCGGGCACGATGGCGCTTTTGCGGTGCTTGAGTGCCTCAGTAAGGGCCTCGGCAGTGAAGGCGCGCGCCACGGGCAGGTCGTGCAGGAAGGTGCGGGTCTCGCAGTCGCTGGGCTCGATGGCTCCGCCCGCGCCTGCCCGTGCGGCCAGAAAGTCGATGATGGTCCTGTAGGGCTCTGCGGGAGGCAGGAAGAGCAAGGCGCTCAGGCTCATGCGCTCAAACACCTCGGCCAGCACCGGCGCTTCTTCAGCCTCCCGGTTGAAGACCAACTGGTCGTCCAGCCCTGCCAGCACCGGTGTCCCCGGCGCGCACAGCCCGGCGGAGGAGAGTTTGGCGGCGTATTTGATGAGAAGACGGATCATGTGAGGCCTCCAGCCAGGGGGCGCTGCCCCCTGGACCCCCGCTGGGGGTGGAAGCCACCCCCAGGCCCCCCTGGTAGGGGTGCGGGGTTCTCCCCTGTAAGTGGGGAAGAGTGTTGACGAAAAGCCATGGAACGTGGGGCTGAAGCAAGGTTCAGGATTATGCTCGGCAAAACGCGATCAACCTGTGAACTCACCCCGAACAAAACCCGGAATCCCCTGCGGGTTGTAGATCGCCACCCTAAACCCTGCGGGTCAAAAACAGCCTCTCCGGGGTCTGCTCGAACGTCGAGAAGCCGAACTCTTCGTAAAATTGCGGGGTGTTTGTGAACAGCGCCAGCCAGGGCACATGCACCAGTTCGGGATGGTTGGTAATGGTATGCAGCAGCCACTTGCCCAGGCCTTTTCCACGAAAATCGTTGAGGATGAACACGTCGGCAAGATAGCCGAACGTAGCCAGATCGCTGATAACCCTGGCAAAACCCATCTGCTGCCGCGCGGCGTCGCGTTCGTGATAGACACCGAAGCAATAGGCCGAGTTGGCCATTGACGTACGCACCAGATCGGGGCTTCTGCCCTGCGCCCAATAGGATTCCTGACTGAGGAACCGGTGGATGACCGCAAAATCCAGCAGCGAACTGTCCGTGGAAATTCGGAACTCACCCCTTTGCCACATGGCCGCTCCCCAGGGAAAAGCTTGCTTCAAGACCCAGCTCTCCGGATTTCTCCGCCGTGGGCATACCGTCCCCGGTCAGCCCCCGGATGGCATAATACTTCCCCCTGGCCTCCAGAAAGGCCTCACGGGGCACGGGGCGGATGTCCCCGGCCAGGCCGTTGTCTCCGGCCGGGGCAAAGAAGCGGGCGGGCAGGTCGTCGTCCGTGGCGGTAAATCCCAGACGGGCGTTCATGATGCGCTCGCGGTAATAGATGCGCTCGCCCAGGCGCAGCAGTTCCTGAGCCGAGGAGGCCACGCCGGTGACGGCCTGGTAGGCTTGGGCGTATTCTTCCAGCGATGCGCCGAAAAAGATGAACTTGCAGGCGGTCAGGCTGTCCACCACGGCGTTGGCGTCTTCGGCGATCTTGATGATGCGGGCCTTGCCCAGAAAGGAGAAGCGGTCCGTGGCCACGGGCTTGCGCAGAATTTCATGGCTAACCGGATAGGCCCGCAGATGGCAGCCGCCGCGCGTGGAGAGGGCGTAAGCCAGGCTCATGCCGTAGGCTCCGCGCGGGTCGTAGGCAGGCAGTTCCAGGCCCTTGACGGCCATGGCGGTCTCCGGTCGCCCGGCCTGGGCGGCAAAGCGGGCCGACCCAAGGGCCAGTTCCGGGGCGCGTCCTTGCCCTATGGCCTCCAAGAGCCCTAACACGCCTTCGCCCGTCAGGCGCTCGCCGGTGACCTCGGCGTGGCAGGCCAGGGTGACTGCGGCGGAGATGGTATCCATGCCCAGGCTGTTGCACAGGGCGTTGGCGGCCATCACCAGTTCCATGTCCTCAAGGCCGATGAGGGCCGTGAAGTGGGACATGGTCTCGAATTCGGGGATGGAGCGGCCGTCTGCCGCCACTTTCTTGCACTGGATGTGGCAGCCCTGGCAGCCATGCTTGGCGGTCTGGTAGGCCTCCTTGTAGCGTACGGCGTTGAGCCTGCCTGCGGGCTCGAAATGCGAGGCCCGGAAGTTGTCAGTGGGCATCATGCGCCGGGAATCCATCAGGTCGTAGAGCGCCCCCGTGCCGTAGCAGGAAAAGCCGTGCCCGCCGGAAAGCACCGGCGATGCGGCCACCAGCCGGAAGATGTCCTCGCGGGCTTTTTTCAGCCCGTCGGGGTCGGCCACGCGCACCTTGCCCGTGCCGCGCACGGCCAGGTACTTCAGCTTTTTGGCCGCGAACGAAAGGCCCAGGCCGCCGCGTCCGGCTGCGTGGTGGTGGTCCACCATCAGGCTGGCGAAGCGCACGCCGTTTTCCGCCGCCGGGCCTATTGCAGCCAGGGAGCCCTTCCAGACCTCGCGGGGAAAATGCGCCAGAACCTCGTCGCGGGTGGCGCCCCACAGTGCCGAGGCGTCTTCCAGGCGGGCCACGCCATCCTCGATGACCAGCCCGGTCGGACGGGGGGAGCGCCCGGTAATGATCAGTCCGTCCAGCCCGGCCCGCTTGAGTTCCGTGCCCAGCCGCCCGCCCACTGAGGAGTCGGAGAAGGTGCCGGTCAAGGGCGAGCGCGAGGCCAGGCAGGCCCGGCCAGAAGTGGGAGCGATGGTGCCCACAAGCGGGCCGGTGAACAAGCACAGGGGCATTTCCGGGTGGTCCCAATCCAGGTGGATGTGAGGGTCGAGAAAATGTCCGGCCAACCCCTTGCCGCCGATGTTGGCCGCAAGAATTTGGGGGTCCAGGGGCTCGCGCGTAATGGTGCCCGTAGTCAGGTCCACCCGCAGAAGATATCCGTTCCAGCCGTTCATGGTGAGCGCCTCTTACCCGCTGGTTGCGGCCTTTGACAAGCACCAGGGCCACGGTTTGCCGCCCAAGGAACTAAAGTTCCGCCGGGCCATGGCCGATGAGTGGTCAAGAGACCTGTCATGTACATAGGATCAACCACTGCACAACAGCCCACAGCCAGCGGCTTCATGGGGCAATACGCGCCGCGCGCCGTGCTGTCCCTGGACCGCGCGGCCATCGATTCCTTTGCCGGGGAGATCACCCGCCGCGCCGCCCAGACCGCGCCGGGCGATAACAAGGCGCGTGATATCGACGACAAGGGGCTTTCCACTGCGCTGGGCAATTCCGTGGAGTACGTCAAAAAAACCTTCGGCGACAACGCCGGTCGGGCGGTGATGGGCATCGTGCTGGGCCACGCAGGCCAGGGAGCCCTGACCGAGGAAAAACTTGGCGACGGCTTCGTTTCCGCCCTCGAATTCATCGACAAAAATTTCGGTACGGCCTCCGGCGACCAGGCCATGGGTGTCTTCAACGGTGAGCTCAACCAGGCCCTGAATGGCTATTTCCAGAACGGCAAGCAGGAAAGTTTTCTAGCCGCAGGCGGAAGCGGCGCGCAGCAGGCCGCCGGACAGGCTGTGGCAACGGCCATGACCCAGACGCCCCAATCCGCCGGAGCCGCCCCGGAAACCAGCCTTTTCGATCAGCTGGCCAAGGATGCCGAGGAATACCCTCTGAAACCACAGGCCGGTGCAGGCGAGAATACCCTCCAGCAATCTTCTGTTGATGCCGTTGATGCTCCCGGCGACATCCTGGTGCAGTCCCAGGCTCTGACGCAGCCCGGCGTCGAGACAACCGGCCTGGACGGCACCTCCGAAAACCAGCCGGGACAGACCGGTGTAACGGCTTCCAAGGAAAACACCGCCCAGACCGCCCGCAAACACCGCGCCAACCGGGTTCGCCGCAAGCGCCCCACCGGCAGCTACGGCTCCCAAGCGTCTGGATACGCACTCGGCTCCACAGCGCCCGGTATCCAGCCCGGCGTACTGGTGAACGCTTCCGTCTAGCCTTCCAGCCGTCGGTCCAGCACCCTCCTCCCGCATTTCCCGCACGTTTCCCCTAAAGCAATTTCCACCCTCGCCGATACGCATTGTGGGGAGAGGATATCGCAACGCGGCAACCACAGCCGTACCGGATGGCAGCCGCGTTGCGATCGTCAAGGACAGCCTTGCATATCCGTTCGCAGAAGAGGGATACCATGAATACAGCACGCATACTCGACCCCCAGGCGGCTCCCCGCCAGGCCCTGGTCATATCAGCCAATCAGGGCCACGCCCGCATGGACCGCCAATGCCTGAAACAGGCCGGAATCACCCAGGTGCGTCTGGTTGCCAGCTCCAAAGAGGCCCTGCGCCACCTGACCAAGCACGGAGCGGACCTAGTGCTGGTAGACGACCGCCTGGACGACGGCTCCGGCTGGGAATTTCTGCGTACCTTGAAGACACATGTTTCGTTCAAAAACCTGCCGGTAATCATGGCCAGCGCCAAGGGCAACCGGGAAGACGTGCTTCTGGCCATCAAGCTGGGCTGCGTGGGTTTCCTGATCAGGCCCTATACCCTTGAATCTTTCCTGAAATATGTGGACATGGCCGGACAGGCCGGAAATCCGCTCCGCACCCAACTGGACAACGTGGCCCAGGGCTTGGATCTGGCCGAGGCGGGCAATACCGCCGAAGCCATGCAGGTGCTCAACACCGTCCTGAACGTCCAGGACGAGGCGCAACACCACTACGAGCGCGGCATGCGCCAACTGGCGGCACTGCGCTACGACCAGGCCATCGAGAGCTTCAACGCCGCAACGCGCATCTCCACCCTGATGGCCGAAGCCCATTTGGGCCTGGCCCGCTGCTGGCTGGCCAAGGGCGACGAGGTGCGCTACCGCAAAGCCCTCACCCAGGCCGCTGAAACCTGCGCCAGGGCCGCGCGTTTCGAGCGCTACAAAAACGAATTTCTGGATATTCTCCGGGCCGATTCCCGCGAGTTCAACCCCTTCCTGGCACTGGGCATGCGTCTTGGCCGGGGCAGGGATTGGGAAGGAGCGGCCTTCGCCCTGCAAAACGCCCTGTGGCTGTCACCCAACGACCCCAAATGCCATGTGGAAATGGCCAAGGTGCACCACTTCAGGCGCCAGCCCGAACTGGCCACACGGAGCGTCAGCCAGGCCCTCATGCTCTGCGAACACGATCCCGAATCGCATGCACTGTTCGAGCGCTGGACCGGACGCGTCTGGGGAGAAGATGCGCCCGATGCAGAGGCCCCCATCAGAGAGAGCGGCCCCACGGCGCTGCCCAGCATGCTCAACGGGGTTTTATATTTGGCTGGTATGGTCACGGAAGGCCTGCACCGGTTCAGACGCGGTCTCGCTTAGGCAAGGCGCGCACAGCTCGAAAGCAGGCAGGGAAGCGGGAATTTCGAGCATGAGGCAGCCGGCGGACAGGTCCCAAGGGGAGGTCTGTACGTCGGCTGCCTCTCGTATTTTCTGGCGGCCGCAGGAGCCAGAGGGCGCTGCCCCCTGGACCCCCGCTGGGGGTGCAGGGCACCCCCAGCCCCCCCCATCACCGGGCCAAGGCCAGGGAGCGCCGGGCCAAAGCCCAACTGCCCATCATTTCGCTGGTGGGATACACCAATGCGGGCAAATCCACCCTGCTCAACACCCTGACCCAATCGACGG
>JBBRUD010000008.1:0-68563 GCA_038248065.1 Desulfovibrionales bacterium | reverse complement strand
GGCGAACACCACCGAGAGAATCAAAGCCTTGCTACCGCAGAACATCGATAAAACCCGCCTCATCACCACGTAAGCTCATCAGCACCTTCTGACTCAAGCCCAATGCACCCGCAAGAAGGGGCCGATTAGACGCTTACGGAATTCCAGTACGCGCGGGTTTTTATTGAAATCCGCGCAGTAATCGCCCAATAGCAGGTCCAGGTCGTACTTATCCGTGCCAATGACGGGCAGTTCCGCTTTGGCCCGCAGAACATCCAGCATGATGTCGATGGATTTAGCTACCTCGTACCTGCCAAGATAGCTTTTGGCTCTTTGGATTTCCAGCTTCAGGCGGCGGGCGTTGTCCGCAGTGTCGGCGCTGTTCACCATGGCTGCATCCGGGGTTGGCGGTTCGGGCAAAGACTGGGGCTCTCAAAAGGAGCGGACATTACGGCTGCCCTGAAGCTCATCCAACTCCTTGCGTAATCGGATGTTTTCCGTGTTCATGCCCCGCAGTCGGTTGGCCAGCAATTCCGAGAACGCCCGGAACAGGATGTTCTGGCAGAGCATGGTCTGCTCCGAAGTCCCGTTGTTTTCTATGAACGAGGCATCGATGGCCAGGCAGATGGTCTTTTCCTGGGCAACTATGGAGGCGCTGCGCACCGAACCGTCAATAACGCTGATTTCGCCGAAGATGTCGCCCACGGAGTTGAATTCTCCCAGGTGGGCCCCGTCCTTCATGACGTAGGTGGTGCCTGAGATCAGAATGAAGATGGTCTTGTCCGTGCGTCCTTCCTCAATGATCGTCTCGCCAAAGTCGTAGACGAATATTTTGGTATAGCGAAGCATCAGTCCAAGCTGGTCGCGGTCGAACATCTTGAGCATGGGCATCCGGGCGAGCAGGGATATGATCTTTTCTGAATCTTTAACGTTGGTTGATTCCTGCATTGCGCGGGCTCCCGTTGAGAGGGGTGGGGCGACGTGGCGGACATCCGGCAGGGGCGGCGGTTCTGCTGTTCCTGCCGGGGCCGACGCTTGTCGTAGCCTTGTATCCCGTCAGGGGAGCGGGCCGGATACGTCGCAGACCGGAGCAAGTGCATCGCCTTTGAATTATCGTTAAATATACCCCGCTTGCCACGGCGGTGACAAGAACATTCGGTCGGTTTTACCGAAGGCGCTCGTACGCGTTGGTAAGGCCGGTGTCTTCCACCGGCCTTACGGGGGGGCGTGCCGTCAGGGTGGGGTTAGGCCGTGTGAGGCGGGTCTTCGTGACTGTATGTTGCAATGGAACGCTGTATGGCCGCATCGATGCGCAGCACGGCCTGCTCGTGCGGGAGCCCGTGGTGATGGCGGTAAATGGTGTAGAGGAGCGAATGGCCGGAAAAGGGCGGAACCTCTGAGCGAGTTTCCCGTTTCTGCTGGGACATGATTGTATCCTCTTTAAAGGGCGGGTTGTCGTATGGAGTGCTGGATGGCGCACCACACAAGTGGCCCTGTGCGGTGGCGATCAAGTGATGAAGGTCTGGAGAATGCGTGACAACGCCATACGGTTTCGTCCGGTGCACAGGGGCACAGACCTGCGTCATCCGGCACAATCGGTACTGCCTTTTTCAGGCGGGGGTGAAGCATTTGTCTTGAGTTCTGGAGGGCAGTGGCAATGGTGCAGTCAGAAAGATGCGCCCGAGGCACACTCGTAAACGGTCAATGGGGGGGCAGACACGTACTGACGACAAACGCCGTTCAAGCGGTGCCAATACGGCTTCGTGGGGATGCTTCGGGTCCGGCTGGGGCGCTTCGAACCCGGTATGGGCGATTCTGGCCTCGGGGACGCGCCAGGCGAGGTGAGCGCTTGACGACCGGGGTGGACTACTTGGGCAGCGTTTTCACGAACAGGTTGAGGTTGCCGAATTTATCTTTATAGACATCTCCGGCCAGGGTGACTTCCTTGTTCTTGAAGTTGCGCTGGAAGGCGGAGAGCTCGTCAAGGCTTAATTCCTCAGGTGTCCAGACCGAGTAGTTGGTGCCATCGCCGGTAACCACCCAGAGGCCTTCGCCGTCTTCTTCGCCGACAGTGGCGGTGATGGTGGTGTTGGCCGCTACTAATTGCATTTCGGGCTGATCTTCAGCGAGAGATGCGGTGTGCCAAAAAGCCAGCAGGCAAGCCAAAATGGCGGCCGCGAAAAGGCGAGAGGATGGACGCTGCACCTGCGAGTCTCCTTTGAGGCAGGCCAAGGGCTTTCAAGCCCGTGAACACAATGCAATAGTTATCCCTCGGGTCCACAGGCGTCAAGGGGCTCAGGGGACAGATTCATGCTGCGGCGCACCAAAAGATCGAGACGCCCGGCAGGCATATCCATTGGAGGCCAGTGGAAGACGGTTCAGTCGCAGGGGTCAGTGTCGGTCGGTTGCGCCAGACGCGCGATGAGGGCCGTGGTGGAATACCCTGGCAATAGCGGCAGGCTGAGCACCCGGCCGCCGTGCGCCTCCACGGCTTCCCGACCGACAATGCGTTCGATTGGCCAATCGCCGCCTTTTACCAGCACATCGGGCCTGAGAGCCTCAATCAGGCGCAGGGGCGTGGGGTCATCAAACGCTGTGACGAAATCCACACTGGCCAGTCCGGCCAGTACGAAGGCTCTGTCCTGCCAGGGGGTCACCGGCCGGGTGGGGCCTTTGAGCCCCCGTACCGAGACGTCTGCGTTGAGCCCCACCACCAGGACGTTTCCCAAGGCCCGGCATCTGGCCAGCAGATCCACGTGGCCGGGGTGGAGCAGGTCGAAACAGCCGTTGGTGAACACGATGCCTCCCCGGCCCCGCAAGGGGGCCAGGGCTGCCAGCAATGCTTCAAGAGGCAGTACCTTGGGGCTATCGGGAAGGGCGGCGGGCATCAGGTTTTCTTCTTCACGGTGCGTTCCACGCCGAAGAGCATAAGTTCCAGCCAGCCGGTGGCAAAGGCCAGCCGCGCCTCTTCATCATGCAGAATCTCCTGCTCTTGTTCCGGGGTGAGGTCCAAGCGAGTCAGCGCCCCCATCTGGACCAGGAAATCCTTGAAGGCGTCCAGATTGTAGGCCGCCAGGAAAACCAGGTTGGTCTGTTTGGGGGTAAGCCGCATCCCGCGTGCCTTGGCTTCGGCCAAGAGGAGCATGTACTGGTCGTTGAAGCTGTTGTAAGTGGTCAGGTCCTGGTCTTTCAGCCAGTCGCCCGAAGTCCAGGCGGAATCTTGCTCGAAGCCCCGGCAGTGGGGTTCGCGCACCACGAAAAACTGTTCCACCACTTCGGAAGTCTGGTTGGTTTTGGTGGCCCGCCCCAGGGGGTAGGTGCGGCACGCGCCGGGCCGGTTGCCGTATACCGAACAGCCTTGCACGGTGACGAAGGGGCAGGGCAGTCCGGGAATTTCTTCGCGCATGCGCAGTTTGAGCATGGGAAAGCCCGTATCCGGGGCCTGAGCCACCTGGGCCAGGCGGGCGGTGAACTCGCGGCTGGTGAGCCCCAGGGCCTTGCGCAGGCGCAGCACGTCGTAGGGCGTGAGCATAAGGCTTAAGTCCGAGCAGCAGGCGTTGAAACAGGGCACGCCGGGATGGCAGGCGAACTGAAAGCTCTCGCCCTGGGCCAGTTCGGGGAGGCCGCGCAGGAATTCCTCTGTGGCGTCGTGATCGGAAGTCTCGGAAGTCATTGATGATCCTATTGCTTTTTATCGGCCGGCAAAGCGTTGTCCTCCAGAACCTTCTGGACGAACTGGTTGAGGGAGCGACCGGTTTTGAGTTTGATGAACCTGTTGGACACCGTGGCCACATAGGCCTGGGTCTCGGGGATAAGGGGGACGCCACGGCTTTTGCGTACGGCCTCCGGCCCGGCGTTGTAGGCGGCCAGAGCCAGACGCACATCGCCGAAGGTGGTCAGTTGGGCCTTGAGGTAGCGACTGCCCGCTTCGATGCTGGCCAGAGGGTCGAAGGCGTCCTTGAGGCCCAGCTCCTTGGCCGTGCCGGGCATGATTTGCATCAACCCCTGGGCACCCTTGGGGGAAACAGCCACCACGTCCCAGCCGGATTCCGCCTCCATGACCGCCTGGATGAGAAAGCGGTCCAGGCCGTATTTCTGGCTGATGGTGTTGATCCAGGCCAGAATCCTGTCGCGCTCGGTTCCCTTGGGGATGCGGAAGCTGGCCGTTCCGGGCGTGTGCTCCTGCTCCTGAGCGCTGGCGGGCAGCGGCCAGAACAGGCCCGTCACCAGGGTCAGGGCCAGTGGCAGCACGAGCATCCAGGCCAGAACAGCCCTCAGGGCGCAGGCTGGAGCCGTCCCCGGAAGCAGAGCAATGCGCGGCGTTGGACAGGGGGCCGGTCCGGTTTGCGCAAGCGTATGAGTGGTTGTTCCCATGCGGAGATACTAGCATTGGCGTGGCGGCTTGAAAACACCGATTCCCTGATCTGACCCCGGTTTGACGCGCTGGTGCGTTGACACGCACAACGGTTCATGGAAGGACAGTGTGCGTGATGGCAGACACACTCGACCTCTCCCTCGTCAACTCGCTTGGCGAACTGGATTCCGTCCGGCTCGCTGTGGAAGCTTTTTTGCGCGGCCACGGTGTGGCGGGGCATCCCATCCACCATATGGTGCTGGCCCTGGACGAACTGCTGACCAATATCATTTCCTACGGCTATGGCGACCAGGATGAACACACCATCCGCCTCATTCTGGCCGTGCGGCCGGGCGTGGTGGATATCGAGCTTATCGACGACGGCAAACCCTTCAATCCGCTTGCTGCGCCGGTGCCCGACACCTCGGCACCCCTTCATGAGCGCAGAATCGGCGGGCTGGGCATACATTTCGTTCGCAAGACCATGGACGCAGCGGCGTATGAACGTCGTGACGGCAACAATATTTTGCATCTTTCCAAAAAGACCGCCTAGAACTGCGTTGCTCTTGGTGATAGAAAGGTGGGGCGCAAGACTGGACAGAAGAGGAGCCCGCGATGGAACTTGTTGAGAAACACACCGGAACCGTGACCATTTTGGAAATCTCCGGTCGTCTGGACAGCACCTCCTCCAAGGAGTTGGAAGAGAAGGTCATGGCCGTGGTGTCCGGCGGCGTGAAACATCTGCTCATGGATTTCGGGGGCGTGGATTACATCAATTCCAGTGGCCTGCGCGTCCTGCTTATGGCTTTTCAGCAGCTCAGGAAGAATGGTGGGAAGCTCCATCTGTGCGCCATCAAGGATTATATGCGCGAAGTGTTCGACATTTCAGGCTATACGGAAATATTTCCCCTCTTTTCAGAGCAACCTGAGGCCCTAGCCGCCTTTCCGGCGGCCACATGAGAACAGCGCTGCTGGCGGTTGTGCTGGTTCTGGGTGTGGCTTCGGCCTGCCTGGCCCAGGCGAAAGGCCCGCAGGAGATCGCCGGGATACGTCTTGGCGACAGTGTTGAAAAGTATTCCGTCAAGTTTGACCGCGAGATAACTGAAGAGGAACTGGACCGTCCCTACCTCACCGTTTCCGCCCTGTTGCCCTTAGGCGGTTTTCGCAGCGGATACGTCACCTACGGCAACTGTGTCTCGCCCAAACGCATCGTGCGCATCAAAATGAACTACGAAAACGAGAGCAAGGAATTCTACGACCGCGTACTGGCCGCCCTGAAAAAACGGTACGGCGATCCTCAAGAATGGCGCGGTAATGCCTTCGGCACATTGCGCACCTGGAAATGGAGTTTCACCGACCCCGCCCTCGGCGACGTCAGTCTCATCCTGCAACACTATTCCGGCACCGACGACGCCTTCACCCATGGCAACTCCATTCGGCTGACCGCCCTCGGTCTGGCCAAGGCTGAACGCGCCTGCTATCGCGCCAACCATCCCGGTGGGCCGGCGAGAATTGGTCCCGCGTTGGCCGTGCCCGAGTTCGAGGCCTTGCTGCCTCACTGAGCATCGGTTACTCGAGATGTTGAACGCCCGCCCCCTCTGGGAATCCCTGGCCCGACCGCCAAATAGCAGGGCCGCAGCGTCGCCTTCCGTGCGGCCTGCCCTTCACGAACAGCTTGACACAACGCAGACGGGCGATTAACGACACTCCTTCGCCTTGCTCTTCCCCCGACCGCTGGTCAGGAATGGGAAGGGCCACAGACCGCAAGGAGGATACGATGCGTAAGTATGAGATGCTTCTCCTCTTGAGCCCTGAGCTCAACGTGGAGAACAAGAAAGCCGTCATCGACGGCCTGACCACAATCATCGTCGACCGCGAGCAGGGAACGATGCTCTCCGTGGACGACTGGGGAACCCGCGAACTGGCCTATCCGGTGCGCAAGCAGATCCGTGGACAGTACGTCCGTCTGGAATTTGCCGCCCCGGCCAAGACCATTGCCGAAGTGGAGCGCAACGTGCGCATTACCGACGGCATCTTCAAGTTCGTCACCGTGAAGCTGGCCGACAAGTACGTGCCTGCCGCGCCCGTCGAGGCTGTCGCGCCCGAAGCCGCCGCGCCCGAAGCTCCCGCCACCCCAGCCGCGCCTGAAGCCGCCGCTTCTGACGCCCCGGAGGCTTAAACCATGTCCTTCAAAAAGAAATTCACTCCCAAGAAGAAGTTCTGCCGCTTCTGCGCCAACAAGAACCTTCCCATGGATTACAAGCGTCCCGACATCCTGCGCGACTTCATCACCGAGCGCGGCAAGATCATCGCCCGGCGTATCACCGGCACCTGCGCCAAGTGCCAGCGCCGTCTTACCATGCAGATCAAGCGGGCGCGCCAGATGGCTCTCATCTACTACACCGCCACGCATAGCGCTGACCTCATCAAGAAGATGCAGTAGGAGAGTCACCATGGCTGATATGAAAATCATCCTGCGTGCCGATATGGAAAATCTGGGCAAGCTCGGCGACGTTGTCGCCGTGAAGCCCGGCTACGGCCGCAACTATCTTATTCCCCAAGGCCTGGCCATGCTGGCCTCCCCCTCCAATCTCAAGGTCTTCGCCATGGAGCACAAAAAGCTTCAGGCCAAGATGGATTCCGTGCGCGCTGATGCCGATGCCCTGGCCGCCCAGTTGGCTGCCAATGAAGTGGCCATCGAAGTGCGCACCGGCGACGGCGACAAGCTTTACGGCTCCGTGACCTCGGCCATGATTGCCGATGCCCTGGAAGCCAAGGGCGTGATGATCGATCGCAAGAAGCTCGTGCTTGAAGACACCATCCGCACCCTGGGCGTGCACGAAGTGGAAGTGAAGCTCCACCCCGAAGTACGCGGCGTTGTGCGCGTGCTGGTCTGCCGTCAGGGCGAAGCTCTGCTTGCCGCCAAGGCCGGACAGGAAAGTGGAAACAAGTCCGAAGAAATCCAGGCGTAAAACCCGTAGCGGGGCGGGCGCGCCGGATGGCGAGCTCGCCCCGCAAACTTTGGAACGGGTTTCCGGCGATCTACTTCGCCGGGTGCCCCCCCATACGCCCGAGGCCGAGCAGGCCGTGCTGGGCGGCATTCTCATCAAGAATTCCACCCTCCACAACCTCATTGACGTCCTCGGGGAAGACGACTTCTATTCCCCCGTTCATAAAGCCATCTATGCGGCCTGTCTGGAGCTCTCCCGCCAGAGCATCGCCGTGGACCTGGTCACCCTGGCCGAGCAGTTGCGCAAGATGGGCAAGCTCGACGAGGTGGGCGGCAATCTCTATCTGGCGGAACTGGCCTCAGCCACGGTCAGCGCGTCCAACGCCCTGCACCACGCCAACATCGTGCGCGACAAGTCTGTGCAGCGCCGCCTTATTTCCGCCGCTTCCGAGATCATCAGCAACGTCTTCGAGGGTGCTGAAGATACCGAAGCCCTGCTCGACGCTTCCGAGCAATCCATTTTCGCCATCGCCGATTCCAAAAAGACCGGGGCCCTCTCCAGCAGCAAAACCCTGGTGGATTCTGTTTTCGAGCAGCTGACCAAGCGGGTGGAGAACAAGGAAACCGTAACCGGCGTGCCTACCGGCTACTACACCTTCGACGAATACACCGCCGGGCTCCAGCCCTCTGACCTCATCATCGTGGCCGGACGCCCCTCCATGGGCAAAACCGCCTTCGCCATGAACGTGGCCATGCGCGCCGCCTGCATGTACGCCGTGCCCACGGCCATCTTCTCCCTGGAAATGAGCAAAGAGCAGATCATGATGCGCATGCTCTGCTGCTGGGGCAAGGTGGACCTCTCCAAACTGCGCAAGGGCCGCCTCGACGACACCGACTGGGCCAGGCTCTACGAATCGGCCAACGCCCTGTCGCCCGCGCCCATTTTCGTGGACGACTCCGCCGCGCTCTCCACCATGGAGGTTCGCGCACGCTGCCGCCGCATGAAGGCCGAACACGGCCTGGGCCTGGTGGTGGTCGACTACCTTCAGCTCATGCGCTCTGCCCGCAAGGTGGATTCACGCGAGCAGGAAATTTCAGATATTTCCCGAAATCTCAAGGCCTTGGCCAAAGAGATGCACGTGCCGGTCATTGCTCTGTCCCAGCTCAACCGCAAGGTGGAAGAGCGTGCGGACAAGCGCCCTATGATGAGCGACTTGCGCGAATCCGGCGCCATCGAGCAGGATGCCGACGTCATCATCTTCCTGTACCGCGAGGCGGCCTACAAGAAGAAGGAAGAGCTGACCCCGGAAGACAACGTGGCCGAAATCATCATCGGCAAGCAGCGCAACGGTCCAACCGGCATGGTCAAGCTCCGTTTTTTCAAGGAATCCACGTCTTTCGAGAACCCCACGGATATTCCTCCGCCGTCGGAATACGGGGAGTGATCTGTACTGGAGATTAATATGACACCTGAGCAGCTGTATCTAGCCACGTTAGTTGCCTTTGTATTTGTAGTTATTGTATGTTTGAGTGGAGTGATTTTCTACAAATCATGGATAAAATCTCTGGAGAAAACGAGTAAAGGTGGCGCTACAACTTTTAGCCTCTTTCTTCAACGGAGTATGGCTTACAGCATAATAACGGTTGTGCTTGTAATATTTAGTGTTATATTCTTAGCCGTAATTGGTAAGTTTGAAGGTGCTGCTGTAAGTGTTATCAGTGGCATAGTTGGATACGTTTTGGGAAGAAGTAACGGAAAAGACAAGGAAGACGAAGAAGACAAAGAAACAAAAAAAGGAATAAAAGAGGTGAAAGAAACGAAAGAGGTGAAAGAAACGAAAGAGGTGAAAGAAACGGATAAGAAAAGTAGTGATAATTAGTTGTGAGGAAGATTGGTATGGTCTACGATCCGATAGAATTAGTAGAGAAAGATAGACTTAAGGAAATCCAACTCTCTCGTCTGCGCACCACCTGCGAGCGTGCGATTCGCTCGCCGTTCTATTCCAGAATCTTCAAAGAGCATGGGGTGCGCCCCGAGGACATCAAGACCCTCGACGATCTGCGCCGCATACCCTTCACCACCAAGCAGCATCTGCGCGACAGCTATCCCGACGGGCTTAACGCCGTGCCGCGCGAACAACTCATCCGCCTGCATGTTTCTTCCGGCACCACGGGCACGCCCACGGTGATCACCCATACCCGCAGCGACATCAACTGGTGGGCTTCCCTGGTGGCCCGCTGCATGCACATGACCGGCATGCGGCCCGGCGACGTGTTCCAGAACACCACCAGTTACGGTCTGTTCACCGGCGGCCTGGGCATGCACTACGGCGCGGAGCGGTTGGGTTGCCTGGCCATCCCCGTGGGGGCGGGCAACACCCAGCGGCAGTTAAAGCTCATGCAGGACTTTAAGGTCTCTGCGGTGCACATCATTCCGTCATACGCTTTGTATATCTCAACCGCCTGCGAAAAGATGGACATCGATCCCAGGAGCCTGAATCTGCGCATCGCCCTGGTTGGCGCGGAGCCCTATTCTGAGGAAACCCGCCGTCGTCTTGAAGAACTTTTCGGCTTTAAGGCCTTCAATTCCTACGGCCTTTCCGAGATGAACGGCCCTGGCGTGGCCTTCGAGTGCCAGCAGCAGAGCGGCATGCACCTCTGGGAAGACGCCTATCTGCCTGAAATTCTCGATCCCATCACCCTGGAGCCCGTGGAGCCGGGGCAGGTGGGCGAGCTGGTGCTCACTACCCTCTGCCGTGAAGGCATGCCCATCCTGCGTTACCGCACCCGCGACCTCACCCGGTTCATTCCGGGCGACTGCCCCTGCGGGCGCAAGCACGTCCGGCTGGACCGCATCACCGGCCGCTCCGACGACCTCATCATTATCAAGGGCGTGAACATCTATCCCATGCAGATCGAGCAGATCCTCATGAGCCTGCCCGAAGTGGGGCAGAACTACCTCATCATCCTGGAGCGCGACGGCTACATCGACAACATCCGGGTGAAGGTGGAGATCAAGGAAGAATTCTTCGTGGAAGACATGCGCGCTCTGAACGCCCTTCGTGCCAGAATCGTGCACAAGCTCAAGGACGAAATCCTGGTGACCCCCAAGGTCGATCTGGTGGAGCACAACGCCCTGCCGCAAAGCGAAGGCAAAGCTCAACGCGTGGTGGACAGGCGGGAAGCGCAGGAGTGAAGGCGAGCAGGGGCGACCAGCCGGTCAATCAAGATAAGACAGATTTGGTCATAAGGTGGAATAAGCCCGTATGGAATATGTTCTCGCATCCCTGTTTCTCTGCTTTCTGTTTGCCGTCCTCGGCCTGCATATTTTAAGCCTTCCGGCCAACTGGGTGCTTCTGGGCGGCATCCTTCTGTGGAGCTGGACCCACCCGGAGCTCAACCTGGGCTTGAGCTTTTTCCTGCCGCTGATCGCCATCGCCGTGTTGGGCGAAGCCATTGAATTTGCTTCGCAATATATCGGCGGCAAGAAGTACGGAGCAACAGGCAAGGGCAACCTTGGGGCCTTTATCGGGGCCATCATCGGGGCCATCGCCTGCGCGCCGTTCTTTTTCGGCCTGGGGGCGCTCTTCGGAGCTGTGGGCGGAGCGTATTTCGGTTGTTTTGTGTTTGAGCGCATTCACGGTCGCCCCGCTGACGAGGCTTGGCGCGCAGCCAAAGGGGCCATGCTCGGCCGGGTGCTTGGGCTTATTGTCAAGATCGGCCTGGGCGGCGTGATGTTCGCCATGGCGGCTAGGGCCGTGTGGCCCAAGGCTGCGCAAGTGATGGTGGGGTTGACGTATTCGTTCACTTCGTAATTTCTGGGCAGGTGCGGTCTAGCGTCAACCAACGGTTGAGCGGCGGGTCTCCAGTGCCCATGACCGCGAGGGCGGACTTGCAGCCAGACCGGGCCTTGGATATGAAACGCAAGGCGGCGGGCCGCTCACACGAATCCGCATCTGAAAGGACATGAAAGTATGACCAACAGTTTCCCCACCTATCGCGGCCAAATGGAATATTTCTGCCTGGGCTGCCAGGCGCGTTTCGCCGTTGGCGAACTGCACTACACCTGCCCGAATTGCGGCGGCGTGTTCCTGCTGGAGGATACCTCCTTCGACAGCCTGGCCGAGAACCCGCCCACGTACTGGAAGTCGCTCTTCGACAAGCGGGCCGCCACCCGCAACACCGCCTTGCGAGGCATCTTTCGCTTCTACGAGCTGACCGCCCCCATCCTGGACGAGCAGGATATCGTCTATCTGGGCGAGGGCAACACTCCGGTCATCGAAGCCAGTCCCGGCCTTTCGGCCATTCTGGGCACGCCTATGGCCTTCAAAAACGACGGCCAGAATCCCTCGGCCTCCTTCAAGGACCGGGGCATGGCCTGCGCCTTCAGCTACCTCAAGTCCCTGGTACGCGAGAACGGCTGGGACAGCGTGCTCACCGTGTGCGCCTCCACCGGCGACACCTCGGCCGCCGCCGCCCTCTATGGGGCCTATGTGGGCAAGCCCATCACCACCGTAGTCATCCTGCCCCAGGGCAAGGTCACTCCGCAGCAGCTTTCCCAGCCGCTGGGCAGCGGGGCCATCGTCCTGGAAGTGCCGGGGGTGTTCGACGACTGCATGAAAGTGGTGGAGCATCTGGCGGACAACTACCGGGTGGCGCTGCTCAACTCCAAGAACGCCTGGCGCATCCTGGGCCAGGAATCCTACGCCTTCGAGGTGGCTCAGTGGTACAACTGGGATACCTACCGCAAGGCCGTGTTCGTGCCCATCGGCAACGCGGGCAACGTCACTGCGGTGATGAGCGGCTTCCTCAAGCTCAAGCGCTTGGGCATCATCCCCTCCCTGCCGCGCATCTTCGGAGTGCAGTCCGCCCATGCGGACCCGGTCTACCAGTATTATTCCGTGGATGAACCGGCCAAGCGGGCCTTCGCTCCGGTGACGGTGCAGCCCAGCGTGGCCCAGGCGGCCATGATCGGCAATCCTGTGTCGTTCCCGCGCGTGAAGCATTTTGCCGAGCAGTACGAGAAGATCGGCGGTCCCGGCTCCTTCCAGGTTCTGCAGGTGGAGGAGCAGGCCATCGTTGAGGCCATGCTGCTGGCCAACCGCCACGGCCACATCAGCTGCACCCAGGGCGGCGAGTGCCTGGCCGGCCTGATGCGCGCCAAGGAACTGGGCCTCATCGAGCCCTCGGAACTGGCCATTCTGGACGCCACGGCCCACAGCATGAAGTTTGCGGGCTTCCAGGAAATGTACTTCACCAATTCCTTCCCGCCCGAATACGGCATCACTCCTAAGCCGGAACTGGTAAACCTGCCGGAGTTGGTCATCACTTCGGAAGAGAAGCAGCGCCTGACGCCTGCGGAGTACACCGTTGCGGCTGCCGAAAAGGTGGTCGAGCGGCTGAAGCTCACCGGCAAGGCCTAGTGTAGCGTACTCGAAATCTGTTTATCAGGGTTACGGCGTAACATAAGAAAGCCATTGATTATGGATTTGTAAACGTATCAATGTTTTCATAATCGCGATATAAACAGAAGGTCGTCGTTACCTTCGGATAAAGACCGGCTGATCCTTGAGACGGCGCTTCGTACAAGCCATTTACCGAAAAAAGCCCGGCGTGAGCCGGGCTTTTTGCTTGGCAGGCAGGGCTGCAAGCCTAATATTTGTACTTCTGCTGAGGCTGCTGGGTGACGCCGTTGTAGGTTTTATACCCGCCAGGAGCCGAAGAGGTCGTATTGCCCTTGCCATCGCTGCCGAAGGAATATCCGTTGGAGCGGTACGTGTACCCGCCGTTGGGCTTGGTGGTGTAGGTGCCAGGGCGGATTGTGGAGGTGGAGGAATTCCGTGACACCTGGGCCAGGGCGGGAGTAGCCATGGCGATTATCAACGCCAGGGCGAGAAGGGTTTTCGACATACAGGCTCCTTCATCAGATTGATATTTGTTCAAACGTATATAGGGGGATATCATCAAGGCGTCAAAGTATATTTTGGGCTGGAAGTTATTTATTGTAACCAAATCGGCGTATTCAGTTTAGGAGCAGGGCAGAGCCGCACCCTGGACAAAACAGCCGTTCGGCTTCATTATTACTGCCTCCGCTTTGCCGGAGCCTCATAAACCTTTCCAGCCCGCAAGAAGTACACACCCATGGCCAACCCTAAATACCGCGCCGACCAACTCCTGGTGGACCAGGGGCTGGTGGAAACCCGCGAGTTGGCCACCCGGCTCATCATGGCTGGGCAGGCATTCATCACCGAGAAGGGTGGCCGAGCACCCCTGGACAAGCCCGGACGAATGCTGCCTGCCGATGCGGAACTGAGCGTCGCGGAGCCCCCGCGCTTCGTCAGTCGGGGTGCCTTCAAGCTGCTTACGGCCATTGAACACTTCCAGTTGGGCTTTAACAATCTGGTGGCCCTGGATGTTGGGGCATCCACCGGCGGCTTTACCGACTGCATGCTCCAGCACGGCGCGGCCAAAGTCTACGCCGTGGATGTGGGCAAGAGCCAGTTGCACGAAAAGCTGCGCCGCGACCCCCGCGTCATCAGCCTGGAGGGCGTGAATTTTCGGCTGGCCCCGCCTGATCTGCTGCCGGAAGCCGTGGATGTGGCTGTCATCGACGTATCCTTCATCTCCCTGGCCAAGGTGCTCGGCCCGGTGCAGGGCTTTCTCAAGCCCGGTGGAATGATTGTCGCTCTGGTGAAGCCCCAGTTCGAGGTGCATTCGGATCAGACCGACAAAGGCGTGGTGCGCGAAGAGGCCCTACAGCTATGGGCCGTAGACAAGGTGGCGACGTTCGCCGCGCAGACTTTGGGCATGCAGAGCCAGGGTTTTGTCCCGGCTGCGGTCAAGGGGCCGAAGGGCAATCAGGAATATCTGCTGCTGCTGGGATGAGAGGGCGGATGCGTGAGAGGCCTCCGGTGGCCGGGGGGCCATTGGCCCCCCGGTCCCCCCATATAGCTGCGCGTTGGCGGGCGTAAATATTGGGGGGGCTGGGGGTGCCCTGCACCCCCAGCGGGGTCAAGGGGATTACGGATGCCTGGCCGAAGCGGCCTTGGCAGCCCGTTTCGAACGAAGTGCAGCGCCCCTTGTCCTCCTAACAAATCCGGCAATCCTGCTTGTCCACCACGGTTTTGCCAACCGGGGCCAGCGAGATGACGGCCAGCTTCAGGTGCTGTATGCCGAAGGGGATGCCGATGATGGTCACGAAGTTGGCCACGGCGGCGAAGAGGTGCCCGACGGCCAGCCACCATCCGGCCAGCACGAACCAGATGATGTTGCCCAGAAAGCCCATCGGGCCGGTGCCCGCGTCGTGGAATCCCTGCACGTATTGGCGGTCGACGATGATCTTGCCGAAGGGCCAGAAGGCCAGCCTGGCGATGACGAAGCAGGAGCGCGCCCAGGGCAGGCCAATGATGGTAAGGGCCATGATCACTCCGGCGAGCAGCCACCCAAGCCCCATCCATACTCCTCCCAGCACCAGCCACAAAACGTTCATGATGAAGGTGACCGGTTCCATAATGCCTTCCTTTTCGGTTTGGTGATGCGTGTTCTACCGCCTTCCGGCGGCTCTTTCAGCGCCAGCGTGGCTACCGTACGGCCAGCCGCACCCTGTAGCTGAACAAAAATGGCACGGGGTCGGCAGGAGCGCAGGCCCCGATGGTCTCACGCAGGGCGTCGATGCCGATGTGCTCTTCCGCGACGCCGTTGTCCAGCAGGGTTTTCACGCCGCCCTGGCTCAGGAGGATGCCAATTAGCCGCGTCAGAGGGCTCACTTCAACGCTGTGCAGCATGACTTCCTTGACGAAGGAGAACCGACCGCAGGAGCGCAGGCGCTGAAGGTGCTCGCTTTTGGGCCAGCGTCGGGCTTTTGTGAAGGTATATTCGGCTTCCAGTGCCCTGGCCCGCTCGTAGGCCAGGGTATAGGCTGCCTCGGCCCGCTGGCCTACCGAGGGGGGCCAATCGCAATCAATGGCGGCAAAGACTCCGCCGGGACGGAGAATGCGGGCGATCTCAGCGAAAGTCAGCCCAGGCTCCATCCAGTGCAGCGCCTGGGAGCAGGTGACGATGTCGGCGCAGCCATCGGGCAGGCCGGTGCCCTGGGAACTGCCCTCCCGGTAGCTGATGGCCTCTGCTCCGGCTGTCAATCTGGTGATGTTTTCGGCCAGCGCCCGCATCTGGCCATTGGGTTCGATGCCGACGACCTTGTGGGCTTTGCCAACCCAGATGCGGGTGGAGAGCCCGGTTCCGCAGGCCAGATCCACCACCAGTCGGGGCGTCAGGCCCCGCCCGTTCGCATGGTCAATCTCCTGGAATTCAGGGCCGCCGGCGTACCGGCAAAGTAGATCAACGAAGGCTTCGGGCGGGGTTGGGCGATTGGCGTTGTAAATTTCCGCCAACCCCTGGAAGCGGTTGATGTTGGCCTGAAACGGGGAGGGCATTACCCCTTGCCGTCCCGTTGCTCCGGCAGCCTGTCCATCAGAGTGGCCAGGGCGCGCAGGTGGCCTTGTTCTTCCTTGGCCAGATCGCGCAACACGGTGCGGGCGTTCTCCGTTTGGGCTTTGCCTGCGAAGCGCATGTACAGGTCCAGGGCCTGGGCCTCGATGGACATGGCCATCTCCAGGGCCTGCCGCGCGGTTTCAAAGCCGCTGGTTTCGGCCAGTATCTCTTCGGCGCTCTTGCCGCCTTCGATGGCCTTGACTGTGGCGAGTTTGGCAAGGTCTTCAATACCGACGCTTTCCGGGCAAAGTTCCTTGAACAGGTGGTAAACTACCAGCTTGTGCTTCTCTTCAAAGCCCGCCAGTTGGGCGAAGGCAGACTTGAGCCCGGCGTTTTGGGTCTGTTCGGCCAGGCTTTGGTAGAACTCGCCCAACCCGTTTTCCATGGCGTAGGCCAGGGTCAGAATCTGCTTTGGGGATTCCTCGCCAGTAAGGAATCCCATGCCCGTGTCGGGCGCGCCGGTAGCCGAGGCGCCTTTCCAGGCCATGATGCCGCCCAGCATGTTGGAGACGTCCCCGAAGCCCTGGCCGGAAAGCATGGCTGCGGCTGCGGCGCTACGCTTGCCCGAGGCGCAATAGACCAGCACGGGCTTGTCGCGGGGCAGCTCGGTCAGACGGTCCGCAAGCTCGCCCAGGGGCAGGAGGCTGGCTCCGGGCAGATGGAATTCCTCGTATTCCCACAACTGGCGCACGTCGAGCAGGGTGAGGGCGTCCGGGCGGATGTGCCCCAGGTGTTCCTTGACGGCGGCAGCGGAAATGTTCTTGGGCGCATGGACAAGAGCGGTCATGGTGGGGCCTCCAAAAGGGTGCTGGAGCAAAAACGTGAAGTACTCCATCAAGGCGTTGAGTTTCCGCATAAATTCCTCTAGGCAGGGTCGTGCCGGACACTTCCGGCAAAGCGAGGCCCTGCCATGAATGTGACGTCCCGCCTCCCCTGGTGGCCGGAAATAATCATACTGACCGGTTTATCCATCATGCTCGCCTGGGTTGTCAATGTCACCCGGCCTGAGCCCCTGTCGTGGTACGCCGACTTTACGGTCAAACGCGCCGAAGAGACGGTCAAAAAGGGGATTGCCGTGCTGAGCCCGGCTGAAGCCCTGACCGCCTGGACCGCCAAGGAGCGCCTTTTCGTGGATGCCCGCGACCCCGATGAATTCGCCATGGAGCATATCCCCGGCGCGGTGAACATTCCGGCCGAGGCCTTGCTGACCGGGCTTGACGCCGCTGTGGCCGCAGTGCCCGGCCTGGCCAAAGACAGGCCCCTGGCGGTCTACTGCTCCAACCTGGCCTGTTCCAAGAGCCGGGAGGTTGCCGAAGGTTTAAAAGACATGGGCTTTACCGCTCTGGCTGTGGTGCCTGACGGACTGGAAGGTTGGAAGGCCGCAGGCGGCACGGTGGAGGGACAATAAATGCGCTGGATATGGTTGCTTTGCCGGGTGATCTTCGGAGCCGTGTTCGTTTACGCCGGGGCGGAGAAGATGCTGCACGCCGATGCCTTTGCCCAGGCCGTCTTCAACTACCAGATTCTTCCGGCCAAACTGGTGCAGGGTGTTGCCCTGGTGTTGCCCGCCCTTGAGGCTGTCTGTGGCCTGGCCTTATGCGCCAATGTTATGGCCCGTGGAGCCGCAGTGGTGCTCAGCGGCCTGATGGGCGTTTTTCTGGCCGCCATGGGGCTGGCCGTGGCTAGAGGGCTCAACGTGGATTGCGGCTGCTTCGGCGGCACGGGCCAAACCATCAGCCGCGAAACTTTGATCCGCGACGGCATCATCCTGGCCGTGGGGCTCATCGCCCTGTGGGGAGCCTTCGCCGAAAAGCGCAAGCGTCTTCCTGAGCTGTTCTAGCGCAACGCGTGCGAGAACGGAGAATATGATATGCCTCCGGCGGCCGGGGGGGCAGCGCCCCCCCGGACCCCCGCAATAGTGGACGCGTCGGCGTGCAACATATTGGGGGGGCCTGGGGGTGCCCCGCACCCCCAGCGAGGGGTCCAGGGGGGCAGCGCCCCCCTGGCTCTCATAGCCCTGTCCGCAACGCGGCTTCCAGGGTGTCGTAGGCTTGGTGCAGGGTCTGCGTCGGCAGGCAGTAGGGCGGCATCAGGTAGAACACATTGCCCAGTGGACGGATGAACAACCCCCTGTCCATAAAGTATTGCTTGAGCTTTTTGCCGATGGCCGCTTCGTAGCCGCTTTCTGCCGACACCACATCCACAGCGCCGATTACCCCCCGCCAGCGCGGGCGGGCCAATATCCCTGCCCCTGACGGGCCGAACCGGCTTGCCAGCAGGGGCAAGCGCTCGGCGTGCACCGCCTCCAGGGCTGCAATCCTTTCCAGGGTGCGTTCTTCTGCAAAGAGTTCCAGGGAAGCAAGGGCGGCGGCACAGCCCAGGGGGTTGGCGGTGAAGGAATGGCCGTGGGCCAGGGCGCGGTCGAACCCTTGGCCCAGAAATCCCTGGTAGACGGCTTCGCTGGCAACGGTTGCGGCCATGGGCAGAAAGCCGCCGGTGAGCCCCTTGGCCAGGCAGATGATATCTGGGCGCACCCCGGCCTGCTGGCAGGCGAACATGCTGCCGGTGCGTCCGAAGCCGGTCATCACTTCGTCGAGCAGCAGGAGCGTTCCGGTTTCGGCGGTCAGCGCGGCCAGCCCGGCCAGAAAGCGCGGGCTCACCATATTCATGCCCGAGGCTCCCTGCACCAGCGGTTCGATGAGCACTCCGGCCAGCGTTGCGGCATGCGTCCGCAGATGGGCAGCGATTCCGGCCAGGGCCGCGTCTTCCTTGGCCTGGACGTTCGCATCGCCGTGCCAGGTGGCCGGGTAGTCCAGGAAATCCACCTGGAACACAAGGTTCTCGAACCCGGCGTAGAAGCCGCTGGACATGCCAACGGACATGGCCCCCACGGTATCCCCGTGATAGCCGCCTTTGAAGGCGGCGAAGCGGGTGCGTGCGGGCTGGCCCTGGTTGCGCCAGTACTGATGGGCCATCTTCAGGGCCACTTCAACGGCCGTGGAGCCGTTATCGGTGTAGAACACCCGGTCGAGCCCGTCGGGCAGGGCGTCGCAGAGTTTTTTGGCCAGCAGGGCTGCGGGCTGGTGGGTGAATTCGGCAAAGAGCACCTGCTCGAGGGTATGGGCCTGGGCTGCCACGGCCTGGGCACCGCGCGGATGGGCGTGCCCGTGAGGATTGACCCACCAGGACGACACCAGATCGACGTACTGCCGCCCGTCAGCCGCGAAGAGCATCTCCCCTCGTCCGCGCGTGATGGCGATGGCCGGGGGCGCTGTCGCGGCCTGAGTGAAGGGATGCCAGACATGGCGGGCATCCAGGGCGGTGATGGCCTCGGCGGTGAGAGGCGCGTCCGCCAGGAACGCTCCATCGGGAAGACCCTCTGTAGGAAGCGCGTCTGCTGGGGAGTCCGCCGCGAGGGGTGCACCTGCGCGAAGAGCCGCTGCCAGCGGCCCGGCCAGAAATGTTGCTGCCTCTTGGAGGCTTTCAGGCGTCAGGGGCTCCAGCTGTGGCAGCTCCAAAATGACCCTCACCCGTCCCAACACCTCGATATCGTGCTTGTTTTCTGTGTCAGGCGGCCCCAGCAGGGCCACCCCGGCGACGGTGATCCCCCGGTTGCGCAGAGCTTCGACGGTCAGCAGGGTATGGTTGAGGGTGCCCAAACCGCTGAGGGCGGCAATGACCACGGGGAGTCCCAGGTGAATCATGAGATCAGCCATGTCCTGGCCTGGAGCGATGGGCACCAGTGCCCCGCCCGCACCTTCAACGATGAGGGGGCGGGCGGTCTCGGGCAGCTGTACGGAGCGGATATCCAAAGCGACTGACGGGGTGGAAGTTTCCAGCCGGGCGGCCTGGAGCGGCGACAGGGGGGCCTTCAAGCGGCAGGTCGGCGGGTGAAGACGGGAGGGCGGCAGTCCGGCCAGCCGGGCCACCTCGGCGGTGTCGTCGTCGGCCTCAGCGCCAGTCTGGTAGGGCTTGAAATAGTCGGCCTCAAAAGCCAGGCACAGGAGGGCGGAAAGTACTGTCTTACCAACTCCGGTGTCTGTGCCGGTGACGAACAGGCCAGGAGGGCCGGAAGGGAATGGGAACTGTGGTGTCATGGGCCGTCTCTCGTGTCGCGTTTTTGAAAAATTGGAACACATTTTCAAAAACAAAGTAAATGGTTTTAGGGTGTTGCGAATGCACAGAGACGCAATGTATTTTGCGAACGCTCTACGGGCGCTCCTTGGGTTTGGAGGCCAGGGCGTAGAATATCTGGTACGTCAACTCGGGACCTTCGGGAAAAGCGGCGTCCAGTGCCCCCAGCACTGCCCTGAAATGGGCCGGAGGCAGGGGAGCGTGCCCCTGGCGGGGAATGAATCCGCCCAGTGCCTTGAGATGCCTGGGAAAATCAATGGCCCGTGCAAATTTTACCGTATGGTGCTCTTGCGAAACAGCGGCTTCGACCGGCAGCATGTCCTGAAGCGCCAGGAGGTCGGGATATTCCCACAATCCGCAGGCCAGGCCCAGGCGCTCATGGGCCTGCCGCCACTGGCGAAAGGTTTCCGGTCCCGGCAGGGAAAGGGCCAGCAGTCCGCCGGGCCGAACCAGGGCCCATAACCCGGCGATGGCCGTGGCCGGGTTCGAGGTCCATTGCAGGGCCATGTTGGAGATAACCAAGTCGAAGGTTCCCGCAAGGGCCGGATATTCCGCGTCCATGGCCGCGAAGAGCACTGCTGTCCGGCTTGCATTGAAAGATTCGGCAAGAGCAGGGGATCGGCAAAAGTTTTCTCGAGCGCGCTGGAGCATGGCGGGGCAGAGGTCCGCGCAGAGGTACAGGCCGGGGCTGACATGCTGCGCCAGGGCCAGGGCGGTGTTGCCCGTGCCGCAGCCCATGTCCAGCACAGCGGGAGCGGAGGGCAGGCCGCGCTCCGCAGCCATGGCGGCCAGGGTTCGGGCGGCCTTGGCCTGGACGGTGGCCTGGGCGTCGTAATCCCAAGCATGGCCGAAGGCAGCCCGGATACGGGCCTTGGAGGATGCCTCGCCAATCACCAGACCACTCCGGCCCAAACTCCATCCTTTTCAGACAGACAGACAGACCATCCCCCCCCAATATAAGGGATTCCAAAGGGCCACTGGCACTTCGTTCGAAACGGGCTGCTACGCCTCTTCGAGGCAAGCATCCGTATTCCCTTTGGCCGCCGGAGACATCTTTTCCTGCGTACTTCGGGCGTTTCTGACATGCTCATGTACTTCAAGGACGTATCGCCAGTTCCGCCAGAAACGCCCGGATGCTTCTGGCGCAGTATTGGGCGTGTGTCAGCGGAAAGGCATGCCCGCCAGAGGGCAACCACTCCAGCCGGGTGGCCCGGTCCGTGAAACAGGCAGCGGTCAGGGCCGGGGGGACGATGGCGTCGTCTTTGGCCGCCAGGGCCAGCAGGGGGACGGCGGGCGCTGTCGGGCCGGACGAGGCGGCGGCAGGGTCGACCGGGCCGGACGGAGTGGCAGTCGGGCTGGGCTGGATGGCGTCCTTGCCAGGGCGACGAGGATCTCCTGACGGGATGCCGGGTGCGTCAGGCGCGGGCACTATGGCGCCCTGCGGTCCCAGTACGTCCCGCAGGTCCCAGGTCAGCAGCCAGTCCAGGCCTTGGGCCAGGCGCTCGGGACGGGCAGTGGCGAAATCGGGGCAAAGGGTAGCGGGGGTGGCGCAGTTGTGGTGGAAGGTCTCCAGTACTGCGGCGGGGTTGCGGCCCAGGCCGCGCCGCATCGCTTTGACGGCTGTGGACGACACACCGCAGGGGGCGTCCTCCTTAGCGGTGAATAGCGAAAAGCCCCCAAGGCTCACCAGCCCAGCCAAAGGACCGCCTCCATGCCGCAACAGCCACATGAGGCCAAGGGAATGGCCGATTCCTACTATCGGTTCATCGCCGTCAAAGGGCGCATCCAGACGTTCGGGGCCGAAGAAGCCCAGGTCCAGGCGATGGGAGGGAATATCGCCCATCTCGCGGGCCAGCGGCTCCCAGAAGGCCGGGGTGAAGGCCCAGCCGTGGACGAATAGCAGGCGCACGCTCATGGCCGCAGGCTCTTGAGAATGCGGGGGATGGCTTCGGCCAGCCGGACTGCGGTTTCCGGGCCGTGGGCAGCCGTGAGGGACAGACGCAGGCGGCTTTTGCCCGGCGGCACCGTGGGCGGGCGCACGGCCACAGCCAGGATGCCTTCCTGCTCCAGGGCGCGCATGGCCGCCAGGGCCGTTTCCGCTGCACCGGCCATCACCGGGATGATCTGCGTGCTCGACTGGGCCGTGTCGCACCCGGCGGCCTGGAGCCGGGCGCGCAGGTCTTCGGCCAGGGCCAGAAGGGCCGCCCGCTGGTCCTTCATGGAGGGCAGCAGGTCCAGGGCTGCGTCTACGGCTCCGAGCACCGGCGGAGGCAGGGCGGTGGAGAAGATGAATCCGGCGCAGCGGTTCACCAGATACTCGCGCACCGTGGCCGAGCAGCACACATAGCCGCCGTAGCTGCCCAGAGCCTTGCTGAAAGTGCCCATTATCAGCCCGCTTTCGATGGCGATTCCGGCGGCCAGGCCGTGGCCGTCAGGGCCGAGGACGCCCACGGCGTGGGCTTCGTCCAGGTAGAGAAAAGATCCGTACCGGGTTGCCAGTTGGGCCAAAGCGGCAACGTCGGCTCGGTCGCCGTCCATGGAGAATACCGTTTCGCTGAGGATGAAGCGCGGGCCGGGCGTGGCGGCGTGTTTCTTCAGCAGTTCCTCCAAATGGCCCATGTCCAGGTGGCGGAAGCGCAACTGGCGCACTCCGGCCATCCGGCAGCCCTCGTGCATGCTGGCGTGGTTGAGCTTGTCCGAAAAGACCAGCGCGTCCGGGGCGAGCAGGGTGGCCAGCACCGAGGCGTTGGTCTGGAAGCCCGAACCCATCACCAGGGCGGTCGGGGTGCCCTTGATGGCGGCCAGCCGGGCTTCCAGGGCCTCGTGGATGGTCAGGGTGCCCCGGATGAGGCGCGAGGACGTGGCTCCTGTGCCGAAGCGGGCGGCATATTCGCAGGCCCGCCGGACGCATTCGGGATGGCGGGAAAGCCCCAGATAATCGTTGGACGAGGCGTCGAGCAGTTCGCGCCCGTCAAGCGAGGCCATGCCCGGCGCGGCAGGGCCAAAGGCGCGGGTGGCGCGCAGGCGATGCTCAGACGCCAGTTGGGCCAGTTCCGCCTGAAAACGCTCTTCAAGCATGGGCGTGTTCCGGGTTTGGTCTGTCCGGCCTGTCCGGCCGGGGTGGCAGGGAACGGGTTCCAGGCCGTGCAGGCGCGGCGGGCTCGCCAGGACGGGCGGGGCGGGCAGGCACTGTAAGGGCAGTAGGCCGGGCAGGGGCGCTCGGGCGGTGGATGTCACGCACGGTCCATCTCCCAGCCCAGCAGGCGCAGGCCTTCCACGTCGCCGGCGGCTTCCAGGCCTTTGGTGGTCAGATAGTCACCGATCATGAGCCCGCTGCCTCCGGTTTCCATGGGGGCCAGACCCTGTTCGGCGAAGACGGTCTGGCGGCCCCCGCAGATGCGCAGATGGGCGTCGGGCAGTAGAAAGCGCAGCAGGGCGACGATCTTCAAGGCCTCGACAGGGTGCAGGGGGGCGCGTCCGGCCATGGGGGTTCCGGGAATGGGATGCAGAAAATTGACCGTCACGGAAGGCACGCCCAGTTCGCGAAGGGTCAGGGCCAGCTCGGCCCGCTGCGCCCAGCTCTCGCCCAGACCGAAAATGCCTCCGCTGCACACGTACAGACCTGCGTCCAGGGCCGTTTTCACGGCGGCCACGTCCTGGTCGTAACTGTGGGTGGAACAAATGGACGGGAAGAAACTTCGGGCGGTCTCCAGATTGTGGTGATAGGCTGAGAGCCCAGCCCGTTTGAGGCTGTCGAATTCGTTGGGCTCCAGGAGGCCGCAGGAAGCGTCGGCGCTCATGCCCAGATCCGCCACGCCCCGGACGGCTTCGAGCAGCAGCCCGAAGTCGCGCATGGTGGGGGATGCGCCGCTCAGCACTATGCCGAAGCGGGTAGCGCCCACGGAGCGCATGGTCTGGGCTGCGGCCAGGATATCCGCCTGGGGTAGGAAGGGATAGACTGGTGCCGAGGTGGCAAAGTGGGCCGATTGGGCACAAAAGGCACAGTTCTCGGAACAGCGACCGCTTCTGGCGTTGACAATGGCGCACAGGCTGACCGACCGGCCCAGCCGGGCAAGGCGGATGTCGCGCGCGCCTGTGAGCAGACTGGCCAGGGCAGGACCTTGGGCCTGCTCCACCGCTACAATGAAGTCGTTGAAAAGGCTTACGGAGACGTTTTTTCCAGAGAGAACGTCCTGCCTGGCCTGGAGGATGATGCTGTTGCCATAGTTCATGGGTTCACGTAGATAATTCAGAGTGGTCTCGCCCGAGAGCGGGCGGATACGCTTGCGGATGCATGCGTCGCGCCGGGAGTTTCCTTCCGGCCACGCCTGGGCGCAAAGACTTCATTACCCGCCGCCGCCGTGCTTGGCAACCGGCCAAACCTGCGCCAGGAGGGGCTATGCTCTACATTCACCCGGCCATCATGGCCATGCTCATCATTCTTTGTCTGTATGTGGCCCGGTTGGGCTTCATCCGGCTATCGGTCAGGCGCATGGGGCGCAAGGGCGTTTTCCCCTGGAAGCGGCATGTGCTGTTGGGCAAAGTGGCCCTGCTCGGCCTTTTGCTGGGCATGGGCAGCGGCCTGACCATGACCTGGCTGCTCTGGGGCGATCCCTTCTCCACGGGCCTGCATTTCTTAGGGGCCTTGGGCATGCTTCCGCTGATCCTTTTCGGCATCGCCACCGGTCTGCTGCTGGACCACAAACGCGCGGCCACGGTCAGCCGTACTGTCGGCCCCAATCATTATGTTGGTTCCAGCCGCGTGGCCGGGGCGGGAAGGGCCATGCTGGACCGTCTGGGAGCCCGGCTCGGAGGGCAGCTTCCCCTGGTGCACGCCCTTGGCAACGGGCTGCTGCTGCTTCTGGCGCTCTGTCAGATTTGGACCGGCATAGGCGTGTTGCGTGGCTGACGCCTGGGATGTTCCGATGGATGGGCAGGAGAAGTCTCCTCCCGTGGGGGTGGCGCAACGCTACCACGAAGCCGTGGCCCATTCACGAGGCCGGTTATCGGGCCATAGGCTGGACTGGGCAAATAAGCCCGCCGTGTTCAAGGAATATGTGGGGCTCCCCCGGTATGCCCTGCCCCGGCAGATGGATGTGCCGCCAACATCTCTCTGGGGTGTGCTTGGGACCATGGCGGGAGCTTTGGGGCATGGCAGCCGGAGTTCTTCGGCGGACGGTTCGTCCTTCTCGGTCGAGGCTTTGTCTGCGGTGCTGTACCACGCCGCCGGGATAACGCGGGTCCTCCCCCGGCAGCAGGGGGAGTTCTCCTTGCGGGCCTGCCCATCGGCTGGTGCGCTCTATCCCTGTGAAATGTATCTCTCCTGGCCGGGTTCGGACCTGTTGGCCGCCGGCCTCTACCATTACGGGCCGGCCCGGCACGAGCTTGTGCGGCTGCGGCAAGGCGGCGTTGACGCCGGGAGCTTTGGCATGCCCGGCCCATCGGGAGAGGCCGGGCCGTCCGGCGAGGTCCTGGTGTTTTGCACGACCATATTTTTTCGCAGCGCGTGGAAGTATCGGGCTAGAGCCTACCGCTATGTCAACCTTGATTGCGGCCATGTGACCGAGGGACTCTGTCTGGGCTTGGCAGCCTATGGAGTGGAGTATTCGGTGGAGCAGGATTTCGCGGATGAAGCCGTGAACGCGTATTTGGGAGTGGACCCTGAGCGCGAAGGTTGCCTTGCCGTCATCCGCGTGGGTGCCGGATTGGCAGCGCCGGAGACGCTTCAGGATCCGCCGAACGTGGCAGGACGCTCGGAACAGCAGGACCAGTCGGAGGGAGTGGAGCTGGCGGGGCAGGCCGGACATGAGCTGCAGCCTGAAGAGTCCGGCCAAACAGCCCAGACAGACCAAGCAGGCCAGCCCGGCCAAACAGCCCAGACAGCGCAGCTCGGCCAAACAGCCCGGACAGCCCAGACCGGCCAAACTGGGCAAACAGGCCAGCCGGGCCAAGGCTCAACTCCGGCGGTCGGGGCCTTGCCTGCCGGGATGGCCGCTCTGAGCCGCATGGCCGCTGCCGACAGCTTGCCGCAGGCGTTGACGCGCATCCATCAGGCCGCCAGCGTCCTGGCCGGGCTGCCCGGCGGGGTGCTGCCCATGGGTCGCGAATCCTCCGGCGCACCGGAAATTTGGAGCCAACCGCCGCAAGGGCCGGGGCCGGATGAGCGGCTGGGGATGTTCCCGGCCATGGCTGCCCGGCGGTCGCGCCGCGATTTCGTGCCCATGCAGCTGCCCGAGGGCACGCTGGCTAAAATTGTAGCCGTCTTGTGCGCGCCCATGCATCCGGCAGGTCCACGGCCTTCGGCCCATTCCCAGCCTGCCGGGCGGGCCTGCCGGGTGGGATTCCTGGCCGGGGAAGCCGTTCGTGTGCCTGAGGGATTCTATATGCTTGACCGGGAGACAGGTGCCATAAGCCGCCGACGGTCGGGCAATATGCGTTCCGCCATGGCCAGTGTGTGCCTGGATCAATCATGGATGGTCAACGCGGCGCTGCACGTGTTGTTTCTGGCGGATCTGCCGGAGTTAGAGCATGCCTTCGGGGCCAGAGGGTATCGCAGAGCCCAACAGGCCGCCGGGCGGCTGGGCCACCGGTTGTATCTGGCGGCGGAGAGCCTGGGGCTTGGGGCGTGCGGGGTCGGGGCGTTTTTCGATGCCGAGGCAACTGAAGCGCTTTCCTTGCACGGCGGGGAGGCGCTGCTCTACGTGTTGGCCCTTGGGGGCTGCAAGGCCGGGGGAACCCTCCAGGCCTGAAATCCCGTCAGTGCGAGCGTTCCTTCATGCTGCGCATGATGTCGCGAATGATATCCATGTTGTAGGAAATGAACACGTTGTAGGCGTGTTGGGTCTCCTGCACCGGCATGCCCTGCTGCTTGGCCATGGAATACAACTGCACGCGCGACATGCGTTCTCCATGCTCCAGCATCTGCTTGGCTGTGAAGGAAAGCAGCACCTTCTTGTCTTCCATGGCGGATTCTTCGGCAGTGGGCTGGCGTTCCGGCTCGCTGGCTTCGGCCATGCGGGCTTCCAGCTGTTCGATGCGCGATTCCAACTCTTCAATACGCCGCAAGGCACCTTCATTCTGGGGGGTGGGCATGGTCAGGCCCGCATCGTCGGAGTTGTCGAGCTGATCCTGATGCTGGAGTGCAAATTCAAGCGCCAGAGAAATAGCTTCCCGCTGAGACCAGTTGAAAACTTCCTGTAAACTCTCCAGCGCCTGGGCCGCCCCCGGGGTTAGGGTGACGCCAATGGGCTTTCCGCCCTCGGCAACCTGTTTGGCCCGCCACCGTGTTGCTCTGGCTTTGCCGTCCATGGTCCCTCCAGAAGAGAGGCTGTATTTTTGTATATTGCAATACATGCGGCAAGATAGCAAGGGGAACAATGTGTCATGCTGATGACGGGCGCGTTTACATGGATAACTGTTACTCGGCCGCTGGCAATGCAGAATGTGTGCGAGAGACCCGGAGGAGCCGGGCGGCGCTGTACAGAGGGGGAAGAATGGCTTCAGGCCAAGATATGGGCAACGGCAAAGGCAAACAGAGCGCCGTTGGATATGCCTCGCAACACGCCGCTGACGCAAACGCCTGCCTGACGTGCAATGACCGGACTGCCGCAGTGACGTCGGCTATGTCTGCTTGAAGGCCCGACCGGGGCGGTAGCCTTCGGGGTCCATGACCACGCTGGCCACGCAGGGGAAGCGGCCTTCAAGCTGGTGTTTCAGGTCGCAGGTGAGAGAGGGCGGAGCTTGCGCAATGTGGCCGGGTTCCAGCTCCACCAGCATGGCGTCGTTGCAGATGCGGCAGCGCACCACGTCGGCCCCCAGGCGTTTCTTGAGGTAGTCTTCGGCAAAGGCCACGGCCTCCAGGCGTTGGGCCGTCACCTTGGTGCCTGTGTACAATCGGCTGGACAGGCAGGGCGAGGCGGGCAGTTCCGCAAAGGGCAGTTGAAGCTCACGGCACATGGTCCGTATGCCTGCTTTGGAAATACCGGCCTCCACAAAGGGGTGGCGAACGCCATTTTCCTTGGCGGCCTGGAGGCCGGGCCGGTGTTCGCCCAGGTCGTCGGTATTGGCTCCGCTGGTCACGATGGCGGGCGAGCCGAACTCTTTGGCCATATCCCGGCTCAGCCCCTGGAGCTTTTTATAGAGGTGGGATTTGCAGAAATAGCAGCGGTCGTACGGGTTGTTGAGGTACATCTCATCCTCGAACTCGCCGGTAGTCACCACCGCGAGGCTCCAGCCCTGGACGTGGGCCTGCTGGCGCACCCTTTCGGTATCGGCCTGAGGTACAGCCGGGCTTGCGGCGTGGGCCATCAGAGTGCGTCCGGGCAGCGCTGCGTGGGCCAGGGTGGCCAGCAGCAGGCTGTCTACGCCCCCGGAAACCGCCACCACCAGACCGCCCATATCTTCCAACACCCCGCGCAGGGCGGGCCAGCGCGGGTGATCCAAGGATATGTCCATGGGGGCTGTATATCGTGGAGCCTCCGGTTTGACCAGCGCTGGCTGGGGGCCCTGGTAGGGCTTGCCCCGCAGGGGACTGCGCAATGCCCATGGTGCTCCTAGCCGCAGCCCGGCAAAGTATTTTTCAGGAATACGTAACTTTTTGTGTGTGGGTTGGTTCAAGCTGATGGCAAGGTTTGGCCGAATTCGCCTGTGCCCGGCGTCAGGCTCGGCACGCCCTTGAAATACACAGACCAAACTTTCGGTCGTCAGGCCAGGAAACCCAACTATGCTCCATATTGCCCTGAAAATGCTTCTTGAAGATCGTGGAAAATATCTCGGTATCATCACCGGAATAGCTCTGGCCTCCCTCATCATGATTCAGCAGCCGGGCATCATGCTCTCCATGCTGACGCACATTTACGGCGTGGTGTCGGATGTGGGCCTGCCAGACATCTGGGTCATGGACCCAAAGGTGCGCATGATCGAAGACTCCAAGCCCATGCTGGATACCCAGGTGTTTCGCGTACGCGGCGTACCGGGCGTGCAGTGGGCCGTGCCCTTCTACAAGGGCGGGCAGCAGGTCCGCCTGTCCAACGGCGAAACCCTGCGCGTGCAGCTTCTGGGACTGGATGACGCCACCTTGATTGGCGGCCCCGCCGCCATGGTGCAGGGCAACCTGGCGGACCTGCGCCAGCCCGATTCCGTGATCGTGGACGAAGGCAGCGCCAACGGACGCATGGCCGGGCCTCCTGGGCAGTCCACGGGCGTGCCGACACCCATACGGGTGGGGGACACCTTTGAAATCAATGAGAAAACAGCGCGGGTGGTGGGCATTGCCAAGGCCACCCAGTCCATTAACTCGCAACCCACGTTGTATACGACCTATTCGCGAGCCAAAAGTTACGCCCTGTCCGAACGTAAGATGCTCTCTTTCGTTTTGGTCAAGGCCAAGCCGGACGAGGACGCCTCGGAGGTGGCCCGCCGTATCTCCCTGGTGACGGGGCTTACCGCCTACACATCGGAGGCGTTCAAAGAGCGTTCACTGAATATTTTTCTCAAAAAATCAAACATGCTGGCGAACTTCGGTTTTGTGGTGCTTATCGGCTTTGTGGTGGGTGCGGCAGTTACCGGCCAGCTGTTTTACAATTTCACCATGGAGAACATCCGCTATTTCGGCGTGTTCAAGGCCATGGGCGCATCGAACAGGCTCATCACTGCCATGGTGATGCTGCAAGCCTTGCTGGTGGGCAGCGTCGGGTTCGGCATCGGAGCGGGGGCCAGCGCGGTCTTCGCCATTATCACCAAGGGCAGCCATGGCCCGTCGCTGCTGCTCAAATGGCAGCTTCTGGCCGGATGCGGCACAGCGGTGATGCTCATGGTGCTGCTTGCCGCCGCCATCAGCCTGCGTAAGGTGCTCACCCTCGAACCTGCCATGGTCTTCAAGGCCTAGCCATGCATGCTGAAAATACCCTCGCGGTCAGTTGCCGGGGCGTTCAGAAGTCTTACGGTGCCGGTCTGGCCCAGACCCAGGCCCTGCGCGGCGTGGATCTGGACGTGCCGTACGGGGAACTGGTCATGCTTGTGGGGCCCTCAGGCTGCGGCAAAACGACCCTTATTTCCGTCATAGCCGGGATACTGCTGCCCGATGGCGGCCAGTGCCACCTTTTCGAGCAGGATGTGGCCCGCATGGAAAAGCGGGAGCTGGTACGCATGCGGGGCCGGGAGGTGGGCTTTGTATTCCAGGCCTTCAACCTGGTGCCCACGCTGACCGCCGCGCTCAACGTGGCCGTGCCGCTGCTCATAGGTGGCGCGCCCCGCGCCCAGGCGTTGGAACAGGCCCGGCAGACCCTTTACGAGGTGGGGTTGGGCGAGCGGTGCAATGCTCTTCCGGGCGAACTTTCCGGCGGACAGCAGCAACGCGTGGCCATAGCCCGGGCCATCGTCCATCAGCCGCGCCTGGTGGTCTGCGACGAACCCACCAGCGCCCTGGACCACAAAACCGGTGCCAAGGTGATGGAACTGCTCAAGAAACTGGCCCTGGGGAATGGGCGGAGCCTGGTCATCGTCACCCACGACCAGCGCATTTTTCAATACGCCGACCGCATGGCGGCCATGGACGATGGCCGCATTGAATCCATAACGGCAACAAACCTGTGAGAACACTGTGAGCATACGAAACAAAATTCTTCCAGCCCTGGCTGTTCTGGGCATCGTTTTGGCCATTGCCGCAACTCTGAGCGCCCAAAACAAACCGCCCGTGGCCCAGCCTGTGGCTCAGCCGGCACTTGCTCCGTTTTCCAACTCCATAGGCGGGGCCGGTATCGTTGAGGCCTCTTCCAACAATATAGCCCTCGGCGCGTCTCTGCCGGGCATAGTTGCCGCTGTTTCCGTTCAGGTCGGCGACAAGGTGCGGGCGGGACAGCCCTTGTTTACCATCGACAGCCGCGAGATTCAGGCCGAAATCGCCGTGAAGCGGGCAAACTTGGCCAAAGCCCAGGGCGCGTTCAAGGAGGCCCAGGCCTCCCTTGCGGACTACAAAACCCAGTATGGCATCGTGAAAAACGTCAACGACCGCAGGGCGGTCAGCGTGGACGAGGTGGAAAAACGCCGCAATGCCCTGGAATTGGCCAAGGCCAAGGTCGAAAGCGCGGCGGCAGCGGTGGAGGCGTCCAAGGCCGAGATACATCAGGCGGAAACCACCCTGGAGCGTCTCACCGTATGCGCCCCCATCGACTGCGAGGTACTTCAGGTGAACGTGCGGCCGGGCGAATTCGCACCCTCCGGCGCGTTGTCCACACCGCTTCTGCGCCTGGGCGCCATGGACAGGCTGCACGTGCGCGTGGACATCGACGAAAACGACGCCTGGCGGTTTTCCAGCAACAGCCGGGCAACCGCCTTCATGCGCGGCAAGCGCGACCTCAAGGCTTCGCTCGTCTTCGAGCGCGTGGAGCCCTACATGGTGCCGAAATCGTCCCTGACCGGCAGCAGCACTGAGCGCGTGGATACCCGGGTGCTCCAGGTGATCTTCAGCTTTTCCAGGCACGATCTGCCCGCCTTCGTGGGGCAGCAGGTGGACGTGTACATCGAGGCCCCTGAGGATTCTTCCACGTCCCAGGCCAAGGACGCGGGAGCACCCTCATGAATCGGGTTGCATATCTCGTTCTTTTGCTCCTGGGGATTTTTGGGCTCTCCGGCTGCGTGAGTGTCGGCCCCGACTACAAGCGTCCCAGCCTGGATGCTCCGCCCAACTGGACCAACGCTCCGGGGCGCTCCGAAGCGGCGCAGGGCCTGGAACAGCTAGCGTGGTGGAAGAGTTTTGGCGACCCCGTGCTGGACTCCCTCATGACCCAGGCGGTTGCCGCCAACCTGGACGTGGCCCAGGCCAGGGCGCGGGTGGCCCAGGCCAGGGCGGAAGTGACCATTGCCACCGCCCAGACCCTGCCGCACCTGGACGCCGCAGGCGCAAGCACCACCAACTCCAGCGACATGACCGTGTTGGCTTCTCACGGCGACACTTTCCAGCAATCCTCAACACAGACGAACACCACCTATAAGGGCGGCTTTGACGTCTCCTGGGAACTGGATGTTTTTGGCGGTCTCAGACGCCAGCGGGAGTCCTCGCAGGCCACCCAGGAGGCCAGCCAGGAGGCGCTGCGCGCTGTGGTGATGACCCTGCTTGGCGATGTGGGCCGCTACTATGTTGATCTGCGGGAGTACCAGCAGCGCCTGGTCATCGCCAGAAATGCGGCGCAATCCCAGCTCCAGAACGTGGACGTGACCCGTGAACGCTTCCGCATCGGCTTGATCAGCCATCTGGACGTGTCCCAGGCCGAGGCGCAGCTGTCGGCGACGCAGGCGGCCATACCGACCTACGAGGCCAACGCGCGCAAGTCCATCCACCGCCTGGGCGTGCTTTTGGGGCAGAGTCCGGGCTCGCTGACCGATACCCTCCTGCCCGTCGCTCCCTTGCCCGAGGCAGCAACTGCCCAAGCCGCAGGCTTGCCCTCGGAGCTTCTGGACCGCAGACCGGACCTGCGCCGTGCTGAACGCCAGTTGGGAGCCGCCTCGGCCGACATCGGCGTGGCTACAGCCAAGCAGTATCCATCCTTCGATCTGACCATGGGGTTTGGCGTGCAAGGCAACACGATGAATGCCTTTCTTGGGCTGGCCAACTGGTATTGGAGCGTGATTACGGCCTTAGCCGCGCCCGTGTTCGACGCCGGTAAAAACAAGGCTGGCGTGGCTAAAAAACGAGCGGTCTACGACGAAGCTCTAGCCGCCTACCGCGCCGCCTTTCTTGCGGCCCTTGAGGATGTGGAGAACGCGCTTGTCACCATTTCCTCGGAAAAACAGCGCCAGCAGAGCCTGGATACCGCTGTGCGGGCCAACGAAGAGGCTCTGGCCATGGGCCGCGAACGCTACGCCAAGGGGCTCACCAGCTTTCTGGATGTGATTTCGGCCGAGAAAAGCCTTTTCGATGCCCAGGAAAGCGCCTGCTCAGCCAGGGCCAATCTGCTCAGGGGACTGATCAGCCTGAACAAGGCGCTCGGAGGCGGTTGGGAAGCGGCCGGAGCGTAGAGGCAGGTGATTTCGCGCCGAAATTCCCCGGCAGGGCGTCAAAGGGGCACGGCGGGAGCAAGCGTATTCACGCGGCTCCTTCCAATCCCCACAGCTCCATCTCGCCGGTTCTGCCCCGGAGCACCTGTGGGCCGAAGCCGATCAACCGGGCGGCAAGAGCGTCGGGCAATGTGTCGTACACCCTGCGCGACACGACAAGAGGGGTCTTCAAGTCCTTGGTGATATCCTGGATGCGCGAGGCGGCATTGACCGTGTCGCCGATGACCGTGAATTCCAGGCGCTCGGGAGACCCGATGTTGCCCGCCACCAGCGGCCCCTTGTGGATGCCGATGCCCATGGCCAGGCCCTGGGCTTGGGCGTTGGCGAGCATGTCAAGGGCGGCCTCCATGGCCCGGCCCGCAGCGTTAGCCTCCCCGGCCAAGCCGAACACGGCCATCACCGCGTCGCCGATGAACTTGTCCACCAGGCCGCCGTGGCCGTGGATGGCCTCCACCATGCCGGTGAAAAAGGCATTGAGGGTGGCCACCACGGTTTCGGGGGGCAGGTTCTCGCTCATGGCGGTGAAGCCGCGCAGATCGGCGAAGAGCACCACGGCCTCCAGCCGTTCGCCTTCCAGAGGGTGGTTTCCGTCCTGGCCAAGAAGCCTGGCGGCAATGGTCGGGCTGACCAGCTTGCCGAAAATTTCCTTGATCTTTTTGCGCTCCTTGAGGCCGTCGATCATCTGGTTGGTGTGGGCTGCGATGACGCCGAATTCGTCGTGGCTGACCACGGGCACAGAGGCTTCCAGATCGCCCTTGGCCACCAGCTCCAGGGCGCGGGTCTGGCGGTTGAAGTAGAGCTTGAGGTTTTGGGCGTAAGATACCAGGCAGAGCATGCCCAGGGCCAGCAGCACGCCCATGACGTAGAAGACGTCCAGCATGACCGCATGGATAGAGACCCCCCAGTCGGCGTTGGCTTCCGGCGTCAGGAAAAAAAGGTAAATGTCGCGGCTGACCACGCCGGAGAGCACAGCCGCAGCCAGCAATACCCCGGTTCCGGCGATGAGGGCGAATTTGGTGGTCAGGGGAAAATAGCGGCTGGGCGGCGTGAGCAGCAGGCGCTGCTCCTGAAAGTCCAGTACCACCGTGCGTTCGCGATGCAGTGAGAGTTCCAGGGCGAAGAACAGCCCCAGCAACAGGCTGCTGGTGCATACCTTGATTCCGTTTTCCAAGGGCGAACCGAAGCCCAGCACCGCCGTAGCGCCTACAGCTAGGGAACAGGCTGCAAAGAGCGCGAGATCGAAGAGAAATTGCCGTGCGGCCTGGCGCTCCGGGGGCTGGCTGACGACGATGCGTTTCTCAAGAATGGCGCGCGCCAGGGTCATGGCCGCGTAGGGTGCGAGAATGCCCAGGGCGAAGCGCCACAAAGGGTAGCCATTGAGTATGGGGCAGATTTTCCCGCCGTAGATGCTGACGATGAGCCAGGAAAGCAGGCTGTACAACGCGCCGCGCATGATTGTCTCCAATGGTGGTCGATAAGGCTGGGTAAGCCGGGCGGGGCGGCAGTCCGGCGGTCCTCGTTCGATGCGATTCCTCGGGCAAGGCCCTGCGGCGCATCGGCCTACGGTCCGGCGGACTGCCGCCCCGCCCCCGGACATCCCGTCGAGACGCGAGCCAATACAGGGTTTTCGTCACGTACAGGGATATTCGGGATTCCAAAGAGGCTTTGCACTCCGTTCGGAACGGGCTTCTACGCCTCTGCGAGGCGAGCTTCCGTAAATGCTAGGCCTCTGCCAAGCCAGCATCCGTATTGCGTTTTGGCCACCGGAAGGCTGCCTCCGATACCTTTTGCAAAACCCTTGCATTTTATGGAATAGATACGGGCATTGGGCAAGAGAATTTCCTCAAGGGAGCGAGCATGCGCAATGTTTCGGCTGTCACGGTCTGTGTGGCCTTTTTGATCCTGAGCGTCGTTGCGGGTTGCCAGCCGCGCATCAGCCTGCTCGGCGATACCGCCTCGGACCCGCTGAAGGAATATACATTGGAAGGGCAGGGCTTGCGTAAGGGCTTCGGCGTCGGTTCCGGCAAGGTGTTGGTGATTCCCATTCAGGGATTCATCGGGCTCGGCGCGCACCAGGGGCTTTTGCGCTCCCGTCCCGGCGTGGTGCAGGAGGTGACGGCCATGCTGCGCAAGGCCGAAAAAGACGCCTCGGTCAAGGCCGTGGTGCTGGTCATCGACAGCCCCGGCGGAGCTGTGGCCGATACCGACATGCTCTATCGGGAACTTATGGACTTCAAGGCCCGCCGTCAGGTGAAAATTGTGGCCCAGGCCATGAGCGTTACGGCATCGGGAGGCTACTACCTGGCCCTGAGCGCCGACGACATAGCAGCTACCCCGGCTTCGGTGGTGGGCTCGGTGGGCACTGTTTTCATCGCGCCCAAGCTGGCCGGGCTTATGGACAAGATCGGCGTGGAAGCCGAAGTGACCAAATCCGGTGCGTTGAAAGACATGGGTTCGCCCTTCAGGCCTTCCACGGAGGAAGAGCGCCGTCTGGCCCAGCAGATGATCGACCAGATGAACGCCCTGTTCCAGAGCCTGCTGGCCAGCACCCGCAAGCTGGATGCGGCGGCCCTGGCCGAAGTGGGCAGGGCCGGGGTGTATACCGGCCAGGGAGCCCTTGATATCGGGCTGGTGGACAGGCTGGGCTACATGAGAGATTCCCTGGCAAAGGCCAAGAGCCTTGCGGGTTTGCCTGACGATGCCAGGGTTGTGGTCTATAAGCGCTCCAAATACAACAACGATACGTATTACAACACCGCCAGCGGCGAGTGGGGCGGCGACAGCCCTAAAATGCTCAACCTGGGGCTGGAAAATATTGGGCTGGGGATGCGGGCCGGGTTCTATTATCTATGGCCACCGGCCATGGGAGGGCTTGGGCAATGAAGGTCGCCGAACTGGTGCTGCGTTTCCAAGAGCAACTGATGGCGGCCTCATGGCTTGGGCCGGTAGTGGACGTGGCCTGCGGGCCGGGCCTGAACGGGCTGCATCTGGCCGGTCTGGGAGCGTCCACGCTTCTGGTGGATAGGTCTGAAGAGGCCCTGGCCGAGGCTGCCCGCAATCGCCTGGATATGGAGCGCACCTTGGGACGTGCCCTGCGGGTCCAGTTGGTGCGCATGGACCTGGAAACCCCGGAACCGCCGGTCTTCAAGACCCGGAGTCTGGGGGTGGTGCTGGTGCTGCGCTATCTGCACCGACCGCTGCTGCCCATGCTGCTGAATGCTTTGGCCCCTGGAGGACTGCTGTTGTACGAAACCTTCATGTACGGGCAGATGGCCTACGGCAAGCCCCGCAATCCGGTGCATCTGCTCCGTGCGGGGGAGCTGGCCGAGTGGTGTGCAGGCTATGAGATTCTCCACCATTTCGAGGGCCACCACGAATCCCCGCCCCGCTTCATGGGAGCCATCGTCTGCCGCAAGCCCGGCCTGTCCTGACACCAAGTGTTGCCAGCACTCCTCACGCCTGATAGCTGGTTTTTTTGCCTCTGGCGGCCAGGGAGGGCGCTGCCCTCCCTGGACCCTCCCGCCGGGGGGCCACTGGCCCCCCGGACCCCCCTTCTAGTTACGCGTTGGCGTGGAAATATTGGGGGGGGCTGGGGGTGCCCTGCACCCCCAGCGGGGTCCGGGGCAGAGCCCCGGTCTCCTCTGCAATCTTCAAGCAAGGAAGTATACATGCGTCGAATCGTCATGCTTTTCGCCCTGGTAGCGCTTTCCATCCCGACCGTCGTCAACGCCCAGTCCGAGCGCGATGGCAAGCAGTGGCTTTCCTGGACGGAATCCCAGCGCTACACCTACATGACCGGCATCCTGGACGGAGTGACCACTGGCCACGATTTTACCCTGCCCACGCTCTCCAAGGGCAGCATCGTGCTGTACAAAGAGGATAAGGCCTGCCTGGAGAAGGCGCAGACCACCTTTGAGTACAACACCAGCCGCTTCTTTTTCGGATTGTCTTTGGGGGAATTCGTGTCCGGCTTGGACGCGTTCTACAAAGACCCGGCCAACCTGCCCATTCCGGTGAGCAAAGCCGTGCGTGTGTGGGCCTTGCAGCGCAAGAACATCCCCGAAGCCGGGCCGATACTTGAGGATCTGCGCCAGGAGTGGGGCAAGAACTAGCCTCTACTTGCTGGCGGACTTGGCTGGAGGCCGGTACGAGGCGGGGTCCGCAGGATCGCATTTGGCTGCCAGGATGTCGCTGTATTCCTCGGCGTAGATGCCCAGGAGCACCATGGCCAGGGCCAGGGTCAGCGGCCCGTAGAGAATGCCCAGCGGCCCAAAGTATTGGATGCCCCCGATGATGGAGAGAAAGACGTAGAACGTCGACATGTTGGCCTTGCCTTGCAGGAGCATGGGCCGCAACACCGAATCGATGCCGGAGATGATTATGCCGCCCCAGGCGGCCAGGATGGCCGCGCCCTTCCAGTCGCCCATGAGGAACAGGTACAGGGCGGCCGGCCCCCAGATGATCATGGTGCCGACCACTGGTATCAGTGAGGCGAAGCCCATCATGGCCCCCCAGAACAATGCCGGTATGCCCACGATGGCCAGGCCGATGCCGCCGACCAGCCCCTGACAGATAGCCACCAGGAAGCTGCCGAAGACCACCGAGCGGGAGACATCGCGCAGCTTGTGCAGGATGCGCTCTTCCTGAGCGTCGTGCAGGGGCGAGAGGTGCTTTATCTGCGTGAGCATGGATTCGCCGTCACGCATGAGGAAGAAGAGCACGAAGATCATGATCAGAAAATTCATGAACAGCCCAAGCACGTTGCCCAGCAGTTTGGTGCCCCAGTCGAGCATCATCTGGCCCATGCGCCTGGAAAGATTCAGCAGGTTATTCTGGAGATCGAGCTTGGCGGGGTCCAGGTCCAGGAAGGGGATTTTTTCCTGCACCCAGTGCAGGTAGGGCGTCAGGCTGTCGTGTTGGAGCCATTGCTGAAGGTTGGCTGTCTTGAGCCAAGTCTGTATGCCGTTGATGGAGCTGGCCGCCTGGCCCAGCAGGGAACCCAGGAAGAAGAGCGTGGGCAGGATGATGACCAGGGTAATGAGCAGTACCGAACACAGCGCGGCTAGGGTATTGCGGTCGCCAAGCGCCTTACGCAGGCGCACGTGCAGCGGGTGGAAAATGGATGCCAGGATGACGCCGATGAGAATAATGTGCACGAAAGGGGCAAGTACCGAGTAGGCCAGATAAAGCGAGGCCGCCAGAATGCCCAGAAGAAAGTAGGAATAGATATGTTGCTGATTGGCCATGATGTGCCTCGGAGGATGAGTCGCGTTGGAGCGCGCGCTATGGACCGTCTAGCAAAGATGCCGCCCTCGGGAAAGCGGCAATTCGAAGGCGGGGGCGCACGTGGCCTTGCTGTTCGCTTTTAGGCGTAAACCCTGGCCCGATGTGGCTGCCAGGCTCCTCGAAGAGCGCGGGGAGGCCGGGTTCACCGAAAGCCTGGCCCGGCAATGGGCTCTGGTGCTTCTGGCCAGGGGCGTGCCCCATCGCATCCGCCGCGACGGCCTGGGGCCTTCCCTCCAGGTGCCTCCCCGCTTCGAGGTGCAGGCACTGTACGAACTGCGGGCCTACTTGCAGGAGAATCCGCCCGAAAGCATTGTGCCGCCAGGTCCGCGCGTGTTCGCGTTTTCCTGGGAGATGCTGCCTGGGGTTATGTGGAGCCTGGGCTTTGTAACCATCCTGCTGACCATGACCGGCTCGGAAAGGGTGCTGGAATCCGTGTATGTGGATTGGAACGCCCGGGGCGGCGGGGATACCGGCCTCATGGCCGCCGGGCAGTGGTGGCGGGCGGTTACGGCCCTGACCCTGCACGCGGATGTGGCGCATTTGCTGGGCAACGTCTGTCTTGGGGGCATTTTTCTGCTGCTTCTGGCCCAGGAGGCCGGGCTGGGCGCGGCCTGGCTGCTTTGCCTGCTGGCCGGAACCTGTGGCAACCTGGCCAAGGTGGCTCTGCAGGGGCCGGGAAACCATTTTATCGGTGCTTCCACGGCTGTGTTCGGCACCCTTGGCGTCCTGGCCGGGATACGCCTGCTCCGAAGCGGCCACGGCCAGCGCTGGCGCAGGGCCACGCCTTTTGCAGCGGCTCTGATGCTGCTGGTGTTTCTTGGGGTGGGGCCGGAGGAGGAATCCCTGCGCATCGATCTGGCTGGTCATTTTCTGGGTTTTGCCGGAGGCTGCCTGCTGGGCGCGGCCTATGCCGGGCTGGAATGGGGGCTTCACAAAGACGGCCGCTCGCTCTCCCCCTGGATGGGAGCGGCGGCGGCCGTTTTGTTGCTGTGTGCCTGGACGCTTGCACTCAAGTGACGTGCGCAAGGTGCAGCATTGGGCGTTTTTTCAACGCGGTGTGCAACCGGAAACCTGAGCTTCCGTCCCTGTCAGGATTTTTTGTTCTTGTCGTCGTCAGACCTCGGCCCGAGGTCCGGGGGGCGCGGGCATCAGCCGCCTCCGCCCCGTTTGTTGGGGTTGAGTAAAAAAATCACCAGCAGAAAAAGTATCACCCCGAGAAAGGTCATGGTGTCCCACATAGCAGAGCCTCCAAGGACGCATGGCGGCATCCTGTCTCAGAGTATATATCCTTTGCCTGGGCAGGCCAAGGGGCAGGCGGTTGGAAAGATTGCGTCGGGCGTTTTGCCGATGTACAGGGAATTCTTTACAACGCCGCAATCTTTGGCATAAGCTTACCATCTTAAGAGAATGTGCAAGCAAGGAGCCTTCCATGGAGTTGAGCCGCATCCTGGCCGAAAATGAAGACATCCGTTACCATACCAAAAAGCACTGGGCCGTGTTTGTCAAAGCGGCCATATATTTCGGACTGGCCTTTCTGGTGTTGGCCAAGGCCGGGGACCTGTACAGCAAGTCCGTGCTGTTGCTGCCGCCCAGCGTGTTGAAGAACCTGTCGGACGAAGACTTCAAGTCGTTGCCCCTCGAAGTCCGGGAGGCGCGCAAGAGTGTCCGTCCGACCGTTACGGCTGATGAACCGCGAAAGAACTCCACGGCTGAAGACCAGCGTTTTATATCGTCCATCGTCATCACTGCGCTGCACTGGACTGTGCGCGTCGTGTTGTTTTCGGCAACTGTAGTGCTGGGTCTCTTGGGCGCGGCCAGGCTGCTGTCGTTTTTCAGCAACAAGGTCATCATCACCCCCAAGCGCATGGTCCAGCAGGACGTGCTTTCAGGGTCCATTTCCTCTCTCAGCCTGAACAGTATCGAGTCGGTGTGCGCGTACACGGGCCTTATGGGATCGCTTCTGGGCTACGGCAAGGTCATCATGATCACCGGCAGCGGCCAGAAGGTGAAGATTGCCAACCTGCGGCGTCCCCATGAATTCGAACGCGAGCTCTTCGCTGCTAAGTGATTGCCCCCTGGCCCTCCCAGGTGTATGGTCCTTTCCGGCCGCCAGGGAGGGCCTGTAACACGTCATGCGTTTTCCCACTCGCCCGCGTCTTCTGAGGATAGGCATCCTCTTTAAACTGATTTTGGTCTTCACCTCCATCCTGGTTATCATTTATTTTACCACCTCCAATATTTTCGATTATCAGCGCGGTATCGTCAACATTTCCCGCGAGGTGGTGAAGGTGCGCTTCGAGGTGCTTTCCATTTCGCAGGCCATGATGGACAGCCTGCTGTCCATGGAAGAAAACCAAAAGAAATACGAGGTGTTGGGGCAGGATGCCTACAAGGCCTATTTTGCCAACGCTCTTAAGGAATACCGGCGCAACCTGCAATCCATCCTGTGGTTCAGGTATGCGGGGTCCGAAGTGTGGCGCCAGTTGGACGAGCAGTTCAACGAGGTGTTTCCCCATCTTTCCGACAACATAGAGCCGCCCACGTCTCCGCCGCCGTGGGTTCCGCAGGACCGCCTGAATACCTGGCTGGAAACAATTTTCAAAGCCAGGCAGGCCAATGAGCGCTTCATCGAAAGCAGCATGCGCGAACTCCACGCCTGGAGCGAAAGCTCCGTGCGCGCGGGCATGATCGGTTTGGGTGTGCTTATGGCCGTGGCCCTGATGGGCAGCCTCTATCTTACCTATTCGCTCTTCCGGCCGTTGCGCGAACTGCGGCGGGGCATCCGGGCCTTCACCCTGGACGGAAAGCTCGAACCGGTGCGGGTGATTTCCCGCGACGAGTTGGGCGAACTGGCCCAGGCCTTCAACGAGATGACCGCCCGGTTGAAGGAGGAAGAGAAAATGCGTACCGATTTCATCGACATGCTCAGCCATGAAATCCGCACGCCCCTGACCTCCATCCGCGAATCCGTCAATCTCATGCGTGAGCGGGTGCTGGGCGAAGTCAACGACCGCCAGACCCGTTTCCTGAACATCGCCTCGTCGGAACTGGAGCGCATCTCCAAGTTGCTCGCGCGCATGATGCAGGTATCAAGCATGTCCTCGCGCTTTATCGCCCTGGTCTTCAAGCCCGTGGACCCCGTGCATCTGCTGCACGAAACCGTGGACAAGGCCGCCCCGGCGGCTGAAGCCAAGAAAATCACCATCAACGCCCACGCTCTGCCTGACGTGCCCTCGGTGATGGCTGATACGGAACACTTGCGGCAGGCGCTGTTGAACCTTATAGGGAACGCCGTCAAATTCTCCCCGCCCGGAACCAGCGTCGAGGTTTCTTTGCAACTGGTGGATGGGGGCAACCAACTGCTGTTTTCCATTGTGGATTCCGGACCCGGCATCCCGGAGTCGGAGCAGCCGTTGGTGTTCAACAAGTACTATCGGGGTGAGACCATGAAAAAAAGCGTGGACGGCATTGGCCTTGGCCTCTCCATTGCCAAAAATATCGTTGAGGCCCATGGCGGCAAAATCTGGCTCAACAGCCGCCCGGATCGGGGCAGCACCTTCTTTTTCACCATTCCCGTCAGCAGGGAGAACCAATAGTATGCAAAGCAAACGCACTTTCTTCCGTCGGCGCTTCCTGCCGGGCATCCCGGCCCTGCTGGCTTTGGCCCTGGCCTTCTCCACGCTTTCTTGCGTGCGGCAGCCGCATACCGCAGACCAGACGCCACCTCCCGAGGCGCCGCCGCATGCGTCCATCAACGTGGACGCACTCGATACCGATACCGCCTACGCCGAAGCGCAGAACGCCTATTGGAACGGCGACTACAAAGGCGCTGCCGCCGTGTTCGAGACGCTGGTGAGCCGGGTTGAGGATCAGACCCACCGCTCGAAATTCCTCTTCGGCCTGGCTTGTGCCCGCCTTGCAGGTGCCGAGACCCCGGAAGAATTTCGCAAGGCACGCGAACTCTGGATAAGCTGGGAGAAAAATTCCCTGGGTGAAAACCTCCAGATCGACCCGCGCATGCTGACAGTCTTTCTCAACAACGCCCGGTTCTTCGCTCCGCCTCGTGAGCCCAAAGTGGTCAAGGCCCCGGACATGGATTGCGCCAAGAGCTTGCACGACAAAGAAAAGGAAGTCATAAATCTGAATAAGCAGATCAAAGCCCTGGAAGCCATCCATAGGGAAATCCAGGAAAAGAAACGGATGACTACCCCGTAACCATGACCAGTCCCGGAAAAACCATCCTCGTAGTCGACGACGACCCGCATATCCAGGAAGTGCTGGAGGTGCGCCTGTCCTCGGCGGGCTACGAAGTCATCATCGCCACCGACGGGCGTGAAGCCCTGGATATCCTTGCCCAAAACCCGGTGGCTCTGGTCATTTCCGATATCCGCATGCCCGGCCTCGATGGGCTGGAGCTCCAGGCCCGGCTGGAAAAAATAGCTCCCAAGCTGCCCATCATCTTTCTGACCGCCTTCGGCAACATCCAGGACGCGGTGCAGGCCATCAAGAGCGGGGCGGTGGACTACCTGACCAAGCCCTTCGACGGCCAGGAACTGCTGGCCAAGGTGAAATCCGTGCTGGCCAAGGCCGGCGGCGGCGCGCATCTCGGCCCGGAAGGGTCAGGCCCCCAGGCCTCCGACGGCGGCATGTGGGACACCCAGTCCCCCAAAATGCGTGAAATGGCGGCAGTGGTCGACAAAGTAGCCCCGCGCGACGTCAACGTGCTGCTGCTTGGCGAATCCGGCACCGGCAAGGAACGCATTGCCCATCTGCTGCACGCCAAAAGCCCCAGGCACGTCCATCCTCTGGTGATCGTGGATTGCGGTTCCACGCCGGCCAGCCTTTTGGAGTCGGAGCTGTTCGGCCATGTGAAGGGCTCCTTCACCCATGCCGTGCGCGATAAGAAAGGCCTGATTGAAGAAGCCAACAAAGGCACCCTGTTCCTGGATGAAATAGGCAATATTTCCAACGAGATGCAGGTCCGTTTGTTGCGCTTTCTTGAAAACCGCAAGATCCGGCGCATCGGCGATACCCGCGAGATCAGCGTTGATTGCCGGGTCATTGCCGCCACCAACGCCGATCTGGCCCAGGACGTGGCCGACGGCAGCTTCCGCGAAGACCTGTATTACCGCTTGCGCGTGGTGACCATCAACGTACCTAACCTGCGCGAACGCAAGGAAGACATCCCTTCTCTTGCCGCCCATTTCGCCGAATCTTTTTGCCTGAGCCAGGGCATGGACCCGGTGGTGCTGACCCCGCAAACCCAGGACACGCTCATGCGCTACGACTGGCCGGGCAATATTCGCGAACTCAAGAACGCCATTGAGGCGGGTATTGTCCTGTGCAAGGACGGCCAACTGCTGCCGGAAGACCTCCAGATCGCCCCAGCCGCGCCGGCCAGGTCCGGGCAGGGGCAGGGGGGCGGCCTGGGGAATGGGCAGGCCCATGGCCTATCGCTTGACGAAAGCGAAAAGCAGGCCATCATCCGGGCCCTCGAACAGGCCAACTGGGTGCAAAAGGACGCGGCTCCGTTGCTTGGGGTCAGCCGACGGGCCTTGAATTACAAGATTCAGAAATACGAGATAGAGATTCCCACCCGGCGCGCGCGTAACGTCAAGCCCCAAAATTGAGGGGCTCTCAGAAATCTCATTTCTTTCTTCCCGTGCGCCCCTTTTATTTCCGGGCGTTCTGGAGTAGTAAGAATTGTCCTGAAATCACCCAGCGAACCCCGTAGGCCCATGACGCAGCGCCCCAGGAAATCTACCCTTTTCAACGCCACCGGCGAGTCCATCGCCCGCCAGGTGGTGCTTCCCATGGGGAAATCCCTGGATATCAGCATCCGCAGCCTCAAGGTGCGTTTTTTCCGCTCGCTCATCACGGTGATGAGCCTGGTGCTGGCAGTGGCCTTCCTGGCTTTCACCCTCACCGGCAACGACGTGGCCATGGGGCTTCTGTCTTCGGGCGTGCCTTCGCTACAGGCCGACCTGGTGCGGGCCGGGTTCGATTTTTCGCCTGGCCCCGTGCCCGGCACGTTCGTTGTGGCCGAAAGCGCCAAAGAGCGGTGGATCGTCATCCTCTCGCTTCTGGTGTGCGCGGTGGGAATCGTCAATGCCCAGCTCATGGCCGTTACCGAGCGTTTTCGCGAAATTGGCACCATGAAGTGCCTTGGAGCCCTCGACAGTTTCGTCCTGCGCCTGTTTCTCCTGGAGGCGGGCATGCAGGGGCTGGCCGGGGCGCTGGCCGGGGGCGTGGTCGGGGTGGTCACCGGCCTGCTGGTGGGAGTTTTACGCTTCGGTTTCGCGACCCTGGCACATATTTCCTGGCTGGCCGTGCTCGCAAGCCTCGGCTGGGCCGTGCTGGTCGGCGTGGTTTTGAGTCTTGCCGGAGTGTCCTATCCGGCCGTGGTGGCCTCCCGGATGCCTCCGGTGGTGGCCATGCGCGCCGAGGAATGAGGCGGTATGGAAGAACAGCACAGCATTGTCCGCGTTTCCGGGGTCACCAAATCCTTCGAGATGGGCAGCCTTACGGTTCAGGCCCTGAAGGGCGTGGACCTTTCCATCTATACGGGTGAATACCTTTCCATCATGGGGCCGTCGGGCTCGGGCAAGTCCACCTTGTTCAACATGATCGGCGGCCTGGATAAGCCCACCACGGGCAAGGTGTTCATCGACGAGGTGGATATCGCCCAGTTGGACGCCTATGAACTGGCCTGGCTGCGCAACCGCAAGATCGGCTACATCTTCCAGACTTTCAATCTCATCCAGGTGATGACCGCGCTGGAAAACGTCACCCTGCCCATGACCTTTGCCGGTGTTTCCGAGGACGAGGCCACCAAACGCGGCCTGGATCTTCTGGGGCTGGTGGGGCTGCGCGAGCGCCACGGCCATCGGCCCATGGAGCTCTCCGGCGGTCAGCAGCAGCGCGTGGCCATTGCCCGTTCCCTGGCCAACAATCCGGCCATCGTCCTGGCCGACGAACCCACCGGCAACCTGGACCTCACCACGGGCGAAGAAATCATCACCCTGCTCAAAACCATGAGCCGCGACCGGGGGGTGACCATCATCTCGGCCACCCACGACTACAAGATGCTCAACGTGTCCGACCGGGTGGTCTGGATTCGCGACGGTCGCATAGACAAAATCGAGGAACGCTCCCAGCTCAACATCACCCTGGGCGACATCGGCAGCAAGGATAACTAGTCCATGCGCCTGCGCTCTCTGTTCACCCTCTTTGTTCTGGCCGCCCTGCTGGGCGCTGCCGATCCTTGCGCGGCCAGGAGAGGCGCAGTGCCGGAGAAAGGGGCCGCCGGGCAGGTGGACCCCGTCCAAGTGGCGGCTTTCGCCCAGGACCCCATCACCGTCCTGTCCGGGCTGGGCGACCGCTCTACGGGCACTCCCGGCGCGCGACGCGCAGCGGATCTTATTCAGGCCTATTTCGACAGCCTGGGCATCGGCACCACCGGGCGGCAGGCCTTCACCCTGCCGGTGAAGGAGCAGGGGGCGTGCGAACTGCTGGTTCCCGGCAAGCCCTCTGTGTCCATCAGCCCCACGGATCTCAACGTACTCTCCACCGTGGCCGGCGGCGCTGGCGTCACCGGGCCGCTCATCAACGCCGGGGCCGGAGAACTCAAGGATTTTAACGGCAAGGATGTGGCCGGAGCCATTGTGCTCATGAGCCTGGATTCCGGCAAGAACTGGATGAACGCGGCCCTTCTGGGGGCCAAAGCCGTCATCTATGTGGATGCCCCCTCTGGCGGGGGATTCATGGACAAGGGCGTCTACCTGGACAAGCAGGAGCTTACCCCGGTGGTCTTCCCGCGCTTCTGGGTGGAGGAAGCCGCCATCCGCCAGACTCTGGGCGGGCTGGAGGCACCCTCTGCCACTCTTGCGGCGCGGGCCGCCTGGAAGCCGGAACTGGCTGAAAACGTGTACGTGTTCGTCGAAGGCAGCGATGCGGCCCTGCGTAAACAGGCCGTAGTCGTGGAGGCTTTCTACGATAGCACCGCTTTTGTTTCCGGTCGCTCCCCTGGAGCTGACGAGGCCAGCTCCATCGCAGGGCTCATGGAAATGGCGGCGCAGCTCAAGGCCAACCCGCCCAAGCGTTCCATGCTCCTGGCTGCCACTGCCGGGCACGCTCAGAGCCTGACAGGCTGGCGCGACTTTCTGGCCGCATTCAGGGTGAAGGGCAAGGAATTGCGTACCGAGCGCAAGGAATTGTCCGAAAAGGTCAAGAATGCCGAGGCCGTGCTGGAGGCCCAGGCCGCAGCCCTGGCCCCGGATGCGCCCTCCCAATCGTTGGAGGCGGCCATTCTTGCACCAGGACTGGAAACAGCGCTCAAGGACGCCGCCGATCAGGTGAGCACCCAGCTCATGCGCCTGCGTCTGGACGGATTGGAGAGCGCGGAGATTAACGCCTTGTCCGACCGGCGGCAGCAGCTGCGCAAGCTTAGCTGGCGCGGCGGGTTTACGGGGTTAACCCCTGCCGAAGCCGCTCTGGCCCGCGATTTGTTGCCGGATGTGGCCGCCCGCTACCGTGAAGTGCAAGCCGATGCCGGGCGGCAGCTGGCCGCTGTGGAAACGGCCCGCGCATTGCGACAGAGCATGGGCGATGCCGAAATACTTGTGTGCGTCTCCCTGCACCTCTCCAGCCACGGCGACGGAATAGGGGCCTTCAACGACGGCTGGCTGTACTCCCTCAAAGCCGAGGTCAACCGGGTGCAGCCCTTTGGCCCGTTGTCGCGGTTTTTAGAGGACGCGGCACAGAAGCTTGGTTATCCCCGCGAGCAGGTCCGCTTCGTGGACGGCCTGCGGCCGAACCGCAATCGCCCCTGGCGCAGCTTTTTTGTGGATAGCCCCCAACTGGGGGGCGAGGTCAGCTCCCTTTCCGGCCTTTTGGGCATCACCCTGGCAACGTTGAACGACGGTCGCGCCCTGTGGGGGACGCCGGGCGACAAACCGGGGGCTGTCGACCGCGAATATCTGGCACGGCAAGGGGAGCTTGTGCGCGGACTGATTCAGGAGCTGGCCCAGACGCCCTTGGAGCAGCCGGACAACATGCCGCGCAACGGTTTCGCCACCCTGAACGGGCGGGCCAATTTCATCCGCCAGGGGGAGCTGTTCCCAGACCGCGCCGCGCCGGGAACCGTGTGCCTGGTGTTCCAGGGCAACACCCGTTTCCTGGCCATGGCCAATGTGGACGGCGCATTCAGAGTGGCTGGGCTGGCCGACAGCAAGCACGTGCTCGACAAGGCCGTCATCGAGGCCTTCCGCTTTTCCCCGGAGACAGGCGAGGCCGAGTGGGCCGTGGACAAGAAGCAGACCGGCAAGGACGCCTACCGGGTGCGCCTGCGCCGTTTGGTGGCCCAGACCGATCTCATCATGTTCTCCTGCCGCCAGAGCACGCTCTTTTCCATGTTCGATCCGCGCACCTTCCGCTATTTCACCAAGGCCACGCTGCTGGACGGGCGGCGCGAGGCCGAGCCCATGCGATACTGGTTCAGCCGCCTGGACACCCTGAACTCCACCCTGTTCAGCGTGTTCATGGAGCCCGGCTCCAGCTACAAGCTCATCCTTTCGGATACCGTGCTGGCCCGTAAGATGATCCTGCTCAACGCCACGCCGGAGCATCCCGACGGCCGGGGATATTCCGTGGACAAATGGCCCACGCTGCCCTGGACGGAGCTGCTGGCGGCCAGGGACATGTGGGACCTGCTGGACCCGCGCATCAAGAACCTGGAAGACCACGGCGTGTTCAACGAACGCATCCGCGACATGCGCGCCACAGGGCGGCAACTGCTTGACCAGGCCGAGGCCTTCCGCCAGGACAAAATCTACGATCAGGCCCTGTCGTCGGCCCGGTCGTCCTGGGCCTATGCGGCCAGGGTCTACAACGATGTGGAGAAAACCCAAAAAGACGTGCTGATTGGCGTGCTGTTCTACATCGCCCTGTTTATTCCCTTTGCTTACTGCATGGAACGACTGCTGTTCGCCTACACCGACATCCACAAACGGCTGATCGCTTTCGCAGGCATACTGACAGTGGTGATAGGCATTATCTACAATGTGCATCCGGCATTTCAGCTGACGTACAGTCCGTTGGTGGTTATTCTTGCGTTCTTCATCATTGGCCTGGCCGTGATGGTCGGGCTGATAATAATTTCCAGATTCGAGCGAGAGATGGAGGAGTTGCAGAATAGGGCAAGGCACGTCAAGCCAACTGAAATAAGCATGATGAAAGCCTTTGCGGCATCCTTCACCATAGGTGTCACCAATCTGCGGCGCAGGAAGGTTCGCACCGCCTTGACCTGCGCCACCCTGGTTATCCTCACCTTCACCATCATGAGCTTCACCTCGGTGAAGAGCGCCCAGGTGGGGCATGCCGTGCGCTTTGCTCCCACTGCCAGCTATCACGGCGTGCTGCTCAAGAATCTGGGCTGGGCCTCCATCCCCATCGAGGCCGAGAACGTTCTTTCCGACCAGGTGGGCCAGGGGCTGGCCGCTCCCCGCTCGGTCATTGAGGCCAGGGACCGTGTGAACCCCTTCGTGAGCCAGGTGCGCACGGCGGACAAGCACGAGGTGGTGCGCGGTGTGATGGGCCTATCGGCCTTTGAACCCGCTGTCAGCGGCCTGGACCGCATTCTTACCGCAGGCCAGTGGTTCAAACCCGGAGAACGCAAGGCCGTCCTGTTGCCTGAAGCCCTGGCCAAACGCTTGGGAGTTGTGCCGGGCAAGGATTCCGTGATGCTCTGGGGTGAGCCCTACGCTGTGCGCGGCGTCTTTTCCGGTCCTGAACTGGAGCGCGGCACTGACCTTGACGGCGAGCCCCTGACTCCGGTGACCTTCCCCAACGAGGCAGCCCTGGAAGTGACCGAAACGGAAAACGAGGCCATGGAATCCGGCGACGACGTGCTGGGATATCAGGGCCGCTACCAGCATATTCCCGCCGATCAGGTGATCATTCTGCCCTACGAGGCAGTGATGGGCATGGGCGGGCAGCTCAAGAGCCTGGCCCTGGCCACGGGCGTGGAAAAGGGGCTGGCCGAGCAGCTGGCCGACCGCTTCGGCCTGACTATCTACGCGGGCATGGACCAGGGAACGTTCATTTTCCACTCCACCGACGTCATCAGTTATGCGGGCGTGCCCAATATTATCATCCCCCTGGTCATCGCCATGCTCATCGTGCTCAGCACCATGATCGGCGCGGTGTACGAGCGTAAACGCGAGATAGCGGTGTACACGGCCGTGGGCCTGGCCCCCACGCATGTTTCCTTCCTGTTCGTGGCCGAGGCTCTGGCTTTTGCGGTCATTTCCACAGTGCTGGGCTATCTGCTGGCCCAGACCACGGCAGGTCTGCTCTCGGGCACGGCCATCTGGAAGGGCATGACCGCCAACTATTCCTCCCTTTCCGGCGTTGCGGCCATGGGGCTGGTGATCATGGTGGTGCTGCTCTCGGTCATCTACCCCTCCAGAGTGGCGGCCAACATCGCCATACCCGACGTGAACCGCTCCTGGACTCTGCCGCAACCCGTGAACGGCGCCATCAACGCCACCCTGCCGTTTCTCATGCACATACGCGAACAGGATTGTGCCGGGGGCTTTCTGCTGGAATACTACAAAGCGCACCAGGACGTGTCCCACGGGCTGTTCTCCTCGGCCGATGTCCAGCAGGATTTCGTATGCCCCTGGAAGGAACCCGGAGCAGGGCCGCATCCCGGCGAAGTGCATGGCGAGTTCTGCGCTCTCGATTCCTGCCTTCGCATCAAGGCCAAGGTCTGGCTGGCGCCTTTCGATTTCGGCATCAACCAGCGGGTGACCATCACCTTCAGCCCGGCCATGTGGCATCCAGGCTACCTGGAAATCTCCGTGGAGCTGGTGCGCGAGGCAGGCGAAGAGGGCATGTGGCTGCGGCTGAACAAGGGCTTCCTGGACGATCTGCGCAAGCAGATGCTGGTGTGGCGTTCCCTGGACCAGGAAATGCGGACCTCCTTTGAGGCCAGCGTGGATACCAGTATGAAAAACCCGGTAACCGGAAGCTAGGGCTGCCCTGTTATGACCAAAGCCGATCTGCGTCCGCGCGCCCTTGTTGTGGGCATAACCATGGGCACGTTGTTGTGCCTAGCCACGCCCTACAACAACATGTACCTCTCGGCCACGCCCCTGGCAGGCGGGCACTTTCCCCTTGCGCCCTTTATCCTGCTGGTGTGCCTGACCATCGTCGTGGCGCTGGTGGCCAGCATCCGCCGCTCCAGACCGCTGCTGACCGGTTTTGAACTGCTGGTGGCCTGGATGCTGGCGGTGGTGGTGTCCGGCATCGCCTACACCGGGCTGGCCCGCACATTTTTCATCAACGTCACCGCGCTGGACCATTTCGCCACCGACGGCAACCGTTGGGGGGAAACCCTGGCTCCGCTGATGCCCAGGGGGCTGGCCGTCACCGACCATCAGGCCGTGGAGTTGTTGTACAACGGCCTGCCGGGCGGGCGGTCCCTCTCCTGGCTGGAAATCCTGCGGCGCATCCCCTGGGACGCCTGGGCCGGACCTCTGGCCGCCTGGGGCGTGTTCATTCTTTTGACCTACCTGGTGCTCATGTGCACGGTGAACCTGTTCAGCCGCCAGTGGATCGTCAACGAGCGCATGAACTTTCCGCTGCTGCGCCTGCCCTACATGATGGAAGAGGCCTTGGGGGCCGGGCTGGTGGGTTCGTTTTTTTCCAACCCCTACCTGTTGATGGGGGTACTGGTTCCGGTGATGCTGCATACCCTCAACGGCCTGTCCTTCTATATGCCCTCGGTGCCCCAGATGCCCACCCTGATCCTGGCCGGGCCCTATTTCGACAAGACCGGGCTGTTTTCCGGGTTCACCAAGCTTAAAATCTACTTCATCCCGGCCTTTATCGGCTTCGCCTTCCTGACCTCGCGCCAGATTTCGCTGAGCTTCTGGGGCTTCTTCATCATGGGCGGTTTCCTCTCCGGCATGCTCGCCATGGTTGGGTATCAGGTGCCGCAGTCTGCCCTGGGCGTCACCTTCGGTCCCACCCTGACCATGGCGGAGGAAACCCAGACCATCGGAGCCTACGGGGTGTTCTTCCTCTTCATCCTCTGGCTTGCCCGGCACCACCTGTTCGAGGTGGTCAAGAGCGCTTTCGGAGGCAAGGCCCAGGCGGCCGGGGACGCCGAGTGGTTTTCCACGCGGCTGGCCTTCTGGGGGCTTGTGCTCGGCGGCGCGGGCCTTTTGGCTTGGTGCAAGTATTTCGGTATGCCTCTTGTGCAGTCTGCGCTGCTCATGAGCATCTTTTTCGTGATCATGGTGGTTGCCAGCCGCATCATCTGCCAGGGCGGCATCGCCTACTTCACTCTGACCGCCGCGCCCATGGACGGGCTGCTGGCCTTTTTAGGGCCGGGCTTTTTTTCGGGCCTCGGACTGCTGCTTGGCGCTGTGATGCAGAAGATACAGTTTGTCGACCTGCGCGAATCGCTGATGCCCTCGCTGGTGCACGCCGCCAAGGTGGGGGAACCGGCGCTCAAGAAGCGGCTGTACGCCGGAGGCTTGTGCGTGGCCCTGATTCTTGGCGTGGTGGCTTCTTTCGCTGCCATGCTGGTGTTGTGCCACAAGGTGGGCGTGCGCGATATTCAGGCCGAGTGGGAAACCTCCACGGTGCTCACGGTCTATGAGAACGTGCAGCGGTTGGTGGATGCCCCAGGCGGCCCCAACCCTTGGATCATCACCTTCGCCGCTGTGGGCGCGGCAGTGATGCTTGGGCTGGTACTGTGTTTCCAGCGTTTTTACTGGTGGCCCCTGCATCCCATCGGCTACCTGACCCTGTACAGTTCCTCCATGCGCATCCTGTGGTTCAGCTTTTTCGTGGGCTGGTTGTGCAACCACGTCACTCTGCGCTACGGAGGCGTTGCGCTCTTCCGAAAGGTGCGCTTCCTGTTCATCGGGCTCATATTGGGCGATTTTCTCATGGCCGGCATCTTCGCCGTCATCGGTTTGTATATGGGGCAGAGCTATCAGGTGCTTCCGTCGTGACCAACCCTGTGAACATCCGAGCATTGCCTAAGGGTCCTTTGCATGTACGACGATAAGGAACTGTCTGAATACAGGGACCTCCTGGAGACGCCCACCACCTTTGAGGAGGGCTTCGACTGGAAAACCGTGGTGGGAGCCGTGTTCATCGGCTTCCTCATGATGCCCGGCTCCATGTACCTCAATCTGGTGGTTGGCGCGGGCATCGGCCCGGCCGCCCGATGGGTCACCATCATCCTCTTCGCCGAGGTGGCCAAGCGGGCCTACACCGATCTGAAGCAGCAGGAGGTGTTCCTGCTGTACTACATGGCCGGGGCGGCCATGCACTCGCCTTTCCAGGGGCTCCTGTGGAGCCAGTATCTGGTGCAGTCCGACGCGGCCAGAATGCTTGGACTCACCGACCTCATCCCCACCTGGGTCGCGCCCGGGTCAGGCTCGGAATCCTTTGTCGAACGCACCTTTCTGCACCGCGACTGGCTGATCCCCATTCTGTTGCTGGTGGGGTCGCAGATCGTGCAGCGCATCGACCATTTCGGCCTGGGCTACGCCCTGTACCGTATCACCTCGGATGTGGAGAAGCTGCCTTTCCCCATGGCCCCGGTGGGGGCGCTGGGCACCATGGCCCTGGCAGAATCCACCGAGGACAGGAAATCCGGGTGGAAGTGGCGGGTGTTCTCCATCGGCGGGGTGATCGGCATGCTTTTCGGCGGAGTGTACGTGCTCTTCCCGGTGCTCTCGGGGCTCATCTTCACCGAGCCCATCCGGCTTATTCCCCTGCCGTGGCTTGATCTCACGCGGCACACTGAAGACATTCTGCCCGCGGTGGCCACCGGCATCCAGTTCGATCTGGGGCTGGTGTTCACCGGCATGGTGCTGCCGTTCTGGGCAGTCATCGGTGGGCTGGTGGGGCAGATAATTACTATTGTGGCCAACCCCATCCTCTACGAGCACGGCATCCTGCACCGCTGGCACCGGGGCATGGGCACCGTGGATACGGTGTTTGCCAACAGCTTCGACTTCTACCTGAGCTTCGGCCTGGGCCTGGGGCTGGCCATCGCCGTCATCGGCATCTGGCAGGTGGTGCGCAGCCTGCGCAAGAACGTTGGCGGGGTGGATTACCGGCAGGTGTTCAAAAGCCATCCCGGTCGGGGAGACATCAACTTCTGGGTGTCCATCGCCATTTACATCTTTTCCACGCTTGCCTACGTGGGCATGTGCCTGTGGCTGGTGCCCAACTTCCCTTGGATATTCTTCGCACTCTACGGGTTTATCTACACGCCGGTGATTTCCTACATTACGGCCCGCATGGAGGGCCTGGCCGGGCAGTTCGTCAGCCTGCCCCTGGTGCGCGAGGCCAGTTTCATCGCCGGGGCCAAATTCTTCGGCTACCACGGCATCGAGATTTGGTACGCGCCCATTCCTATCCACAACTACGGCAAGGCCACGGTGGATTTTCGCGAGATCGAACTGACCGGCACTAATCTGCGCGGCATCATCAAGGCGGAGTTTGTGGTTTTCCCGGTGGTGATGGTCGCCAGCCTGCTGTTTTCGCAGTTCATCTGGCAATTGGCGCCCCTGCCCTCGGCCAGCTATCCCTACGCCCAGCAGTTGTGGCACTTGCAGGCCTTGAACAGCCTCTTGATGCAGACCTCTACACTGGAAGGCAACTCGTTGTTCTACCAGGCTTTGAGCGGCAATTATCTGATGGCCGGGCTGGGCCTTGGCCTGATCACTTACGCGCTGCTCAATGTCTTTGGCCTGCCGGTACTGCTTATTTACGGCGTGGTGCGGGGTCTTGGCCAGCATATCCCCCATGGTCTGATCCTGGAGGTGTTCGGTGCGCTGCTGGGGCGCTGGTACTTCCACAAACGCTATGGTAAAATGTGGCGGCAGTACGCTCCGGTGCTCCTGGCCGGATTCTCCTGCGGCATGGGGCTCATGGGCATGTTCTCCATGGGCTGCACGCTCATTCTGAAGAGCCTGGGCAAGCTGGCGTATTGACGTGACGGCGGTCCGGTCCGGCCCGGCTATCGCTTGACCCCCGGCGAACCATCGACTAAGTACACCTGTTCCCCTGATGGAAATTTCCGGCGCATGCCTTGACTGTCAGAATTTCCTGATTAATTTGAGAGATCAATCGCTTGTCCCAAAGGGACGCAAAGCGTGGAGGCCACATGGCTCGTATTACCGTCGAAGATTGCCTTGAGCAGATCAACAACCGTTTCATGATCGTCCAGATGTCCATCAAGCGGGTCAAGCAGTTCCGCGAGGGCTACACGCCCCTGGTGGAATGCCCCAACAAGGAAGTGGTCACCTCCCTGCGCGAGATCGCCGCAGGAAAGGTTCTGCCCGCCGGATCCATCGCCGAAGCCGGCATCTTCCGCGAAGACCATCAGCAGTAGCCTTCCATGTCCAAAGCCGATTACTACGAGCTGTTGGGAGTTCCCAAGGATGCGGGCGACGATGAGCTGAAAAAAGCCTATCGCCAGATGGCCTTCAAGTACCATCCCGACCGCAATCCCGGCGACGACGAGTCCGAGCAGAAGTTCAAGGAAGCCGCCGAGGCCTACGAAGTGCTGCGCGATCCGCAGAAACGCGCCCGGTACGACCGCTTTGGCCATCAGGGTCTTGGCGACACCGGGTTTGGCGGGTTCTCCTCGTCCGACGACGTCTTCAGCACCTTCTCCGATATCTTCGGCGAGTTCTTCGGTTTCAGCGGAGGCGGCGGCGGTCGTGGCCGCGGGCCGCGTCCTCAGGCCGGAAGCGACCTGCGCTACGACCTGCGCATCTCGTTCCGCGATGCGGCCAAGGGCTCCGAAGTCACCCTGAAGATACCCAGGAACGTACCCTGTCCCGACTGCGAGGGCACAGGGGCCGCACCCGGTTCCAAGCGCGAAACTTGCCGCCAGTGCGGCGGACAGGGCCAGGTGCACCAGTCCCAGGGATTTTTCCGCATCGCTGTCACGTGCCCGGTGTGCCGGGGCGAGGGGACCATGGTCTCCAATCCCTGTCCGCGCTGCCGTGGGCGCGCCCATGTGCCCGATGTACGTGAGCTGAAAGTGCGCATCCCCGCTGGCGTGGATGACGGCACCCGTCTGCGCGTGCGCGGCGAGGGCGAGCTGGGCGTTCACGGCGGACCTCCGGGCGACCTTTTCGTGGTCATCTTTGTTGAAGAGGATAAAACCTTCCGCCGCCAGGGCCAGGATCTGATTTTCACCGCCGAAATCGGCATGGTGCAGGCCGCCTTGGGCCACAAGCTGGAAGTGCCCACCCTGGACGAGGTGGAGACCATGGAAATCCCCAAGGGCACCCAATCGGGCGAAGTGTTTTCCCTGCGCGGCATGGGGCTTCCCCATCCCAGCCGGGGCAACAAGGGCGACCTGCTGGTGGAAGTGATCGTCAAGACCCCTTCCAGCCTCTCCAAAAAGCAGGAGGAACTCCTTAAGGAATTCCTGGCGCTTGAGGAAGATAAGCCCTTGAAGAAGGTGAAAAACTTCTTCAAGAAGGCCAAAGACAAGGCCATGGGGTCCTGATGTCCGAAGAGCAGCCTTTCAGCCACCTGGACGAACAGGGCCGGGCGCGCATGGTGGATGTGGGGCAAAAGGCTGTCACTGCACGCGTGGCCGTGGCCGAGGCCGTGGTGCGGCTTTCCGCCAAAACCTACGCGCTGCTGAAGACCCACGCCCTGCCCAAGGGCGACGCCATGGCCGTGGCCCGTATCGCGGGCATAATGGCCGCCAAAAAAACCGGCGACCTCATCCCCTTGTGTCATCCGCTGGGCCTGGACGCCGTGGATGTGCGCTTCCACCTGGACGACGAAGCGTGCTGCGTGCGCATCGAGGCCGAAGCCAAAGTCACGGCCAAGACCGGCATCGAGATGGAAGCCATGACCGCCGCCTCCATGGCCGCCCTGGCCCTGTACGACATGTGCAAGGCCGTGCAGAAGGATATCGTTATCGAGCGGGTGCGCCTGCTGTACAAGTCGGGCGGCAAGAGCGGAGAATTTCGAGCCGGATAACTTCTGCGCACAATCGGGAGCCTTTGCATGGAGAAGGAACCGGACAACGGTGCGACTCTTCCCGGCAGCCCCGCCGGGGACGATCCTCAGGCCCTGGCTGCCCTGCTCCTCGACGTTTCCCTGGATTCGGCTCTGCTTCTTGATACCACCGGCCACATCATTCTGGCCAATCCCATCGCTGCACAACGTTTTGGCCTGACCGCTTCCACCATGCGCGGCAGACTGTTCTTCGATCTTCTTCCACCTGATCTGGCGGATCAGCGCCGGGAACCCTTCCTTCAAGCCATCGAGAGCAAGGCTCCTGTGACGTTTTGCGACGAGCGGGCGGGCATGTTCTTTGAAACCAGCATGTCGCCGGTTCTGGACGCTTCCGGCGCGGTGTATGGCGTGGCTGTTTTCGGCCATGAGATCACCGACCGCAAGCAGCGGGAACAAGTGCGGGAGGATGTGGAGCGCACCGCCCGCCACGACATGAAGAGCGCCCTGGTGGGCATCGTCGGCCTGGCCGGAGCGCTGCTCAAGCGCCAGGACATCGCCCCGAAGGAGCGCAGCTTTCTTGAGGTCATCAAGGAAAACGGAGAACACCTGCTGCATATGGTGTACGCCTCCCTTGATCTGCTCAAGATGCAGCAGGGCGTGTACCAGCTTTCAGGGAAACGCTTCGACCTGACGCCGGTGCTGCGGTGCATTGCCGCCAATGTCGCCGTGCAGGCCCGCGAGAGGGACGTCAGCCTGGCCTTTGTCAAGGACGGCAAGCCCCTGGGGGAGGGCGTCTGTCCGGTGCTTGGGGAGGAGCATCACCTGGAGAGTTGCCTGTCCAACCTCATCAAAAACGCCGTGGAGGCCGCTCCGAAAGGCACGACCGTGACCGTGACCATCACCGGCGACCCGTTTTCCGTGGATATCCACAACATGGGGGCAATTCCCGAGGACATCCGAGGAACCTTCTTCGATCCCTTCGTCACCAGCGGCAAGCCCGACGGCACGGGGCTTGGCACCTACAGCGCCCGCCTGATCGCCCGCGCCCACGGCGGGGACATCAGCTTCACCACCAGCGAGGCGGAGGGCACGCATATGCTTGTGCACCTGCCGCAAAACGAAAAAAGCGGGGAGAACGTCTAGAACGCTCTCCCCGCTTCAGATAGCGTCTTCGCTCTTTCTACCAGACCATGCGCATCTTGGCGCCGCCTGCGCTGATATATTCCTTCAACTGGGGAATCGTATATTCGCCGTAATGCACGATGGAGGCGATCAGCGCTGCGCTGGCCTTGCCTTCGTTTAAGGCGTCGAGCATGTGTTTGGGCGAGCCCGCGCCGCCGGAGGCGATCACCGGGATGGTGACGGCGTCGGAAATCAGGCGGGTGAGGTTCAGCTCATAGCCTTCCTTGGTGCCGTCGGCGTCGATGGAGTTGACGCAGATTTCACCAGCGCCGAGTGCTTCCACGGTCTTGGCCCATTCCAGGGCGTCCAGGCCCATGAACTTGCGGCCGCCGTGAATGACGATCTCATAGCCCGAGGGGATGTCCTCGCGCACGGGCACCTGCTTGACGTCCATGCCCACCACCACGCACTGGGACCCGAAGGCCGCCGCGCCCTGGCTGATGATATCCGGGTTCTTCACGGCTGCGGAGTTGACCGAGATTTTCTCAGCTCCCGCCAGCAGCACTGCCCGCATGTCGTCCACGGTGGAGATTCCCCCGCCCACGGAGAAGGGGATGAAGATCTTGGAGGCGACCTTTTCCACAACCTTCAGCATGATGCCCCGGCCTTCGGCAGAGGCGGTGATGTCGTAGAACACGATCTCGTCCGCGCCCTGCTCGTAGTAAGCCCGGGCCACTTCCACGGGGTCGCCGATATCCACGTTGCCTTGGAACTTCACGCCTTTGGTGAGCCGTCCGTCGCGGACATCCAGGCAGGGAATAATGCGTTTACTGAGCATCGGCGGCCTCCCCGCAGTATTTGGCGAAGTTGGACAGCAGCGCAAGGCCGGGGCGTCCGCTCTTCTCCGGGTGGAACTGCACGGCCCACAGGCCGGGGCGGCCGTGCATGGAGCAGAACTCCAGGCCGTAGAAGGTGGTGCCCAGCACGAAGTCGCCTTTGGGCACCGGGAAATAGCTGTGCACGAAGTAGAATTCCGCGCCGGGATCGATGCCCTCGAACAGCTCGCAGGGTTTGGCCAGGGCCACTTTGTTCCAGCCCATGTGGGGCACGCGGATGGGCTGATCGTCCTCGTCGGTTAAGGCGCGGTTGAACATGGCGCATTCGCCGGGCACGATGCCCAGAGCCTGGGTGTCGTTTTCCGCGCTGTAATCGAGCAGTATCTGGCAGCCCACGCAGATGCCCAGCAGGGGCTTTTTCTCTTGCACGAGATTTTTCAAAACAGCATCCAGTCCGGTGCTGGTGAGTTCGTCCATGGCCTGTCCGGCAGCGCCTACGCCAGGAAAGATCACGCCTTTGGCTTGATGCAGCAGTGCCGGATCAGCGGTTATCTGGCAGGGAATACCCAGGTAATCCAAGGCTCTGCGCACACTGGTCTGGTTGCCGGCTTTGTAGTCGAGAATGGCGAGCATGATGTCCTCCCGTGGGCGGTTGCTAGTAGAAATTCCTGGAGGTGGCAAGGGCTGAGCGGTTGCAATCTGCGCAGGCCTCGCTTACCCCAAAACTGCAACGTGACACGAGGGAGCTAACCATGCTGATTGTTACCGGCGGAGCAGGATTTCTGGGCAGCGCGGTGGTCTGGAAGCTCAACGCCATGGGCCGCGAGGACATCCTTATCGTTGACGACCTGGGCACGTCCGAAAAGTGGCGCAATCTGGTGAACCGCCGCTTTGCCGAGTATCTGCACAAGGACGAATTCCTGGCGCGCATCCGCAGGGAGAAGAATCCCTTCGGCGCTACTGCCGTGGTACACATGGGGGCCTGCTCGGCCACCACCGAGCGCAACGCGGGCTATCTGATGGAGAACAACACCCGCTACAGCCTGGAACTGGCCCGCCATTGCCTGGAAAGCAACATCCGGCTGGTGAACGCCTCCAGCGCGGCCACCTACGGGGACGGCTCCCAGGGGTTTGCCGACGACGCCGCGCAGTTGGAGGGCCTGAAGCCCATGAACATGTACGGCTACTCCAAGCACCTCTTCGACCTGACCGCCAAACGCCAGGGCTTTCTGGGCCGCATAGCCAGCCTGAAGTTCTTCAATGTTTTCGGCCCTAACGAATACCATAAGGGCGACATGCAAAGCGTGGCCTGCAAGGCCTTTGCGCAGATCAAGGCGACGGGAAGGGTGAACCTGTTCACCTCGCACCGGCCGGACTATGACGACGGCTGCCAGTTGCGCGATTTCGTGTACGTGAAGGACTGCGCCGATGTGGTCTGCTGGCTGCTGGAGCACCCGGAGGCCTGCGGCCTGTTCAACGTAGGGTCAGGCAAAGCGCGGAGCTTCCTGGACCTGGTGCGCCCGGTGTTCACCGCCCTCGGCCTGCCCGAAAGCATCGATTTCGTGGACATGCCCGAGACCATCCGCAACACCTACCAGTATTTCACAGAGGCCCCCATGGAGAGGCTACGCAAGGCCGGGTACGAGAGGGCGTTCACGCCGCTGGAAGTGGCGGTGGAGGAGTATGTGGGGAAGTATCTGGCGGGTGGGGACAGGTATTTGTGAGGGGGAATTGAGAATTCGCCTCCGGCGGCCAAAGGGCCAGTGGCACTTTGGAATCCCTTATATTAAAGTGTTTTGTCGTCGGCGTGCGTGTCCTTGAAAGTTCATTGAAGAAGAGTTGTATCTTTACAAAGCTGGTTGAGAGGATTTTTCTGATCGTAATTCCGGCGTATCCGGGCGGGCGGTGGCGGCTCCGCCGGACTGCAGGCCGATGCGCCGCAGGACGCTTCGTCCGAGGAATCGCATCGGGCGAGGACCGCCGGAGCCGCCATCGCCCGCAACCACAGGGCCTCCGGCATCCAGTGCCCACACCAGCGCCCGTCCCTCATTTCCTCCGCTTAAACAACTTCTCCAGCTCCTTCACATCCCACGTCACCACCACCGGCCTGCCGTGGGGGCAGAAATCCTTGTCTTTCGTGGCGCTCCAGGCCTCAATCAAACTCATGGCTTCCTCGTAGGCCAATGGCGTCCCGGCCTTGATGGCGGCTTTGCAGCTCATCATGGCCCAGAGGTCTTCCATGGCCTTGGAGCGGCCCGTGAGAATCTCGCTCAAAAATTCTTTTGCCGCCCCGGTGGTCAGCAGGGGCGGGATGCCGCGCACGGATACCAGCCCCGGCCGCACGGCCTGCATCTGGAAACCCAGGGCGGCCAGCTCCTTCCACAGCATGGTCAGTTTGTTCTGCTCCGAGGTGTGCAGGGCCATCTCGAAGGGGATGGCCAGGGGCTGGCTTTCCCCACGGGTGTGGCTTTTGCGCATCTGCTGGAAGAGCACCCGCTCGTGGGCTGCGTGCTGGTCCACCAGGGCGACGCCGCCCTTGGCCAGCTTGAGCACCAGATAGGTGTCGGCCACCTGCCCCAGATAGTCGATGCCCCGCGTTCTGGAGGCGGTGGCCCGCAGGGGGCGCTCCGCAGCAGCGTCAGGGCCATACCCGGCTCCTTCGCGACCAGGGGCGGAGGAGGGCGCCCCACCGCGTCCCAGGGCGGATGAAAACGCCCCTTCGCGACCAGGAGATGAGGGGGACGCCACGTCGCGCCCAGGAGCGTAGGAGGGCATCCCCTCACGCCCATGAAGGGCGGATGGCGTTGCTTCGTGCCCTGGCGGGGAGGAGGGCGCTCCTTCGCGATCAGGAAGAGCGGAAGATTGCACCCTATCGCGCCAGGACGTGGCGTCCGCTGCACCGGGGGAGGATTCTCCGTCCGCACCGCTCCAGCGCGGGCTGCCGCCGTCGCGGCCAGCCAGAATTGCGGAGGAATCCCGCCGGGGCAGGGCACCCTCTCTGACGTTTGGGCCGCAGCCGTCGCGCCCGGCCAAAATGGCGGAAGAGTCCCGCCGGGGCTGGCCAGCATCCTGGCCGCGCTGGGCGTCCTCATCCTCATTGCTGCCGTAGGGTGCATGCCCTTCGTGCACGGCAGGGATGTCCGGTGAGCGCTGCCCGGAAGACAAGGGGCTGTCCTGGGGCTCGTCGCCTTTCAATATTTCGGAAAGATAGGCCCGGTAGGTGGGGTGCTTGGGGAAGCGCCTGGGCTCGACGGCGGCCACGGCTTCCCCTTCCTGCGCGGCCTCGCGCGGCAGTTCCGGCGAGCCTTCGCCCATCACCTGGGTCATGCGGGCGCTGGGCGAGCCCGCTTCCAGGGCGCGACCCACGGCCTGGCGCACCAGGCTGAAGAGCATGCTTTCGTCGCGGAAACGCACTTCAGTCTTGGCCGGGTGGACGTTTACATCCACCTCGCCCGGCGGCACGGTGAGAAACAGCACAGCCTGGGGGTAATCCCGCGAGAGCATGCGGCCTTTGTAGGCGTCGCGCACGGCTCGCATCAGCACTCGGTCCTGCACGGGGCGGGCGTTGACGTAAAAGAGCAGCCGGTCGGGCCTGGCTTGGCTTATCTGGGGCAGTCCGGCCAGCCCGGTGAGGGCGTAGCCGTGCATCTCGCCCTCCACCGGCACGAGGCCCTGAGTGACGGCCGGGGGCCAGATGGCCGAAAGGCGCGAGACGAGGTTCTGGCCCGAGACGAAGCGGTGGGCCGTGCGCTCGCCCAGTTGCAGTTTGAAGGCCACATCCAGCCGGGCCAGGGCCAGGCGCAGGATCACCTCTTCGCAGCGCTTGGCCTCTGTTGCCGGGGTCTTGAGAAATTTGAGCCGGGCGGGCACATTGGCGAACAGATCGCGCACTTCGATGCGCGTGCCCTGGACCATGGCCGTGGGGCCTTCCTCGCCGAACTTGCCGAAATGGACATCCAGAACGTGGGCGTCCGGGTAGTCCCGGCTTTTGGAGGCCATGCGCAGCCGGGAAACCGAGGCGATGGAGGGCAGGGCCTCGCCCCGGAAACCGAAGCTGCCGATGGATTCCAGATCGTGGATGGAGGTGAGCTTGCTGGTGGCGTGGCGGGTCAGGGCCAGCTTGAGTTCGCCCGGGTCCATGCCCCGACCGTCGTCCTGGATGGCGATGAGCTCCTGGCCGCCGCCGGTGATGGTGACCTGCACCCGGAGTGCCCCGGCGTCCAGGCTGTTTTCCACCAGTTCCTTGACGACGCTGGCTGGGCGCTCTACCACCTCGCCAGCGGCGATCTGGTTTTGCAGTTCCGGGGCCAGAACGCGGATGGTACGGTATGGGGTGTTCATTTCCCTCAATGGATTTCGCGTGTTGCGAACATGTTGGCTACAGGCGTACGACGCGAAGGAACACTAGCAAATTCGGGCCAGGAAGCCTAGCGGCCCGGAAAGGATGCTTTCATGGCTATTGCCTTCAATAAACTTACTGCGGTCATCGATCTGGCCGCTATCGTGCATAATTACGAGCTGTTGAACGCTGCGGGCCGCGGGGTGATACCGGTGGTCAAGGCCGACGCCTACGGACACGGCCTGCTGCCGGTGGCCCAGGTGCTCTCCCAGGCCGGGGCGCGGACCTTTGCCGTGGGCACGGTGGAAGAGGCCGTGGCCCTGCGCGCGGGCGGCCACGCCAAAACCATCATCTCGCTGCTGGGGCCGGTGGACGAGGCTGAATACCAAGCCTTGTGGAAGTCCAACATCCTGCCCTTCATCCACAGCTTCGGGCAGTTGCGGCGCGTGCTGGCCCTGGCTGCGGAGCGTGCGGGTCTGGCGCCCGGGGAGAACGGAAAGATGGGCCTGGCGACGGATGGCCTTGCAGGCGAGCGCGACGATACACTCTCCATCGCCCTGAAGTTCGATACCGGCATGCGCCGCCTGGGATTCACTCTGGCTGATGTGCCGGAGATAGCCGCGCTTTTGCGGGGGGTGAAGAACGTGCGCCTAGCCATGCTCAGTTCGCATCTGGCCACGGCTGACGAACCCCAGTCCACGGACTATCTGGTTGCCCAGGCAGCGGAATTTTCGGCCATCCGCAACGCCTTGGAGAAGGAAGGCTTTCCCTGCGAAGCCAATCTGGCCAACTCCGCCGCCATTCTCGGCAATCCCGACCTGCATTTCGACGCCCAGCGGGCAGGCATTGCGCTCTACGGAGCCAATCCTCTGGCAGGCACTCCCAAGGCCGTGCTGGGCCGTGACCTGCGACCGGCCATGAGCGTGAAGACGGTTATTCTTTCGGTGCATGCCTTAAAAGCCGGGCAGTCCATCAGCTACGGCTGCACCTATACGGCCTCCAAGGATATGACCGTGGCCGTGGTGGCAGCCGGATACGCCGACGCCTACAGTCGGGGCCTCAGCGGCAAGGCCTGGATGTGTCTGAACGGCAGGCGGGTGCCGGTGCTTGGCCGCATCTGCATGCAGATGTGCGCCGTGGATGTCACTGGCCTTGAAGGCGTGGAAGAAGGCGGTGACATCTGGCTGCTGGGCGGCGATGGAGAAGGGCGCATCAGCCCGGAAGAGCTGGCCGGGTGGTGGGGCACCATCACTTACGAAGTGTTTTGTCTGCTTGGGTTGAACAGGCGAGAGTATTGAACATTTTCCTACAGCCATATGGGCCAGGGAGTATGAATCTTTCACCCTGTAATGATTGAAAATTGCGTTCCTGCCGTGCAGGAGCGCAAAAAAAATCCCAGAAATGCCGGGCAACTGCTGCATAACCGTTGACGTCATGCAGGCCTGGGGTAATAGTTGCCACAAGAGTATTCAAGTATAGGAGGTGCTTTCGAACAAAAGCTGCTACCGGCGTGAGGTGTTTCTTCTTTGCACTACGGGAAGGATCTGGCCGGGTAAGAGCGCAAGGCGTACTGAGCGCGTGTCGTAGTATCGGCGGTTGCTTCCCCTTAAGGAATAGGGAGGTTTGGAATGGCTGAAAAACGATGGCTGACCGAGGACAAGCTCGCCCTGATCATCGGGCTGTTCTTGTTTTTGCTCTCCATGCTCAACTTTTCTGGATACGACGTCTTGGGCTGGGGCATCAAGACCAACGTCTGGACTTCCTTCGACAAGGCCTTCGGCACCGCAACTCCTGCATATAAAAATCTCAACGGCTGGCTGGCGCTGTTGGCCACCTACGGGTTCTTGACCGCCGTTCTGGCCGTGGGCGTCCGTATGCTCGGCGGCAACGCCATCAAGTTCATCAGCAGTTTCACACTGGTTTTCTTCATCAGTTACGGGTGTTTCGCACTCGGCAGCTATGCGGTTATCGCTGCCACTCCAGATCAAACGGCCAAACTCGGCCTTACCTGGTCCATGGGGCTCACCGGCGAGGCGGGCTTTATCATCGCCTTGCTGGCGGGCATTTTCGTTGGCAACTTCATGCCGGGCACAGCCCAGTCGCTCAAGGAAGCGCTGCGTCCCGAGATGTATGTCAAGATCGCCATCGTGGTACTGGGTGCAGAACTGGGCGTGAAATCGGTGGACGCCCTGGGATTGGCCTCCTCGGTGATCTTCCGGGGCCTGTGCGCCATTGTTGAAGCCTACCTCATCTACTGGGCACTGGTATACTACGTGGCCCGCAAGCACTTCAAATTCAGCCGGGAGTGGGCCGCCCCCCTGGCCTCGGGCATCTCCATCTGCGGTGTTTCCGCAGCCATCGCCACCGGCGGGGCCATCCGCGCCCGTCCCATCGTGCCCATCATGGTTTCCTCGTTGGTGGTGGTGTTCACCTGCGTGGAGATGCTCATTCTGCCTTTCGCGGCCCAATGGGGCCTTTCCAGTGAACCCCTGGTAGCCGGCGCCTGGATGGGGCTGGCAGTGAAATCCGACGGCGGGGCCATTGCCTCCGGCGTCATCACCGACGCCCTGATCCGGGCCAAGGCCATGGCCGACTTCGGCATCAACTACCAGCCTGGCTGGGTGACCATGACGGCCACCACGGTCAAGATCTTCATCGACGTGTTCATCGGCGTCTGGTCCTTCGTGCTGGCCATTATCTGGTGCACCATGATCGAATGCAAGCCCGGCCAGCGCATGCGTTTCTCCGAAGTGCTGGACCGCTTTCCGCGTTTCGTGCTGGGCTATGTGGTCACCTTCCTGATCATGCTTATCATTTGCGCCAAGGGCGGGGACATGCTGAAGTTCGGCAAGGCGGCAATCGCCGGAACCGGTACTTTCCGCACCCTGTTCTTCATTCTGACCTTCTTTACCATCGGCGTGGTCTCCAACTTCAAGAAACTCTGGGAGGAAGGCATCGGCAGGTTGGCCGCCGTGTATGTGGTCTGCCTGTTCGGATTCATCATCTGGATCGGCCTGTTCATCTCCTGGCTGTTCTTCCACGGCGTCAAGCCGCCGCTGGCCTAACCAAGGAAGGAGTTCCCCATGCAAATGCCTGACGACGTGAATGTTGCAGAAGAAATGAAAAAGATGGAGTACGAGCCTCTCCAGCCTATTGAGATCAAGCTCATTCGCTGGAGCCTGGGCCTGGGGACCGTACTCCTGGTGGTGCTCTACTTCGTGAGCGCTACCTTCTTCCCCGGAGCGCACGGCTAGGCGGGCGCGAAGCGTGTAACCGTGAAGAGGGCGGCTGGAAGGCTTTCCGGCCGCCCTTGCCCTGAGAAACCGAGAGTGTTTTCGGGGATGCTGTCTGGAGCCAGACTCAGGAGCGTGCCTTGAAAACCTTAAAGGAATGGCAATGCACACCTACAGACTTCGCTACATTTCCGGCCCGCAGCATACCTTGAGCATTACCGGAGTGGAGCAGGTGCGGGCCTCCTCCCTGGCTGCCGCTCTGGCGGGTAAAAGCCCCTGGCCCGTGGAAACCAATATGGAGCAGACCTGCGCCTGGGCCAAAAATCCCGGGACCAGCCTGTACCACGTGGAGGCCTGGGAGGCCGAGTTGATTCCAGAGGCGTGACCGGCGGGGGGAGAGCAATTTTGCGGGCAATGAACAAAAAAAGGCGTCCACCGGTTGGTGGACGCCCTTTTCATGATCATGTGAGGCTCTCGCAAAAGAAACGGCTGCATTGCCTCCGGCGGCCAAAGGGGATCCCGTCCACTTGCAGGAGGATTATCCTCCTGGCCAAAAGAAGGGACTAGGCCTTCTTGACCGCCCTTGCAGCGCGCAGCCAGTCGTACCAGCCGTCCAGGCCTTCGCCTGTCTGGCAGGAGAGGGGCAGCACGGCGATATCCTTGTTCAGAGCGCGACCGAAGTTGACGGCCCGCTCCATGTTGAAATTCACGTAGGGCAACAGATCCACCTTGTTGAGGATCATGGCCTTGCTCAGGCTGAACATCACCGGATATTTTTCGGGCTTGTCGTCGCCCTCGGTCACCGAAAGCAGGGTGATCTTGAAATCTTCGCCTACGTCGAACTCGGCAGGGCAGACCAGATTGCCCACGTTCTCGATGAACAGGATGTCCAGGCCGTCGAGGTCCAGCTGTTTCAGGGCCTCCATGACCATGGAGCTGTTCAGGTGGCAGCCGCCCTCGGTGTTGATCTGCACGGCCTGCGCGCCGGTGGCGGCCACGCGGCGGGCGTCGTTGTCGGTCTGGAGGTCGCCTTCGATAACGGCCATCTTGAACTCGCCCTTGAGGTCGGTGAGGGTGCGCTCCAGAAGGCTGGTTTTGCCCGCGCCGGGCGAACTCATGAGGTTGAGCGAGAGGATGCCACGCTGGGTGAGGTGCTCTTTGAGCTCGTTGGCCAGACGGTCGTTGGCTTCCAGGACGTTGCGGATGACGGATACTTTCATGGGCGGCTCCTATTGGGCCTCGATATATTCGATGTACAGTTCCCGGCCGGCCAGCACCGTGTGGCCGAACTCTTCGCCGCAGGACGGGCAGGGCACAAAGAGCCGGGCGGAATCCTCCGGGGAGAACTCGTGCTGGCACTTGGCGCACTGGTAGCGGCTTGGAATTTCCTCCAGTTCGAACACAGCGCTCTTCATGGGGGTCTCGATGGTCAGGCACTCGAAAGCCATGGACAGGGCTTCCGGCACGGTATTGGTCAACCGGCCGTGCTTGATCTTCACCTTGATGAGCGTGGTCAGGGCGTTTTTATCCATTTCCTGTTGGATGATATCCAGAATGGATTGAGCGATGGACATTTCGTGCATGGGGTGTCCTTCTTGGCCTAAATGGGGGCGAAACTCAAGAGCGCAGCCGCGGCCAGGGCGGGCAGAAAGTTGGAAACCTTGATGCGGGTAAGTTCCAGCAGATTGATGCCGATGCACACGATGAGCAGGCCACCCGTGGCCGTAATCTGCGACAGCAGGCTTGGAGTGACCACGGCGCGCACGGAATCGGCCAGCAGGGTCATGCCGCCCTGGTAGAGCAGCACGGGCAGGGCGGAAAAAAGCACGCCCACGCCGTAGGTGGAGGCCAGAGGTATGGAGGCGAAGCCATCCAGGGTGGCCTTGGTGAGCAAAATGGTGGGGTCGTTGCGCAACCCTTCGTCAAGGGAGCCCAGAATGGCCATGGAGCCCACGCAGTAGATGAGCGAGGCCGTGACCAGCCCGTCGGTGAACAGCGCGTTGCTGGAGCGGGTGAGGGCCTTTACCGCGTCGCCAAGTGCCTCAAGGCGCTCTTCCAGGCGGCACAGCTCGCCGATGATGCCGCCCAGCACCAAGCTGAAAACCACAACCAGTGGCCGGTCCATTTTCAGGGCCATCTGCAGGCCGATGGTCAGCACCGCAAGCCCCAGAGCCTGAAAGACCACGCGCTTCACCCTGTCGGGAAAACGACCATGGAACAGCAGGCCCACAAGCCCTCCGGCGACGATGGCCCCTGCGTTGACCAGTGTTCCGATTGGAATAAGCATGGCTTGCCGGGCTACCAGTTCACAGGAAAAATCACAAGGGAGATTCTTGACAATGCAACGTCCTTGACCTACTGGAGAAACCCCTTTGCCGGGATGGCGGAATTGGTAGACGCAGCGGACTCAAAATCCGCCGGTCGCAAGGCCTTGGGGGTTCGAGTCCCCCTCCCGGTACCACTGGAAAAACAGGGGCTTACGACAAAAATCGTAGGCCCCTTTTTCTTTGAGTTTATCCCTATCCGGCCAATTGTCCCCACCCTGTCCCCGTTTTGGGGGGGGCATTTGTAGGATGATTAGGGAGGCCATCTTGACCGCCCACGCCGCCGGGCGCTACCTCCAGTGGTAATCCCCCCGATAAAAGGTTGTTCTGAAAAGTAGAATTTTCTCGTAAACCCAGGCGAGGAGATTTTACATGAAGACGTCCCGCTACTTCGACAGTCAGATCCTGAGCATCCTGAAGCAAGCCGAAAACGGCATCGCCG